>NZ_JBHSFP010000006.1:0-359522 GCF_042654065.1 Sphaerisporangium dianthi | reverse complement strand
CTCCCGCCCAACCCAAGACTCACCCCACCCATCCGACCCCGACCGAACCTCCCCCTCCCGCCCCGTCGGGGACTCGTCGTCCCCGTCCCGGAGGCCTTCTCCCCGCCTTCGCTCGTCCGAGCCGAATCGGCGCCGCGACGGCGAGGAGAGGTACGGCGATGCCGGCGCCGTCGTACGGCGGGCCAGCGACCCGAAGCCCACCGCCTGGACCAGTGCCAGGGGGGCGATGTAGAGCTGGCCGTCGCGCAGCGGGCCGAAGCCCGGCCAGAAGGCGATCAGCGCCTTGAGCGCGCCGGGCGCGTACGCCCCGGTCAGCGCTATGGCGAGCCCCATCACGGCCGCGATCGCCAGCCCGGTCCGGTACGGCGCGGCGCGGAGCCGGGTGAAGGCGGCGACGGCGAGCACGGCGAGCAGGAGCCGGGCCGTGGCGAGCCACCACGCGGACTGGCCCGGCACGGTCGCCTCGGCGTTCCAGATGCCGCCGAGCGTCAGCAGGCTGCCGGCCGTGCCGAACGGCCCGTCGGCGCGGGCCGCGAAGGCGTCGACCCCTGCCGGGTCGGTGACCGCCCCGCTGAGCAGCGCGGGCACCGCCCACGGGAGGCTCAGCACGGCCAGCACCGCCCCGGCTCGCAGCGTCCCGCGCGACCGATCCTTCTCGCGGGTGGCCGCGACGGGCAGCACGACGAGGGCGGAGACGAGCATGGCCTGGAAGCCGCCGACGGCCGCCGGGAGCAGGGCGAGCGCGAGCCGCCGCCAGTCGCCCCGGGCCGCCGCCCTGACCGCCCACGGCAGGCCGGCGAAGCCGAGCAGCAACGCCCACTGCCCGAGCAGCAGCCGCTGCGCGAGGTAGGCGTTCCAGGCGTAGAACACCGCCGCCGCCACCCGCGCCACGAGCAGCCCCGCGTCCTTCCGCTCACCCCCCCGAACCGGGCCGTCCACCGGGACCGTGCCGTCCATGGGAGCCGTGCCGTCCTCGTGCGCCCGGCGGGCTCGCGGCAACAGGGCGGCGGCGCCGGTGCCGGCGAGGACGAAGACGCCGAGCAGGATGAGCTTCTGCAGCAGGGGGGCGGGGACGACGTGCGAGAGCAGCGCGACGACGAGGTCGCTCGGCACCGCCCGGGGGAAGCCCCCCTGCGGCCAGGCCACCGGAGGGTCGGGCACGAAGACCATGTCGTACCGCAGCACGAAACCCGGCCGAAGCGCCGGTCCCAGGGCCACGATGCCCACGATCAGCGCGGCCACCGCGGGCGCCGCCCGCACGAACCGATGGTCTCGCATGGCCCACTCCGGTCGGCGGCAAGCAGCAGACCACGCAAAACTACCCGAACCTGGCACCTTGCCACGGCCATGAGGGAGCGCCGGAGCCGTCCGAGCCCGGCCGCCTCACCAGACGCCGGGCCCCTCCGCCGCCGGAGGGGCCGCACCTGGCCCCCTGAGCCGGTCAGGCTCCGGGGATGGGTTCACGTGCCGGTCAGGCCACGGTGCAGGGGACGCCGTTGAGGGTGAAGGCGGTCGGTTCGGAGGTGTTGCCGGTGTGGTTGGCCTGGAAGCCGACCTCGACCGTGGCCCCGGGGGCGATCGTGCCGTTGTGGCCGACGTTGGTGCCGCTCACCTGGCCGCTGGAGGGCGAGAAGGTGACGTTCCAGGCCGAGGTGATGGTCTGGCCGGAGGGCAGGGTGAAGGCGAGCGTCCAGCCGTTGATCGTCGAGGTCCCGGTGTTGGTGATGGCGATGTTGGCGGTGAAACCGTTGTTCCAGGCGCTCATCGTGTAGGTGACCCGGGGCCCGGTCCCGGTCGACGGGGTGGGCGTCGGCGTGGGGGTCGGGGTGACCGTCGGCGTGACCGTCGGGGTCGGCGTCGGGGTGGGCGAGGGACCGCCGGTCAGGCTGGCCACGAAGGTCGTCACGCTTCGCGCGGGAAGCGAGACGGTGAGGGAGCCGTTCGACATGCTGGTCGCCGCCTGGGGGGCGACGTTCCTGCTCGCGTCGCTCAGCCAGGACGAGACACTGCCGGACGAGGTGGTGTTCGACAGGGTGAACTGCTGGCTCACCGCGGAGGTGTTCTTGTTGACGGCGACGATGACGACGGTGTTGCCGCTCCGGTACGCCGAGACGTAGACGTTCGACGCCGGGTTCGCCGTCGCGTCGATCCGCACGTATCCGGGGCGGACGAACCTCGCAAACTGCGCCATCATGGCGCCGCGCTTGCTGAGCTGACCATCCTCCCGCATGGGACCGTAGCTGCGCCGGATGGTCCACCAGATGTACGCCTGGAACTCGGCGTCCACCATGGCGTGGTGGATGTGCTCCCCCACGTCGAGCGCCTGGGGCCAGAGGTCCCCCGAATCGCTGCTGTTGGGGTAGTAGACCTCGGTCATCCAGAGCTCTTTGCCCGCGCCCTTCTGCTTGAAGAGGGGGTAGGGGAAGTTCGAGTACGACGTGCCGTAGAGGTGGGCCCCGATGATGTCCACGTTGGCGAGCGCCGTGGAGTCGTTGAGGATCGGGTCCGACATGGACTTCACGTACTGGAAGGACTCGGGCGCGATGACCCTGGTGCTGATCGAGCCGGCGTTCTCCCGCAGGAACTTGACGATCTCGCCGGACGTCCACCACGTCCAGTCATGCGCGTAGTCGGGCTCGTTCTGCACCGAGATGCCGTACAGGTTCACCCCGTTGTTCCGCATGTACGTGGTGAAGCTGTTCAGATGCTGGGCGTACGCCGCGTACGAGCTGGCCCTGAGGCGCTTGGCGTTGGTCTGGCTGCCGCGGGTGAAGGTCTCGATCATGCTCGCGGGAGGGTTCCACGGCGACGCGATGACGCTCGCCCCGAGCTCGACCGCGCGCTTCGCCGTCGCCAGGTCACGGCCCCAGTCCGACTGGTTCTCATTGACGGGGATCCTCAGCACGGAGAACCCGAGCTTGCCCTCGCCGGTGCCGAACGCCGTCTCCCGCTGGGCAGCCGTCAGGTCGCCGATCCAGATCGCGTGGGCCATGCCGCCGAAGCCTCGGATCGTCTGCCGCTGCGCCGACGGATCGATGACGGCCGTCGCGGCCGCGGCTCCCGGGGCCCCGGCGATCGCCACCGCGGTCGTGACCCCTATCGTCGCCAGGACGTTTCTCCGGCTCAGCAGGCTTCGCTCACCGCTCACGGGCACATTCTGATCTTGCGTCATGTCTCTTCCTCTTGGCCGTTGGTGCTGTTCCGCGCTCTCTTCCGTCCCGGTGGCCCGGCCGCCCACGTCGCCACTGGGATGGGTCTTGATCGTGTCGTCGACAGGATTTCGGCTTGATCGGCTCCTGCGGTTGTTAGCGCTAACATTTCCGCTTGCCGAACGGCACGCGAGCGCGACGGATGCGGGCCGCTGCGGTGGTTCGCGGAGGGATGACACTCACGCGGAGTCTGGTTCCGCCCTCGGCGGAGGGTCAAGCACGAGGCGGGCCGGCGAGCGGGTGAGCTGCATCAACGTCTCGCCGAACCATGAACATTTCAGGCCGGAAAGCCGCGGCCTCGTATCGGTTCGGCACTGCGGATCCGGGACGGCGCCCAGGAATCGGCGACGGTGCGCCACCGGGCCCACCACCGCCTCAGCGGGCCACCGGCCGCACGGGAACGACCGCCGCGGACGTCCGCCGCGAGCGTGCGGCGGACGTGCGGCGGACGTGCGGCGGACGTGCGGCGGACGTGCGGCGGACGTGCGGCGGACGTGCGGCGCCAGGGGTGCCCGTCCGGGGACCGGGACCCCTGGCGCCGGAGATCACTTGCCGGGTTCGGGGTCCCGGGGAAGGCCGAGCATGCGTTCGGCGATGATGTTGAGCTGGACCTCGGTGGTGCCGCCGTAGATGGTCATCGCCCGCGTGGCGAGGACCGCCCGGTTCCAGTAGCCGGCGTCGCCGAGCTTCATGTCGGCGGCCGTCGTCGCCGACGCGCCGAGCAGGTCCACCGCGCATTCGGACACGTGCTGGGCGTGCGAGGTGGACAGCAGTTTGCGCACCGAGGCGTCGGCGCCCGGCTCTGCGCCGGCGAGCTGCTTCAGCGTGACGCGGAGGCTGAGCGCGTTGATCGAGTGCCCCTCGCAGATCACGTGCGCCACCTGCTGCCGCTCGGCCGCCGTGAGGTCGCGGCCGAGACGGGAGGCCAGGCCGAGCAGGTCGGGGACCGAGGACCCGGTGCCGCCGGATCCCGACGACAGGGACACGCGCTCGTTGGACAACGTGTTGCGCGCGACCCTCCAGCCCTCGTTGATCTCGCCCACGACCATCTCGTCCGGGACCACGACGTCGTCGAGGAACACCTCGTTGAACAGGTTCTCCCCGGTCATCTCGGTGAGCGGCCGGACGGTGACCCCGGGGGCCTTCATGTCGACCAGGAAGTAGGTGATGCCGTCGTGCTTGGGCCTGCCGCTGTCGGTGCGCGCGATGCAGATGCCCCACTCGGCGACGTGCGCGACGGAGGTCCAGATCTTCTGGCCGTTGAGCCTCCAGCCGCCCTCGACCCGCTCGGCCTTCATCTGCAGCGACGCCAGGTCCGAGCCCGCGCCGGGCTCGCTGAACAGCTGGCACCAGATCATCTCGCCGGACAGGGTCGCGGGCAGGAACCGTTCCTGCTGCCCGGAGGTGCCGTAGGCCACGAGGGACGGCACCACCCACGCACCGATGATCATCTGCGGCAGCCGTACGCGCGCGGTCTTGAGCTCCTGGTAGATGAGCACCTGCTCAAGCGGCGAGGCGCCCCGTCCCCACGGCTCGGGCAGGTGGGGCATCACGAAGCCCCTGGCGGCCAGGGCGCGCTTCTGCTCCTTGCCCTCCAGCGCGGCGATCTCGGCGACCTCTTCGCGGATGGCTGAGCGCAGCGCCTCGGTGTCCTCGGGAAGCTCGATCTCCATCTCGCGGGTCACGCCGGACAGGGCGCAGGAGGCCACCGTCTCGGCCCACTCCGCCGACGGGCCGAGCAGCGCCCGCAGGGTGAGCGCGCGGCGGTAGTACAGGTGGGCGTCGTGCTCGAAGGTGTAGCCGATGCCGCCGAAGATCTGGATGGCGTCCTTGGCGCACCGCACGGCGGCGTCGGGGGCCATGACCCCGGCGATCGCGGCGGCGTAACGCAGCTCGTCGCCGGCCGCGCGGGTGGCGTCCCACACGGTGGCGCGGGCCTGCTCCAGCGCGACGAGCATGCGGGACGCCTTGTGCTTGACCCCCTGGAACTGGCCGATGGGACGGCCGAACTGCACGCGCACCTTGGCGTAGTCGGCGGCGGCGCGCACGCACCAGGAGGCGACGCCAGCCGCCTCGGCGCCGAACAGGATCGCGGCGAGATCGCGGACGCGCGCCCGGTCGAGCCCGTCGAGGATCCGCTCGCCCGGCACCACGACCGCGTCCGCCTCGACCTTGGCCACCGCCCTGGTGAGGTCGAGGCTCCCGCCCTGGGTGACGGTCACGTCGGCGGCGGACAGGACGACCCACTCTTCGCCCTGGCCGGTGCTCACCGGCAGGACGAGCACGTCGGCGAGCGCCGCGCCGAGCACGGGATCGGCGGCGCCGCTGACGGTCAGGACTCCGTCGTCGCCGCGGGTGCCGGTCAGCGCGCCACCGAGCGCGACGGCGCCGGTCAGCGTGCCGTCGGCCAGGCCGGGGAGCAGCTCGCCGCGCGCCTTGCCGTCGGAGGCCAGGATGACGGCCGAGGCCAGGACGGTCGGAACGTACGGGCCCGGTGCGACGCGCTCGCCGAGCGCCTCGACGGCCACGGCGGTCTCCAGCAGGCCGAAGCCGCTGCCGCCGTACTCCTCGGGCAGGTGCAGGCCCAGCAGGCCCTGGTCGGCCAGGCCGCCCCAGAACGCGGGCCGCTGCTCGTCCTGCGCGCCGACGGCCGCGCGCACGACCTCCGCGGGGACATTGCGCTCTGCCCAGCCGCTCACGGACTCGCGGAGCGCCTCGTGCTCCTCGCTCAACCCGATCGCCATAACACCCTCCGTGCCGCTCGGCCTCCAGACGTCCCAGAATCATATTCTAGAAGATGCTTCCAAGGCCAACGGCCGGGCACGGATACGTCACCGATCGCGCCGGACGCCCGCCGCCGCGCCTCAGCCGGCGCGGGCCGTCCAGAAGAGCATGTTCAGATCGTGGTAGAGCGCCTCGCGGGCGTCGGTCACGGTCGCGAACAGCATCGCGGGCTTCTTCTTCGCCGGCGCGGAGACGACGAAGACGTACGCCTGCGAGGAGTGCTTCTTGCCGCCCTGCACGTAGCCGACCTTGTAGCCGAGCACCCACCCGAGGTTGTAGCGCGCCCGCTGCGACACCGTCCAGGTGAACTTCGAACCGGCCGGCTGGTAGCGCAGCGTCCACTTCGCGGCCTTGACCGCCAGCTTGCGGTAGCCGTCGTAGGTCGTCGGCGCCTTGGGCACGGCCAGCGGAACCGGGCCGGAGGCGATCAACGCCTGCGGCCGCTTCGCGGAGCCGACCTTCTGGGCCGCCGAGAAGGGCGGCTTGGACGTCTTGGCCCACGGCGCGCCGTACTGGACGTAGGTGATGCCCGCGGCGCGGTCCAGCACGTACGCCGCGATCGGCGTGCCCGTGCCGGGGAAGACGGTCATCGCCTTGGCCGCCGGCGCCGGCGGCACGGCGATCGGAGGCGGCGTGGGCTTCGCCGGCGCGCTCGGCACGGCCGGCCCGCCGGCCTGTGCCGGGTCCACCCGCACCGGGTCGCCCGGCTTGTCCTCCGAGAACAACGCGAAGATCAGGATCACGATGGCCACGGTGGCGATCAGCGCGCCGATGCCGTACACCGCCTTGATCGGGATGTCGCCGACGCGGAGGACCGCCGCGCCCAGCGCGCCCGGACGCTCGCGCCTCTCGGCGTACCGCGGCCGGGCGACCGGCTCCGCGGGGGACGCGGGGCCGCCTCGCGGGGGGAACGGTCCACCGGGCCTGCGCACGTTGACCGTGATCTCGTCGCTCTCGTCGCGGCCACCGCCCGCGCCGCCGCGCGCGGCATCGCCGCGTACCGGCTCGGCGCGCTTGGCCGCGCCCGCGACGTGCGGTCTCGCTCGCACGCGGATCTCCACCGTGTCCGAGGAGGAGGCGGCCTCAGGGACGGACTCCGCGTCCGAGGAGGAGGCGGCCTCCGCGACGGACTCCGTGTCCGAGGCGGATGGGGCCTTGGCGGTCTTGGCGGCCTCGGCGGCGGCCTTGGCCTCGGTGGCGGCCTTCGCGGTGTCCGTCGCGGCCTGCGCCATGGCGAGCGCCTGCTCAGGGCTCACCCGCGGCATCGGCGTGGTGGGCGCGTCGTAGGAGGGAACGTATGTCGGAGGCCGCCCAGACCCAGGGCGGCTTGGGGAGTTACCAGCGCCGTCCGCCATGTCGGCAGACTACGTCACAAATCGTGATCCACGCTGCCCGGCCCTGCCGCTTCCGCGTCCGGCACCACGTTGCCACAGGTCAGCGCCCTGGAAGCACCGATTGAGAAACCTGGCCCCAGCCACGGCGGTGGTACGTGCCCGTCTATCACCAAGATCACGTCATTGGAGGTATATGACGAGTATCTTCCCTAGAGTCGGGAATGACGTGTTCCATGGCGACTACACCAGGTAACCGGAGAGCCGGGCATGCCGTGCGGCACGCCGTGGCCGCGGGGGTGGCCGGGGCACTGGTGCTGAGCGGATGCGGCCTCACCGGAGCCCCGGCCTCGACGAGCACGGCGTCCGAGCGCGGCGGCGGCACCCCGCCGTCGGACGCCTCGGTGATCACCGAGGAGCAGGCGTACGAGCGGGTCATCGCCCAGGTCCTGCCGTCCATCGTGCAGATCAACACCTCGGGCGGGCTGGGCTCGGGCATCGTGTACGACACCCAGGGTCACATCGTGACGAACGCCCACGTGGTGGGCAAGTCCAAGACCTTCGAGGTCACACTCGCCACGGGCGGCAAACCCCGCAAGGCGGACCTGGTCTCGTCCTATCCTCTGGGCGACCTCGCCGTCATCCGCGTCACCGACCGGACCGGTCTCACCCCCGCCACGTTCGGCGACTCCAACAGGCTGAAGGTCGGCCAGATGGTCCTGGCCATGGGCAACCCGCTCGGCCTGTCGGGAAGCGTGACCAACGGCATCATCTCAGCGCTCGGCCGCACCGTGACCGAACCGCAGGGCGAGGGCTCGCCGGGAGCCACCATCACCAACGCCATCCAGACCTCCGCGTCGATCAACCCGGGCAACAGCGGCGGCGCGCTCACCAACCTCAGGGGCGAGGTGATCGGCGTCCCCACGCTGGCCGCCATCAACCCCGACCTGGGCGGCGGCGCCGCCCCCGGCATCGGGTTCGCCATCCCGAGCAGCACCGCCAAGGACGTGGCCGAGCAGATCATCAGGCACGGCAAGGTCACCAACACGCGGCGCGCCGCGCTCGGCGTCCGGGTCAACACCGTCGTGGACTCCGAAGGGCGTCCGGTCGGCGTCGGCGTCGCCCAGGTCGACCCGGGCGGCGGCGCGGCCAAGGCCGGAATCAAGCCCGGCGACGTCATCTCCAGCGTCGACGGCAAGCCGACGCCGACGGCCGCGGCCCTGTCGGAGGTGCTCGCCGGCCTCAAGCCGGGCACGCGGACGAACGTCGAGATCCATCACCCGAACGGCAAGACCGCCACCGTCACCGTCACCCTGGGCACCCTCTCGGGCGGCTGACCGTCACGCCCGAACGGACGACGAGAGCGTGCCACCCGGTCCTCCCCTGGGGCGCCCTCCCGCTGTCGACTCGGCCGATGGAAGCGGGCGGCGGACCGCCCCGGGTCCCGCAATGGATCAAGTGGGGATAAAGTCCTTACGGTCACAGGCGAGACGATGAGGGACAGCAGCCGATGACCACCACCGACACCGCCTCCGCCCGCCAGATGATCGAGCGGGTGGCGCGCGGGCACTATCGCACCGTCTACACCCCCTCGACGCTGGCCGCCGCCGCGCGGCTGCTGGCCGACCTGCGCGCGACCGGGGAGCGGCATGGCATCGCCCCGGGCGACTGGGCCGGCGAGCACGGCACCGACCAGCGCCTGGCCGAGTCCGTGCTGCTCGCCCAGTCGACCGCGTACCGGCACGCCTCCCTGGCTGATCTGGACGATCCGTACGGCCTGCTCCGCGAGGCCGCCGAACGCGCCGGCCTGGCGACGCTGAGCACGCGAAGCGCCTCTCCCGGCCCTCACCCGACCGACCTGGACCTTCGGCAGGCGTCCCTCGCCCCCCACCCGGCCCGCCTGGACCCGCGACCGGCGCAGGGCGGCGGCGGTCCGGCGTCGCGGGCCTCCGTCCGCCTCGCGCGGCTCGCGCAGACGCCTCCCTGGGGGTGGGACGGCACGGCGCCCCTCGTGGTGAGCCTCGAGCGCTTCGACAGCCTGACGAGCCCGGCCTGGAAGTGGGAGCTGTTCCCCGACGTAGGCGAGCCGAGCACGCAGATGGTGCAGGTCGTCGCGCCGCCGCCGTCCCCCGCCACGGCCGACGAGGTCTTCGCCACCGCCCGCCGGATCCTCACCGGCGCCATCCGCCTCTACCTCTGACCGATACGGCCGGCTGACCGATACGGCAGGCTGACCGATACGGCCGGCGAGACCCTCGCATAGTGCGGCGGACCCTCGCACCGCCGGTGGGCGTCTCCGCCGCCCGGCCGGAGGCCGAGCCCGCTCAGCGCCCGAGGAAGTCCGCGAGCGCGGCGAGGAATTCCTCCGGGCGGGTGAGGTGGATCTCGTGACCGGCCTCGATCGTCACCAGGCGGGCGCCGGGGATGCGACGGGCCATGTCGGCCACCTGGTCCTGGGGAAGGTGGCTCGGCGCGCCGCCCGCGATGACCAGCGTCGGCGCGGTGACCTTCGCCAGCCCGTCCAGCCAGGCCGGATCGGGGTGGTTGCGCTGGTGGGCGGTCTGCTCGACCATGGCCCAGTCGAAGGCCGGCTCGCCGTCCGGCCGTTCGGGGACGGGCAGTCCGGCGGGGTGCGGCGCTGGCACGTCCTCCAGCACCATGCGCTCGACGCGGCCCGGATGGGCCTGGGCGACCAGGGAGGCGACCATGCCGCCCATGGAGTGCGCGACGACGGTCACGGCGGGCAGTTCGAGGTGGTCGAGCAGGGCGATCACGTCATCGCGCATCGACTCGAGCGAGTAGACGCCGGGCCATTCGCTGGCTCCGCTCCCGCGGGCGTCCGGCGCGTAGACCCGGAAGGACGTCGCCAGCCGCGGAATGACACCGGCCCACGAGGTGTGATCGGCGCCCCGTCCGTGCAGAAGCATCAGAGGCGGAGCCTCGGGCCGCCCCGCCACCTGGTAGGCGAGCCGGACCCCGTTGACCACCGCCGACTCAAGATCGCTCATCCGCCCAGGCTAACGGGCCGCGTCCTGCCGCGGGCCGGACTTCACGCCGGGCGAAACGGGCACTCTGGTGGACACCGGGCTTCACCCCGGGCTGAACACGTGCACCTGAGGAGACGGCGGAGGACACCCGACGGGCCTGCCGCACCCGTCCGGGACACCACGATTTGCGGCGGCCGGCAACACGAAGGCCCTGCCGGGGCGAGCGTCGCTCGCCCCGGCAGGGCCTTCGTCCACGAGTGGAGGTGGCGGGAATCGAACCCGCGTCCTTCAACACCGCGTCAGGGCTTCTCCGGGTGCAGCCTGCTGCGATTTTCTCAGCCCCGGTGATCTCGCAGGCGAGTCACCGACGGGCTCAGTCACTGTTTGGTTTCCCTATCGGCCCCGTGACCGGGTCGATCGGTTGAGCCTCCTAGCGATGCCAGTTCCGGGCCGGAGGCGATCCCGGGCTGACAAGGGCCTAGACCTCGCTCAGGCGGCGAGGGCCATGTGGCCCTGAGTGCGCGTGTTATTGGCACTTATTGTTTTGCGGTCACAGTGTTAACGAGGTTATGTCCGCAGTCCTCGACCCGCTTCCCCTGGCACGACATGCCGAAGTCGAAACCAGTCACCCCCTGTGGAGTTGTCAACACGGCCTCCGGAGAGACCGATCGACTCGAAGATACTCCTAACAACACCGGCGGTGCCAACTTGATTCCGTGCGACCGCCCGCCTCTGGCGTCCGTACACGCCGAAACCCCCGGGGGCGTGGCACATGGCACACGCCCCCGGGGGCCGACCGGCAGGGTCGAGCCGGTCCGGACGGCAGGGCTTCCCCCGAGATGAAGCCCTGGTCTCATCACGGCGACCAGGTCCGCAACCCCCAAGCGGAGCCCGGTCACCGAGAAAGACGCAGGACGGCCGCCCGATGGTTGCTCGGCCGGAGAATAATTCGTCCACGGATTCGCGGCAGGCCGCAAGCCCTCCGCGGCCCCCTGCCGACCGGCTTTCCGGCCGGGCCGGCGCGGGCGCCGCCATCGCGGTTCCCGCCGCCGCGCGGCCGGGTCTCAGGCGGCCGTGCGGACGTTGCGGAAGAACTGGCCGGCGATCTGCGCCGCCGCCGCGGGGTTGGTCGTCTCGGTGAGCACGGCGACGGCCAGGTCGCCCTGCCATCCCACGAACCAGGACAGAGACCTCTGGCGCTTCTTCTCGGTGTACGACACGGCCGAGGCCAGGCCGTAGACCTTCTCCCCCGGCGCGGAGGCGGCCGTGGCCGAGCCCGACACGACGCCCGCCCGCATGAGCGCGCGAAGCTCGCTCAGCTTCTCAGGGTCGAGCGTGACCGGGCGCGGCGGCGTCGTGGGCGCGACGTCCAAGGAGGCGTCCGAGGAGATGTCCGGCGAGGAGGGCGAGGTGACCAGCGTGGGCGGGCGCCAGGTGCCGGAGCTGAGGGCTCCGGCGACCAGGGCCATCGACAGCGGGCTCACCCGGACCGTCTGCCCGGCGATGATCTTCGCCTTCGCGGCGTCGCCCGCGGCCGCCGGCACGCTGCCGGCGAACGAGCGCAGCGGCAGCCGCCAGCTCCCGCCGATGCCGAAGCGGGCCGCCGCCTGGGCCAGCGACCCGGCGTCGATGCGGCGCGACAACGACGCCAGCGCGGTGACGCACCCCTGCGCGAAGTTCGCGGTGACGCTCGGCGCCTGGCCTGCCGGTGGCTGGGTCTGGGTCGGGTCCTGCGGCTGCGCCGGGACAGGGGTCTGCGTCGGCGGCGGCGACTGCTGCGTGGCCGGTGTCTGCGCCTGCGCCTGCTGGAAGCGCGCGCCCCCGACGGTGCGGTCGGCGGGGCACGGCAGCTTCTGTTTGGGGTCGAGCCCCGCGCCGAGCAGGCCCTCCGCCGCCACGATGGAGAACGTCGTGCCGGGCGGGAAGCGCCCGGCGAGCCCGTCGCGCTCTTGGTCGAACTCTCTGGACGCCACCGCGCGGATCTGCCCGGTCGGCCCGTCCACCGCGACCAGCAGCGCGGCGCCGCCGCCGCCGACGGCCAGGTCGGCGGACCGCTGCACGCCCTTGTCCAGGGTGGTGCGCACCGATGTCGTGTTCGTCCTGCCGGGCCAGCGGGCCAGCTCGGCCGCCTGCTCGCCCGTCTTGAGGTCATAGGTGACGACCTCGGTGCCGGTCGAGCCGGTGAGCTGGTCCTGGTAGGCCCTCTGCAGGCCGCCCTGGCCGATGGTGTCGCCGGAGCGCTGCGGGCCGCCGAGTTGCTGCATGGTCTCGGCGGTGATCGCGCCGACCTTGCCGATGATGTCGGCGGGCTGGTCGGGCGCGACCGGCTGGGCCTGCTTCTCGATGACCAGGTCGGGGCCGATCTCCTCCAGCCGGTCGAGCAGCTGGGCGTACTTCTTGGCGCCGAAGGTCACCAGCGGCACGAACTCCTGCGGCGGCGCCGACCGGATGCGGGAGAGCAGGCGGTCCTGGGCGAAGCCGGTGAGCTGGTACAGCCGCTCGCACACGCCCACGGGGTCCTTCACCCGGTCGGGGTAGACGCCGGCGAGGTACAGCGTGGCGTCCTTCTGGAGCGGGTCGCCGTTGCGGTCTTCGATGGGCTGGCGGATCGGCTGCCGGCCTCCGCCGGACACCTTGACCGCGAAGCGCTGCCCTTCGCGCAGCAGCGGGTGGATGACGCCCGGCGACCAGCGGACCTTCCACCTGCCGTCGACCACGTGCAGCGGCAGGTGGTTGTCGTACTGCCAGATCGGGTTGTTGTCGCCGAGGTCGATCTGGACGTGGAACTTCGCGTCGGCGTTGTCGCCTTCGGTGGTCAGGCCCTTGAGCGAGAAGCGGATGGACGCGGCGTCGAGCTGGAGCCCGGTGTCCTCCAGGGCCTTGCGCACGAGCTTGGGGTCGCCGTCGGCGCGCTCGGCCGCGGCGGCGTAGTCGCCGGACTGCCAGCCGACCAGGAACTGGCTGACCGCCTCATGCGGCGAGGGCTCGGAGCAGGCCATCAGCATGGGCGCGGCCACGGCCAGCGACAGCCCCGCCGACAGGGCTCTTCTCAGACGCACGGGTAGCACCACGGCTGCTCGGACCTCATCGGTTGCGGTGACGGAGAGCGCGGGCCATCTCCCTGGTCGCCTGCTTCTCGGCGAGGTCGTGCCGCTTGTCCCAGGTCTTCTTTCCGCGGGCGATGCCGATCTCGACCTTGGCCTTGCCGTCTTTGAAGTACAGCGCGAGGGGGACCAGCGTCAGGCCCGACTCTTTGGTCTTGCCGACGATCTTCCCGATCTCCTTGCGGTGGAGCAGGAGCTTGCGGGGGCGCCGCGCGGCGTGGTTGGTCCACGTGCCCATGTGGTACTCGGGGATGTGGATGTTCATCAGCCACACCTCGTCGTCCTTCACCTGGCCGTACCCGTCCGAGAGGCTCGCCCGGCCGGCACGGAGGGATTTCACCTCCGTGCCCGTCAGGACGAGCCCGGCCTCGTAGGTGTCCTCGATGAGGTAGTCGTGCCGGGCACGCTTGTTCTGGGCGATGAGCTTCCGCCCGGTCTCACGTGGCATAGCAGCGAGCCTACCGGGGTGCGTCACACCCGCAGGTATCGGCGGAGCGTCACGAACGAGGCGAGAATACAGATGACCACGCCGACCACGGTCGTGAGGGTGATCACCTGTGCGACGTCGCTCCAGGTTAGCTGCGTCGACAGCACGAAGAACTTCTGCATGCTGTCGAAGATCACTATCTTGGCGAACATCAGCAGGACCGCCGAGATCACCCCGCCGACCAGGCCGGCGATGGTGCCCTCCATGACGAACGGCAGCTGGATGTACAGGTTGGAGGCTCCGACCAGGCGCATGATGCCGGTCTCGCGCCTGCGGTTGTACGCCGACAGCCGCACCGTGTTGCCGATCAGCAGGATGGCGGCGAACACCTGGATCAGCGCCACCACGAGCGCCGCGCCGCGGAGCCTGTTCATCAGCCCGAAGAACCTGTCGAGCAGTTGCTGGTCGTTCACCACGTTGGCGACGCCGGTCGCCCCGCTCAGCGCGTCGAAGACGGCCTTGTAGTCGTCGGGGTTCTTGAGCTTGACCCGGAACGACTCGGGCATGTCCTCGACCTTGACGGCGCTCAGGAAGACGCTGTTGCTGCTGTAGGCGGCCTTGAAGTTCTCGTAGGCCTTCTCCTGGTTCTCGAACTTGACCGCCTCGACCTGCGGCATGCTCTCGATCTGCTTCTGCAGCGCGACCTTCTCCTGGGCGGTGACCGCGCCGCGGCCCTTGCAGGCGTCGAAGGGGCTGTTCTTCATGCACAGGAACGCCGAAAGCTGGACCTTGTCGGACCAGTAGCTGCTCATGCTGCCGACCTGCGCGTTGATCATGAGCCCAATGCCGAGCAGGGCCATGCCTATGGCGACGGTCACGACGACGGCGATGGTCATCGTGAGGTTGCGGCGAAGGCCGATCCAGACCTCAGAGAAGATGAAGTTTGCCCGCATGCTTTGGGTGTCCCCTGTCGCTCTCTCGCTTGGTGATCAGTACGCCTGGCCGTAGACGCCGCGCGACTGATCTCGGACGATCTTGCCGTCCTCCAGCTCGACCACGCGCTTGCGCATGGAGTCGACGATTGCGGCGTCATGGGTGGCCATGACGACAGTGGTGCCGGTCCGGTTGATCCGGTCGAGCACCTTCATGATCCCGATGCTGGTGGCCGGGTCGATGTTCCCCGTGGGCTCGTCCGCGAGAAGGATCATCGGGCGGTTGACGAACGCGCGGGCCATCGCGACCCGCTGCTGCTCGCCACCGGACAGCTCGTCGGGCATGCGGTGGGCCTTGCCCTCGAGGCCGACCAGCTCGACCACCTCGGGCACCACCTTGCGGATGAACCGCCGGGGCTTGCCGATGACCTCCAGCGCGAACGCCACGTTCTCGTAGACGTTCTTGTTGGGCAGCAGCCGGAAGTCCTGGAACACACAGCCGATGCGGCGGCGCAGGTGCGGCACCTTGAAGTTCGACAGGCGCGCCAGATCCTTACCGGCGACATGGATCGCGCCCGAGTTGGGGCGCTCTTCCTTCAGGACCAGCCGGAGAAAGGTCGACTTCCCCGACCCCGAAGGACCGACCAGGAACACGAACTCGCCCTTGTCGACATCCACGCTGACGTGGTCGAGGGCGGGGCGGTTCTGGTTAACGTAGACCTTGGTGACATTATCGAAATGGATCACAGGCGCATCACGGCATGCCAGTCTAGGGGTTAGGACGGTCGCGGAGGTGGCCGCGTGAGCCACATCGCCTTGCTCGCCGGCCGGGGGGCGCCGCTCTTTACCGACGATCGACGTTCCGGTTGGCCGAGGCTCAGTCTAGGGGTAACACTGGCATGGAACGTCCATAACGGAAACAAAACGATTCCACACTCGCTAACAGGGTGGTAAAGCGATCACCGTGGAGAGGGAGATATCCCGTGAGCTGCGAACATCTCATCTGCGCCAACTGCGCCGGCCCGGTGGTCGAGGGTCGCTGCTCGGCCTGCCGGGCCGGCAGGGCCAGGGTCCACCACCATGGGCTGGGCGGGCTGTCGCCCATGCTCATCGCGATCGTGCTGCTCATCGTGCTCGCCTGCACGCTGGCGCTGAATCACCTGTACGGCGCCTGATCCACCCCGCGTGCGGGCGGCTTCGGGCGGCCTGAATCGGCCGCGCGGCGGCACTCGTGCCAAGGGTGCCGGCCGGAGGCCCGGCGGCGCCCGGCCCCCTCTGAGGGTGGCGCGCGTCCTGCAGGACGCCACACGGCCGCCCGGCGGACGGCGGCCTAAGGGTGGCAGGCAGAATTCAGGGGCGGCACTGTGGCGGCGCCCCGGTTCGGCTCGCGGTGATCAGCTTGCCGCGCCGCCGGCCTCCTGACGGCGCATCCAGCGGATCTCGCCCTCGATGAACTCGTCGAGGTCGCCGTCGAGCACCGAGGTCGGGTTGCCCGCCTCGACCGACGTGCGCAGGTCCTTCACGATCTGGTAGGGGTGCAGGACGTAGTTGCGGATCTGCGTGCCCCACGAGGTCGTCGACTCGCCGCGCAGCTCGGACATCTTCGCGGCCTCCTCCTGCCGCTTGCGCTCGAGCAGCTTGGCCTGCAGCACCGTCATCGCCGAGGCGCGGTTCTGCAGCTGGGAGCGCTCGTTCTGGCAGGAGACCACGATGCCCGTCGGCAGGTGGGTGATGCGCACCGCGGAGTCGGTGGTGTTGACGCCCTGGCCGCCGGGGCCGGAGGAACGGTAGACGTCGATGCGCAGATCGTCCTCGTTGATGTCGATGTGGTCGGTCTGCTCGACGACCGGCACCACGTCGACGCCCGCGAACGAGGTCTGGCGGCGGCCCTGGTTGTCGAACGGGCTGATGCGGACCAGCCGGTGGGTGCCGTGCTCGCCCCGCAGCGTCCCGTAGGCGTAGGGCGCCTTGACCACGAAGGTCGCGGACTTGATGCCCGCCTCTTCGGCGTAGGAGGTGTCGTAGATCTCGGTGGAGTGACCCTTGCGCTCGGCCCACCGGAGGTACATGCGCAGGAGCATCTGGGCCCAGTCGGCCGCGTCCACGCCGCCGGCCTGCGAGTTGATCGTCACGAGCGCCTCGCGGGCGTCGTACGGACCCGCGAGCAGGGTGCGCACCTCGAGGGCGTTGACGTCGGAGCGCAGGGAGGACAGCTCGCGGCCGGCCTCTTCGCGCGTGTCGGCGTCGTCCTCGGCCTCTGCCAGCTCGTACAGGACGGAGATGTCGTCCAGCCGCCGGATCAGGTTCTCGACGCGGTTGAGCTCGCCCTGCATGTGGGAGAGCTTGCTGGTGACCTTCTGCGCCTGCTCAGGGTCGTTCCACAGGTCGGGCGCGGCAGCCTGCTCCTCCAACTCGGCGATCTGCTTGCGCATGACGTCGAGATCCAGCACATCCTGAATGCCCTTCAGAGTGCCGGTAAGCTCGCTGATCTCTTCTGCGGGATCGATGGCTGCCACATCTGCCAAGAGTACGCGAAGCCGGAGCCACCTCGCGCGTGGCTAGCATGGGCGTTCTGCGGGGGGACTCATCGGGAGGCGAGCGTGACCAGGACCATGCGTGCGGCCCTCGCGCTGTCTTCGCTGGCCTGCGCGTTGCTCGCCTGTACGGCGCCGCCCGCGCGGATCAGTCGCGGCGCGGTCCCGGCGTCCCCGGTCACCAGCGCCTCCGCCACGCCCGGCCCCTCCGCCGCGCGCGAGGAGCCGGCGGTGACGCTCACCGAGGCCGGCACGGTGCTGCGCGAGATCCTCGCGGCCGACGACGTCGCCCGCGCGGGCGGCGCCGAGTCCTACGCCGTCGAGCAGTCACGGGACGCGCAGCGGCCGCTCACCGTGGTGGCGTTCGAGTCGACCGGTCTGCGGCCTTCCCGCTACCGCTGGGACAGGCCGGCGCTGCTGGTGCCGCGCCTGCGGCCCGACCGCTATCCCTACTGGTTCGCGGCGGTCGTCCGGCGCGAGGATTCCAAGGGCAAGAGCCGCACGGCGGTGCTGGCCTTCATGAAGCAGTACAAGACCTCCGACTGGCAGCTCAGCTTCGCCTCGCTGCTCGAGCCGCGCGCCGAGCCGCCCGCCGTCGCGCTGGACGACGAGGGGTACGCGACGCCGCTGGCCACGCGGGACGACTCGGTCGCGATCAGCCCGCACCTGATGGCGCCGCTGCACGCGACCATCGCCGAGGAGGGCCCCAAGGGGTACGCGGCGAGCCTGATCGCGCCGGGGCCGCTGACCACCGGCTACTTCGACGAGGTCGAGAAGCTCCAGCCCGAGTACAAGTCGCGCGGCTTCCTGTACGACTCGCTGTTCGCCGCCACGGCCTTCCCGATCTACGCGCTGCGCACGACCGACGGCGGGGCGGCCATCCTCTACTCCCTGACGCGCACGACGCTCCGCCAGGCCAAGGTCTCCCGTGCCGCGGGCCTGGTGCCGGTCCCGAAGGCCGTCCGGTGGACCGTCGGCAGGGTCCTGGTGCCCACCACACTGCGCATGGTCGAGACCCAGCAGTACGTCGGCCACGTGGCCCGCAGGGGCGCCGGCCAGCCGGCCACGATCGTCGGCTTCGACGGCGCCGCCACGAGCGTCACCGCCCCGTTCATCTTCCCCCCCAAGTGACGCTCGGGTCGCCGGCCGGCGACCCTCATGTCGCCCGGCCCCCGGCCGAGCGGGGTCCCGGCCGACCCGGGTCCCGGCCGCGCCGTTCGCGCGGCCGGGTTCCCTCAGCGTCCGGCGTGGGGAAGGTTGCTGGTCGCCACCAGGGTGCGGATGGCCCTGAGCGCGACCGAGAGCGTGGCCAGGTCGAAGTGGTCGCTCTCCCAGATCTCCGACAGCGTCTGGCGCGCCCGCGCGACGGCGGCCGAGTTGACCTCGGACCAGCGGCCGAGGCGCTCCTCGGGGGACAGCCCCGGCTCGCTGTGCACGAGCACATCCCTGGTCAGCGTGGCGTGCGCGGCGTACAGGTCGTCGCGCAGCGCGGCCCTGGCCATCGAGTTCCACCGGTTGTCGCGGGGAAGGGCGATGACCCGCTCGCGCAGCCGGGCGAGCTGGAGCCGCTCGGCCAGGTCGAAGTAGACCTCCGCGACGTCGTTCACCGGGCGGCCGGTGAACGAGGAGATCTCCACCAGGTCGAACGTCGAGTACGCCGGCACCATCACCGCCGCGCGCTCGGCCAGGTCGGCCGGCACGCCCCGGGCCAGGTAGCCGTCGCGGCGCTCCTCGAAGGCCGCGAGGTCGGGGCCGGCGAGCATCTTGGGCAGGTGGGGCAGCAGCCCGTTGGCGCCCTCCACGAAGAACCGCGTCGCGCCGGCCAGGTCGAGCGGCGGACGGCGGTTGCCGAGCAGCCACCGCGCGCCGCGCTCGGCGAGCTTGCGGCCCTCAAGGAGCATGGCGAGCTGGGTCGCGGTGTCGACCTTGTTGTCCAGGGACTCCACCGCCCGCCAGAAGCCCGGCAGCTCGAAGACCTCCCGCGACACCAGGTAGGCCCGGGCGATGTCGGGGGTGGAGGCGCCGGTCTCCTCGCCGAAGCGGAACATGAACGTCGTGCCGCTGGCGTTGACCAGGTCGTTCACCACACAGGTGGTGATGATCTCGCGGCGCAGCGGGTGGGCGTCCATCGCGGCGCGGAAGCGCTCGCGCAGCGCCGAGGGGAAGTACGACACCAGCCATGAGGTCAGGTAGGGGTCGTCGGGCAGGTCGGAGGCGAGCAGCTCGTGGTCGGCCACCAGCTTGGTGTAGGCCAGCAGCACCGAGAACTCCGGCGCGGTCAGCCCGAGGTGGGCCTGGCGCCGCTCGGCCAGCGTCTTGTCCGAGGGCAGGGCCTCGAGCTCCCGGTTGATCAGACCGTCGCGTTCCAGCTTGCGCAGGTAGCGGGCGTGGATGTGCAGCATCTCCGGCGCCTGCGAGCGGGCGGCGGAAAGGACGATGTTCTGCGCCTTGTTGTCGCGCAGCACCAGGCCGGCGACCTCGTCGGTCATGTCCAGGAAGAGCTGGTCGCGGTCGGACTCGTTCAGCTCGCCGTCGCGCACCAGCCGGTCCAGGAGGACCTTGATGTTGACCTCGTGGTCGGAGGTGTCCACGCCGGCCGAGTTGTCGATGAAGTCGGTGTTGACGTAACCGCCGTTGAGCGCGAACTCGATGCGGGCGAGCTGGGTGAGCCCGAGGTTGCCGCCCTCGCCGACCACCTTGCAGCGCAGGTCGGAGGCGTTGACCCGCAGCGCGTCGTTGGCCTTGTCGCCCACGTCGGCGTGGCTCTCGGCGGAGGACTTGACGTAGGTGCCGATGCCGCCGTTCCACAGCAGGTCCACCGGGGCCCTGAGGATGGCGCTGATCAGGTCGCTCGGCGTCATCGCCGCCACGCCCTCGCGGATGCCGAGGGCGGCGCGCATCTGCGGGGACACCGGCACCGACTTGGCCGTGCGCGGCCAGACGCCGCCGCCGGCCGAGATGGCCTCGGTGTCGTAGTCGGCCCACGAGCTGCGCGGCAGCTCGAACAGGCGTGACCGTTCCGCGAAGCCCTTCCCCGCGTCGGGCGAGGGGTCGACGAAGATGTGCCGGTGGTCGAAGGCCGCGACCAGCCTGATGTGCCGGGACAGCAGCATGCCGTTGCCGAACACGTCGCCGGACATGTCGCCGACGCCCGCCACCGTGAAGTCGGTGCTCTGGACGTCGACGCCCATCGAGCGGAAGTGGTAGGCGACCGACTCCCAGGCGCCGCGCGCGGTGATGCCCATGGCCTTGTGGTCGTATCCGACCGAACCGCCGGAGGCGAACGCGTCGCCGAGCCAGAAGCCGTACTCCTTGGCGACGCTGTTGGCGATGTCGGAGAAGGTGGCGGTTCCCTTGTCCGCCGCGACGACCAGGTAGGTGTCGTCGCCGTCGTGCCTGATGACGCCGTGCGGCGGGACCACCTGGTTGTCGACGAGGTTGTCGGTGATGTCCAGCAGGCCGCAGATGAACTGCCGGTAGCAGGCCACGCCCTCGGCCAGCACCTCGTCACGGCCCCCGCCGGCCGGCGGCCGCTTGACGACGAAGCCGCCCTTGGAGCCGGTGGGCACGATGACGGTGTTCTTCACCATCTGGGCCTTGACCAGGCCGAGCACCTCGGTGCGGAAGTCCTCCATGCGGTCGGACCACCGCAGGCCGCCCCGCGCCACCTTCCCGAAGCGCAGGTGGACGCCCTCCACCCGCGGCGAGTACACGAAGATCTCGTACTTGGGGCGGGGCAGCGGCAGCACGCTGATCACCGAGGAGTCGAACTTCAGCGAGATGTAGGGCTTGCGCCCGCCGTCCGCCCGCTGGAAGGCATTGGTGCGCAGCGTCGCGCAGATCATCTCCAGGTAGGCCCGCAGGATGCGGTCCTCGTCCAGCGAGGCCACCTCGTCCAGGGCCGCGAGGATCTCCTCGTGCAGCGCGTCGGCGATGTCCTCGCGCACGTCGTCGGCGCGGCGCGGGTCCAGCCGGGCCTCGAACAGCCGCACGAGCAGCTTGGCCAGCCGGATGTTGCCGAGCAGCACCTTCTCGATATAGCGCTGGCTGAAGGCGGTGCCGGCCTGGCGCAGGTATTTGGCGTACACGCGCAGGAACAGCGCCTGCTCCCAGGTCAGGCCCGCGGCGATGACCAGCCCGTTGAACCCGTCGCTCTCGATCTCGCCACGCCACAGCGCCCCGGCGGCGTCCTCGAACAGCCGCTTGAAGTCCTCGTCGCCGATCGTCACCGTGGACGGGCAGCGCAGGCCGAAGTCGTAGATCCAGGCGGGCTGCTCGCCCGGGCTGCCGATCTGGTACGGCCGTTCGTCCACCACCTCGACGCCCATCCGCGACAGCAGCGGGAGCACGTCCGACAGCGAGACGGGCGCGCCGATGCGGAAGAGCTTGAACCGCCACTCGCACTGGACGCGGTCCTTGGGCCGGTACAGGTTCATGGCGACCTCGCCGGGAGCGCCGGCGAGGCGATCCAGGGTGCACAGGTCGGCGACGGCCGTGCCGGGGTCGAAGTCGGCCTTGTAGCCCTCCGGGAACGCCTCCGCGTACCTGCTGGACAGCGTGGTCCCCGCCCGCCCGGACGGGAGCCGCGCGACCTGCTCGTCGGGGATCAGCGCGATCGCGTCGAGGAGGTCGTCCTCCCAGGTGCGGGTGGTGGCCGCGATGCGCGCCTCCAGCGCCGGCACGTCGACCTCGCGCCTGCCGAGGGCCTTGCCGCGCTCGCCGCGCACGACGATGTGCAGGCGGGCCAGGGGCGACTCGCCGAGCATCGTGCTGTAGTCGAGGGTCGCGCCGTCGAGCGCCTCCAGCAGGATCTCCTGCATGTGGACGCGCACGTCGGTGTTGTACCGGTCACGGGGCAGGTAGATCAGGCAGGAGATGTAGCGGTTGTAGTCGTCGGCGCGCAGGAAGAGCTTGACGCGCTTGCGCTCGCGCAGCCGCAGCACCTCGAGCGCCATCGGCGCGAGTTCGTCGGCGTGCACCTGGAACAGCTCGGCGCGCGGGTAGGTCTCCAGGATCTCGATGAGATCCTGGCCGTCATGGCTGTCCGCGGGCAGGCCCGCCTGGTCGAGCACCTCGGCGAGGCGGCGGCGCAGCACCGGGATGTGCGCGATGGACTCGCTGTAGGCGACGTGGGAGAACAGGCCGAGGAAGCGGCGCTCGCCCACGACCTCGCCCTCGGGGGAGAAGACCTTGACGCCGATGTAGTCCAGGTAGGCCGGACGGTGCACGGTCGCGCGGCTGTTGGCCTTGGTCACCACGAGAAGCTGTTTCTCGCGGGCCTTCGCGCGCAGTTCGGGCGACATGGCGGCGAAGCTGGCCGAGCCGGCCTTGTCGGCCCGCAGGATGCCGAGGCCCGTGCCGGGGAAGGCGCGCAGCCCGTCGCCGTCCGGCGCCTGCTCCAGGCGGTACTCGCGGTAGCCGAGGAAGTTGAAGTGGCCGTCGGCCAGCCAGCGGAGCAGCTCGACGCTGTCGGCGACGTCGCCCCGCGGGAGCGCGGGCGGCGCGGACTCGAGGTCGGCGGCGATGCTCAGCGCCAGGGCCCGCATCTTGGCCGAGTCCTCGACGGCGGAGCGGACGTCCTGCAGGATCCGCTGCAGGTCGCCCTCGATCTCGGCGAGCACCTCGGGGGCGGGCCGGCGGTCGAGCTCGATGTGCATCCACGACTCGACGAGGAACTGCCCGGTCAGGTCGGCGTCGTCGGCGCCGAGCATGCGGCCGGTCATGTCGCGGCGCACCTTGATCTGCGGGTGCACGACGAGCTGGCTGCCGATGCCGTGGCGCTCGAGCTCCATGGTGACCGAGTCGACCAGGTAGGGCATGTCGTCGGTGGTGACCTCGACGACCGCGCCGCCCGCCTGGCCCTTGTCCTGCGGCTCGGGCGCGTAGACGCGCACGAGCGCCCGTCCCTGCGGGCGGTGCGAGGCGAACATCCGATGGCCCAGCGCGACGGCGCCGGCCTGGGCGGGGTCGCGGTCGATCACGTCCTCGGGCGCGACATGCCGATAGTAGAGCCGGAGGAACGCCAGGATGCTCTCACCGTCAAGGTGGTCGGCCTCCGGGGTACCAGCACACAGTTCAGCAGCGGACCGGAGCAGCTGATCCTTTGCCTCTTCGAGCGGCATGTCGCTTCTCACTCCTTTGTGAGTGTTCGCCTTGTACGCGTCGGTCTGGTCCGGGGCGGGGGTCACGTCAGGGGCATGCCACGCACCCGGATGCGCGACACCTCCACGGGCGGGCCGGAGCTCGATCGCCGTTGACCAGTTCCATCCCGCCGTACCCGATATCAGCCCATCACACCTGAAACGTCAACTTGTGCGATATCGTGCGCAATTCCCCTGTCAGTGCGAGTCTTCCACGGCCACCACGTGCGCCGTGACCGATCCGTGATAAACCATGACCCTTTCGGGGACGTCTCATAGGACAGGCGTTACCTTCGCCACTGTCGCCCGTTCCGAAAGATGAGTGATCATGCATCCCGCGCTCGACCGGCGGACCTTCCTCCGGGCCTCCGCCGTCGCCGCGGCGGCCGCGGCCACCGCCTGCGCCCCGTCCGGAGTCGCGGCGCGGGCCACGACGGCCGCCGCGACCGGCAGGCCGGTCGGCTCGGGCCCCGCGTCCCCAGGCACGGCGTCCTCCGGCACGGGGCCGGCGGCCGCGGGGTCGGCGCCGTCCGCCGCGTCCGCTACGGGCACCGTGGCGCGCACCGGCGCGCGCGGCGCTCCGTCCCCCTCCGACTGGTCCTCTCTCGGCAGAGGTCTCGCGGGCCGGCTGGTCCGTCCCGGCGACGCCTCCTACGACGCGGCGCGCCGCCTGTACAACCCCTCCTTCGACGGCATCCGGCCGAGCGGCGTGGCCTACTGCGCCAACCCCTCCGACGTGGCCGAGTGCCTGGCCTTCGCGCGGCGGCTCGGCGTGCCGGTGACCTCGCGGTCGGGCGGCCACAGCTACGCGGGATGGTCCACCGGCACCGGACTGGTGATCGACGTCTCGCGCATGAACACCGTCCGGGCCTCCTCCGGCCGCGCCGTCGTGGGCGCGGGCGCGCAGCTCGTCGACGTCTACGACCGACTGGCCGCGCGCGGCGTCAGCATTCCGGCGGGCTCGTGCCCCACCGTGGGCGTCGCGGGCCTGACACTCGGCGGCGGCATCGGCGTCGTCGCGAGAAAGTACGGCCTCACCTGCGACGTGCTGGAGTCACTGCAGATCGTCACGGCCGACGGGCGGGTGCGCACCTGCGACGCCCGCCACGACCCCGAGCTGTACTGGGCCTCGCGCGGCGGCGGAGGCGGCAACTTCGGCGTCGCGGTGTCGTTCACCTTCCGCACCCACCACGCGCAGGACCTCACCCTGTTCTTCCTGCACTGGCCCTGGTCGCGGGCGCGCAAGGCGGTCGCGGCCTGGCAGGCGTGGGCGCCGTTCGCGCCCGACGCGCTGTGGAGCAACCTCCACCTGTCCCAGGACCCCTCGCTGGACCTGCAGATCGGCGGGGTCTACGTCGGCCCGCGAGCCGAGTGCGAACGGCTGCTCGAACCGCTGATCGCCAAGATCGGGTCCGAGCCGTCCAGCCGGTACCTCACCCGGACCTCCTACCAGCACGCCATGATGATCGAGGCGGGCTGCTCCTCCCGCACCGTCTCCCAGTGCCACCGGCCGGGGAACCTGCCGGGGCGGACGGCCGACGGCCGCTTCCCGCGCGACGCGTTCGGCGCCAAGTCGCACATGGCCTACCGACCCCTGTCGGCGTCCGGCGTCGGCACCCTGGTCGACCGGGTGGCGCGCCCCGGAAGGCACGCCGTGCTGCTGGACGCCCTCGGCGGGGCGGTCGGGCGGGTCAAGCCCGGCGCCACCGCCTTCCCGCACCGCGCGGCGCTGTTCAGCGTGCAGTACTACGCGCACATGGCAGGCGCGGCGGCCTGGCTGCGCGGCGCGCACGGCGCGATGGCACCCCACTTCGGCGACCATGCGTATGTCAACTACATCGACCCTGCGCTGAGCGGCTGGCGTCAGGCCTACTACGGTGCCAACGCCACGCGCCTGGCCAAGGCCAAGGCCACCTACGACCCCGCCCGCCTCTTCCGCTTCCCCCAGGCGATCTGACCCCCCGAAAGAACCTGGCCGACCTGCCCCGGCTCCCGGGGCGCCCCTGCTCCCTGGGCCGCCCGGCTGCCCCGGCTGCCCCTGCCCCACCGCCCGGGCCGTCCCGGAATGGCCGGACCGTCCGGGCCGTCTGGTTCCTGGGGTGATGAGACGTCCGCGAGCGGTCTGGGGATGAACGATCCCGACTCCCCCGGGCGGCCCGTTCGTCCCGGTGTGTCCATACTGACCTTGTGACCCGCACGGACCACGAGGAGATCCGCATGGCTTCGCCCGCCCCGTCCATCCCCCGCTTCCACCTGGCCGTCCCGGTCGACGACCTCGCGGCCGCCCGGGTCTTCTACGGCGAGGTGCTCGGCTGCGAGCAGGGGCGCAGCTCCGAGCGCTGGATCGACTGGAACCTGCTCGGGCACCAGTTCGTCACGCATCTCGCCCCGCGTCCCCCTGCCACGGCGCACAACCCGGTGGACGGGCACGACGTGCCCGTCCCGCACTTCGGCCTGATCCTCGCCACTCCGGAGTTCCACCGGCTGGCCGAGCGCTTCCGGGCCGCGGGGGCCCGCTTCGTGATCGAGCCCTACCTGCGCTTCGCCGGAGAGCCGGGAGAGCAGTGGACGATGTTCCTGCTCGACCCCGCCGGCAACGCCCTTGAGTTCAAGGCGTTCGCCGATGACGCGCAGGTGTTCGCCACCTGAACCGGCCGTATTCCGGCGGTGACCGAAATGTTTAAAAGTCTATTACCGCTCAGTAGCGCCGCTACGCTCATACGCCGTGATCAATCAGCAGGTTCCTGTAGAACATACCTCTAATGGGACGAATACCAGCGCCAACGCCCCGGCCCCCTCTGGAGCGGACGACGAGAAGCCGAGCGCCATGGCCCTGCTCGAACGGATCGCCTCAGTGGTCCTGCCGATCGGCGTCGGGCTCTACGCGGTGCTCTACCTCGGCATCGAGGCGATTTACAACCTCTTCGGCATCACGCCGCAGCAGGCGGGCATCGACCAGGCCGTCCTGTTCGGCCGGCTCTCCGGCACCCTGATCCTGCTGCTGCTCATCGCCCTGCCCACGCTCGGGCTCTTGGTCGCCTTGTACTGGGTGCTCGACAAGTTGACCTTCGGTGGGCTGTCACGGCTGGTGGGTTTCTTCCGGGAGCACCCCTGGGTGGCCGCGACGATCGCCGCGCTGTGGAGCGGCGCCACCTACTGGGGCGTGTTCAGCGTCCTCGGCGACGTCACGGCCGCGGCCATGGTGCCCATCGCCGTGGGACTCGGCGTGCTGACGTTCCTGGTGCCGTTCCGGCTGATGCGCCGCAAGCCGGTCGGCCGCGCCGGAATGAGGCTGGTCGTGGGCGCCCTGACCGGCATCGGCCTGGGGTGGCTGCTCATCTGGCAGATGGTCCTCGCGGCCGCGGACGTGTACCAGTACGGCAAGTCCGATCCTCTGCCGGGCCTCGCGGGCAACAATCTGCTGGACTTCGTGGGCTTCCAGGACCAGTGGGCCGTGCTCAAGGACGGCGACGACAAGCCGCTCTATGACGGCCGGTCGATGCTGCTCCTCGGCGAGTCCGACGGCGTCTACGCCTTCTACGACTGCGAGAAGCAGGTCACGATCCGCCGGGCCGCCGAGGGCACCAACCTCGGCGACATCGTGATCGCCCCTGAGCTGCCCAAGGACTACGCCTGCGGCACGCCGGCCGAAGGGCAGGCCGACGACCAGACCGCCACGAACCAGTAGGCCTCTCCCCGCGTCTCTCATGGCGAGGCCGCCCCGCCAGGCGGCCTCGACCCCGGCTCCCGGCCGCCGATCCCCCCGGCGGCTCCGCCCCACTCCCGCTCGCCCCGCTCGCGGACCCTCGTAGTCCCGGCCGCCGCCCCGCTCGCGGCCTCTCCGCTCTCCCGGCCGCCGGACGCGGCGGCCGGGCCTCCGGGGGGACGGGCCTCACGGGACGAAGTGCTTGAGGACCTCCGGGTTGGCCATGGCGCCGGTGTTGGCGGCCTTCTCCACGGGCGTGCCGAGCAGGATCTTGCGTACCGGCACCTCCAGCTTCTTGCCGCTCAGCGTGCGCGGGATGCCAGGCACCTCGATGATCTCGTTGGGCACGTGGCGCGGCGACAGCTCGGTCCTGAGCGCGTTCTTCAGCTCCCTCACCAGCGCATCGGTCAGCGCCTCGCCCTCGGCCATCGTCACGTACAGCAGCAGCCTGCCCTCCTGCCCGAGCTGCCCGGTGTCGATGACCAGGCTGTCCGCGACGGCGGGGAAGCGCTCGACGACGCGGTAGAACTCACTGGTGCCCATGCGGACCCCGCCGCGGTTGAGCGTCGAGTCCGAACGCCCGTAGATCACGCAGCCGCCGTCGGGCAGGATCTTGATCCAGTCTCCGTGCCGCCATACCCCTGGGTACTCGGCGAAGTAGCTCTCCTCGTACCGGGTGCCGTCCGGGTCGTTCCAGAACATCACCGGCATGGAGGGCATGGGCCGGGTGACCACCAGCTCGCCGACCTCGCCGATCAGCGGTTTGCCGTCGGGGTCGAAGGACTCGACCAGCGCGCCCAGGCAGCGGCAGGAGATCACCCCGGCCCTGATCGGCAGCAACGGCACCGCGCCCACGAAGCCGGTGCACACGTCGGTCCCGCCGGAGAACGACCCGAGTTGCACCTTGGGCAGCACCTCGTACAACCACGCGAAGCCCTCGGGGGGCAGCGGCGAGCCCGTCGAGCCGACCCCGCGCAACCGGTCGAGGCCGGACGGGCGCACCCCCTCGCGCATGGAGGCGATGATGTACGGCGCGCCGGTGCCGAAGTAGGTCACGCCTTCCTCCGCGGCCAGCCGCCACAGCGCGTCGGTCCGCGGATGCGCGGCGCTGCCGTCGTACAGGACCACGGTCGCGCCGACCAGCAGCCCGCCGACCAGGAAGTTCCACATCATCCAGCCGGTGGTGGTGTACCAGAAGAACACGTCCTGCTCGCCGAGGTCCTGATGGAAGCTCAGCGCCTTCAGGTGCTCCAGCACGATGCCGCCGTGCCCGTGGACGATCGGCTTGGGCAGCCCGGTGGTGCCGGAGGAGTACACCACCCACAGGGGGTGGTCGAACGGCACCGGCTCGAAGTCCAGCGGCGCCGGACGCGACCGTAGCTCCTCCCACGACTCGGCGCCGACGACCACGGTCGCGGCCAGGCCGGGCAGCCGGGCGGCGATGTCGGCGACGACGTCCGAGCGGTCGAACTCGCGGCCGTTGTACCGGTAACGGTCGACCGCGATCAGCACCTTCGGCGTGATCTGTGTGAAGCGGTCGACGACGCTGGAGGCGCCGAAGTCGGGCGAACAAGACGACCAGATCGCGCCGAGGCTGGCGGTGGCGAGGAAGGCGACCAGCGCCTCAGGGGTGTTCGGCAGGTAGGCCGCCACGCGATCGCCCCGGGTGACGCCGTGGCGCACCAGCCCCGCCCGCACGCGGGCGACCTCCTCGGCAAGCTCCCCGTACGTCAGCGTGCGCCGCCCGCCGGTCTCGTCGCGGGCGATGACGGCCAGGCGCCCGGAGTCACCACGCAGGGCGTTCGCGGCGTAGTTCAGCGCCGCTCCTCCGAACCATTTCGCGCCCGGCATCGTTCCACTTACGACGGGCCCGTCGCCACGGTCACCGACGACCGAGAAATAGTCCCAGACCGCCGGCCAGAACTCCTCGGGAGACTCGACCGACCATCGCCACAGAGCGTCGTAATCGTGCTCGGGACGCCCCAGCCATTCGGCGAACCGGGTGATCTTCGCATTGCCGATCACCTCGGGGGACGGCTCCCAGAGCAGCGCACCTTCCTCAACCATGGCCCCATCCTGCCCCCACCTCCGACCCGGCACCATCCCGCCCGCCCACACAGCGCCTCCCCGCAGGTCCGGCGGGCGACCACACTTCGGCGGACGAGATGCCGCGTGACCATGTGGGCGGCGCCCAGGCCCAGGGGCGCCGCCCACCGTCGCCGCCGGGGTCAGCGCCTGCGGGCGACCGTGACGCCGTCCCGCACGGGCAGCATCACCGACTCGACCCGCTCGTCGGCGACGATGGCGTCGTTCAGGGCCCGCATCGCCAGGTGGTGCTCCTCCTCGAACGCCGGGTCGACGACGCGCCCGCCGAGGAACACGTTGTCCAGGACGACCAGTCCTCCGGGCCGCAGCCGCCGCACGATCTCCTCGTAGTAGGCCGGGTAGTTCACCTTGTCGGCGTCGATGAACGCGAAGTCGATGGACGGCTCGTCGGGCAGCGCGCGCAGCGTCTCGACCGCCGGCGCGATCTTCAGGTCGATGCGGTCGGCGACGCCCGCGCGGTCCCAGTACGAACGGGCGACCGAAGTCCACTCGTCGCTGACGTCGCAGGCGAGAAGGCGCCCCCCGTCGGCCAGCCCCCGGGCGATGCAGATGGAGGAGTACCCGGTGAACACGCCGACCTCGACTGCCTGCCGAGCACCGGCCATGCGCACCAGCATGGTGAGGAACGCGCCCTCGTCCTGCGAGATCTGCATGGTCCAGGCGCCGCCGGTCGTCTCGCGCGTCTTCACGGCCAGTTCCTGCAGCACCTCGTCGGCCGGGGTGCACTGCGTGATCAGGTAGTCGTCGATGAGCGGGTCGACGATGCGCATCTCCTCGGCGCCCACCGGCGCCGACCAGTCGACGGCCAGTTCCTCCTGGGTGGCGAAGCGCAGCAGGTGCTTGGTCACCACCTCCTCCACGTGCTTCAGCGACTCGGCGTCCGCCGCCGTGGCGATCATCTCGATCGCCGGCCCGGTCGGCGTCAGCACGCACCGCCCGCGTTTCAACGTGATGACGGCCCTGCCGTCACCGGAGATCTCGGTGGTCGCTTTGTGACTCATGTGCGAGACCAGTTGCTTGATGTACCGCCCAGGCCGCTCGGTCGCGACGGAGGCCGTCGAGTAAGGCATCGAAGTCCTTAGGGTTTGAGAGGGGCACGGCCCGCAGGCAGCGGGCCGATCGGCGGCCCGGACGAAGATCGCCCCTCCCGGCCGCCGATGGTGACTCATAAGCAACAAAGGTAGGCCGCGCCGATCATCCCCACCTCCTACCCCGTACCGACCTCCCCTCCGTTCGACGCCGGACGCGGTGCCCGCGAAGACACGCACGGAGTCGCTCCGCCTTGCCGCGACGCGGGGTCCGTCCAGTCGGCTCCCGGATGGACGAGCGAGCGGCCCACCCTGCGGACCCGGCGGGGCTACGGTGTACGCGTCGTCGTTCATGCGCCTGTCATGAGCACCACGGAGGAGGAGAACCGATGGCATCCGAGCGGAACGGCTCTGGGGAGCTGGAACTGCCCGCGGGGCTGGGCAAGCCGGCGCAGCGAGCGCTCGCGGCCGCCGGGTACACCCGCCTGGATCAGCTCGCCGAGGTCAGCGAAGCCGACCTCGCCCGGCTCCACGGCATGGGCCCGAAGGCCGTCGCCCGCCTTCGCCAGGCGCTCGCCGACCACGGCCTGACCTTCGCCGCCGAGAGCTGACCGGCCCTCGCGCTCCATCGGGCAAGGCTCCATGTCCTGGCTTCCCCGCCCTTGCGACGGGGGCCCACCCTCGCCCTCGCGCCCGGGAACGCCTCACCCCGCCTTGCGGTCCATCGGGGTGGTGAGCTTGGCGACGGCGCTGACGACCTCGGAGGCGTTGGTCAGGTCGGGGAGGACGATGTCCGCGCCGGCCTCGTGCAGCTCGGTCGGGGTGGAGCGGCCGGAGGCGACGGCGATCATCGACGCTCCCGCGATGCGCGCCGTCTGGACGTCTCTGGCCGAGTCGCCGATCAGCACGGTGTTGGACCCGTCGCAGCGGAAGCCGTACATCTGCTTGACCCTGCCCTGGGACACCTGCAGAAGGCTCGCCTTGGGATAGACCTCCTCGCCGTAGCCTCCGACCTCGAAGTCGACGTACTTGTCCAGGCCGAAGGCGTTCAGCTTGAGCGCGGCATTGCTCTTGATCGTGCCGGTCAGGACGGACTGGACCACGCCGCCGAGCCGGGCCACCGCCTTGAGCGCGTCCTTGGCCCCGGGCATGACGCGCCCGTCCTTGACGAGGCTCCTGCGGCGGGCGGCGAAGGCGTGCGCCAGGGCATCGATGAACCGCGGCAGATGCTCGTCGCCGGTCACGATGCCGTTGATGGCCAGCGTCTCGAAGATGATCTCAGAGTCGGGACGGCCCATCGCGGGCGCCAGCTTCACCAGTGGACGCCCGGTGACCTGCTTGAAAGCATCGGCGTACGCGTCGCGGGTGACGATCGTCACATCGACCAGGGTGAGGTCGATGTTCCATAGCACGAGACGGTTAATGGGGGGCCTCCGAACGCGCGATACCAGTGCGCTCAGGGTACGACGATCGCGCCCTCCCAGCGCCGAACGATGCCCAACTCGTCACCTCACTGGCCGTATGTCCGCTTCGCCCCCTGGCCGGGCGCTTCGAGGCGCCCGGCCAGAGGACGGCGGCCGAGACGGCGGACCCCCGGGTCACGCCCGGGCGAGCGTCACGAGGCGAAGGTGAAGGCCTCGGAAAGAGTGTCGACGACCGGGAAGCCGGAGGCCGCGAGGTCGGTCCGGCGGGTCATGCCGCCGGTGTACAGCACCGCCGAGGCGCCGACGTGCTGCGCCGCGTGCGCGTCGTCGAGGCTGTCGCCGATCACCAGGATGTGGGACGGCTTCACGTCCAGCGACTCGATGTGCGCCACCATGTGCTCGGCCTTGCTCCCGCCGGGCGCGCCGTTGGAGAGGCCGTCGATGCGGGCGAAGTAGCGGTCGATGCCCAGGTCGGCGGCCTTGCGCACCAGCCGGTCGTGAGCCCACATGGACAGCAGCGACTGCGTGCGCCCTGACTCCGCCCACTCGTGCAGGCAGTCGAGCGCGTCCGCGGCCAGGGCGCAGGCCTCCATCAGGTCGTGATAGTTGTCGTGGAAGGCCTGGTCGAGCCGCTCCCACTCTCCCTCGTGCAGCGGCCGGCCGAGGATGCGCTCATAGGCCACCCAGATCGGCCTGGTGTAGGCGGCGCGGAACCCCTCGGCGTCCATATCGGGCAGGCCGTAGGGCTTGAACACGGCGTTCGTCGCCCCGACGACGGCGTCTATGTCGTGGAACAGAGTTCCGTTCCAGTCCCAGATGATGTGCTTCATGGTGCCGTCAAGCCTAATGCGGCTCCGTGCCGTCGTCACCGGATTAACCCCGCGCCGCACGCCATAAGGGCGAGCACGGTCACCGGGTCAACGCCCGTACCGCACGCCATAAGGACGAGCACGATCACCGGGGCAACGCCCGCGCAGCACGCCACGAGGGCGAGCACGGTCACCGGGGTCGGTCCGTGACCACGCCCTCAGGCCGCCGACGGCCCCGCGTCCCCGGGCATGCTCTCGCAGCCGGCGGGCCTGCCGGTGCGGCGCTTCACGCGAGGACGTCGGGGATCTCCTGGGTGGCGTACCACAGCAGTTCGTGGGCCTCGGCTCCGTCGACCACGAACCGCGCGTCGTCGTCCCCCGCGTCGGCCGAGAACACGGCGGCGACGGCGGCCTCGATGTCGGGGACGGCCTGCGGGTCGTCCACGTGCACCGAGGCGATCTGCTTCATCCGGACCTCGGCCGGGATGCGCACCCGGGAACGCTCGTCGATGTCGAGACCGGCGATGACGAGGTCATCGGGCACCTCGGCGGCGACGACCACCCGCCGGGCGGCGACGTCGACCCCGTCGGCGCGGTCGGCCGCGAGCATCCGCAGGGACGCCTTCGCCGCGTCCGTCAGGGCCACATATTCGAGTTCCTCGGTGTCACCCGAGGCGTACCACTCGACCAGCGCGGGCGTCACCGCGTATCCGGTCAGGGGAGCCGGGCCGACCTCGCCCGCACTCACCACCCGGGCCAGCGAGGGAAGGGTGCACGGCAGGTACACGCGCATGCGTTTGTTCCTCAATCACGATATTGCCGGACATCGGCGTCAAAGCGGCGCCGATCAGCTGAACGAGTGCGCCGGCCACCGCCTCACGGACCGTACACCATCACCGGCGTTCCCATCGCGAACTCCCCCGCCGCACCCGGCCCGTGAAGCCGGAGCCGCCTGTCGTCAGGGCTCCGTGCTCAACAGCCGGAGGGGATCCGGTGCGGAGACGGCAGAGCTCGGACTCCGCCCCGGTCACCGTGGAAGCGTCTTGTCGAAGGCCGAGGTCACGTGGCCGGTGAGCGCGGCGGTGCCAGCGCCGGCCACCACGCCGGCCGCCGAGACCCGCGAGCGCGTCAGCCTCGCCTTCCCCCCTTCGGGGTGGGCCGGTGCGAGCGGGCGCTCGCGCGCGGCCTGTTCGCCGTCATCGGAGGGGGAGGTCGCAGAGGGCTTCCAGGGCGGTGATGGTGGTGTCGGTGTCGCGGTGGTGCAGGCCGACGATGCCCAGGGCGCGGGCGGCCACGATGTTGGCCTCGATGTCGTCGATGAAGACGCATTCGTGCGGCCGCAGGCCGACCAGGCCGAGAGCGTGGTGGAAGATGCGCGGCTCGGGCTTGCGCATGCCGACCTCGCCGGAGATGACGATCTGGTCGAAGTAGTGCTCCCAGCCGTCCCTGCTGTAGGTGTGCCCCCAGGAGTTGGAGACCAGGCAGGTGGCCAGGCCCGCCGCGCGGGCGACCCGCAGCATCTCGTACATCGGCTGCACCGGCCGGAAACCGGCGAACATGCGGTCGATCAGCCCCTCGGCGACCAGCGGCACGCCGTGAAGAGTGATCAGCCGGGCGGCCAGATCGCGCTCGAACGTCGCGACGTCGATCTCGCCTCGTTCGAGCGCGTGGATCGGATTCTCACCGGTGACGGCGCCCTGCTCGTAGGCACGCCTGACGAGCTCGCTCATGAGCTCGCGGTAGTGCTCGCCGTCGATGCCGTCGGCGTCGAGCCACTCGGCGATCGCCTCGTGCAGGCTGGTGGTGAGCACCCCGCCCCAGTCGATCAGCACACCTTTCACCATGTTCGCTCCTCATGTCCCGCCGGGGCCTTTCAGGGTAAGCCGAGCGCTGCGCCCGCCCATAGCCCAGCCCCTGTCAGGGGACCGGGTCAGCGAGCAGGTAAGCGGACGGGGAGGGTGCCTTTGGGGGTGAGGGCGCCGGTCAGGGCCTTGGCGGCCGCGCGGAGGGAGGCGTCGCCGTCCGCGTAGACGGCGAGCGCCGCGTCGTATCCCCGCAACCGCGCAAGCTCGTACGGAGCGCCCATCGACACGATGACGACCTTCTTGCCGGTGGCGTCCATCGCGGAGACCAGGCGCGCCTGCGCGGGCCCGGCGTCCTTGGTGGTGACCACGATCGTGTCGGCCTTGGCGGCGGCCGACCGGGCGCTCGCGATCTGGGCCGCCGTCGGCGTCTCCCCCGTGCCGGCGGCCGACGCGCCCTCGAGTCTGCCCGCGAGGCGCCGGCCCGCCGGCCCGGTGACCAGCACGCGGCCCTTCAGCGGGAGAATCTTCGCGCCCTTGACCGGGGTGACGGAGCGGTCGGCGATGCCCTGGGCGATCGTGCGGTGCTCACCCGAGCGCACGGCCTTCGCCGCCTGACCGGCGTCGGCCGGCGGCGCGTCGAGAATGCCGCGGTCGGCCTTCAGCGTGAGCAGCCGTGTGACGGACTCATCGAGCCGCCGGCGGGAGATGCGTCCGGACTTCACGGCGTTCAGCACCGCGTCGTGGGCCTTGCGGAAATTCGGTGGCATGAGCAGGAGGTCGACCCCCGCGAGGACGGCGCGCACGGCCACCTCGGCGTCGCCGTACCTCTCGCGGACGCCCTGCATGTCGAGGGCGTCGGTGCTCACGACGCCGTCGAAGCCCAGCTTGTCGCGCAGCAGCCCGGTCAGGATGGGCTTGGACAGGGTCGCGGGATCGCCGGTCGGGTCGAGCTTGGGCATCACGACATGAGCGGTCATCACGATGTCGACGCCTCGGCGGACGGCCTCTTTGAAGGGGGGAGCGTCCAGCCTCTCCCATTGGGAACGCGTGTGGCCGATGACCGGCAGGCCGCTGTGACTGTCGACCTTGGTGTCGCCGTGCCCCGGGAAGTGTTTGGCCGCGCTGCCCACCCCGGCGTCGTGGAAGCCGTCGACGGCCGCCCCCACCATGGCCGAGACCCGCTTCGGATCAGAGCCGTAGGACCGAACGCCGATCACTGGATTCGCGGGGTTGACGTTGACATCGGCCACCGGCGCGAAGTCGAGGTTGATGCCGAGGGCACGGAGCTCTTCGCCGGTCACCCGGGCGGCCGCGCGGGCGGTGGCAGGGTCGCGCGTGGCGCCGATCGCCATGCTGCCCGGCACGTCGGTCACGATGGACCCGAGCCGCGAGACCACGCCGTTCTCCTGGTCGGCGCCGATGAGCAGCGGGACCTTCGAGGCCTTCTGCAGACCGCGGGTGAAGGCGACCAGCTGGCGGGCGTCGCCGACGTTGCCCGCCCACGGGAACAGGATGACGCCGCCCGGATGGTATTTCCCGACCACCGCGGCGGGGCTGCCCACGCCGAACCTGGCCTGGTTCTCGCCGTGCGCGCCGTCGGCGCGCGGGCCGTACACGACGGGCATGAACAGCTGGCCGACCTTGTCGGCGAGGCTCATCGCGGCGAGCCGCGAGGCGACCGCGGAATCGGAGGACACGCCGGTGGACGCCTGCGAGGATGCGGCCCCGGCGGAGGCCGAGGCCGGGCCGGCGCCGGTGGTCTCGGTGACGCCGGGCGGGGCCGCGCCCGTGCGCGATGGCGCCTCGACGGTCGTGGGCGATGTGGCGGCGCACCCGGCCGTCAGCGTCGCGACCAGCAGAAGCACCGATGCGGGGGAAGGTCTGGCCATGCCCCAACCGTATCCGCGCCACCGGGCGCACGTTCGCCGCTCTGTGGATAACTCCTGTCACGGCGATCCGAGGAGCACGGCTATGCGACGCGCACACGCGCACATCGAGTGACCGGCCTCACCCGCCTCCACCGGCACCGCGACACCGGCCTCCACCGGCACCGCGACCGGCCTCCACCGGCACCGCGACCGGTCTCGGCCGGCACCACGATCAGCACCGGGCGTACGGGTGGGCTCGGCGACGGGGACCGGCGGAGACGCGGTCAGAGGCCCAGCGCGGAGAGGCCGGGGAGGTGGGTGCGGGCGGCGGCCCGCGCTGCCTCGGGGGTGCTCTGAGCACGGGCGGCGACGGCGGCGGCGCGGCACTGGGCGAAGGTGTGGCGGGCGAGCGCGGCGCGCACCCAGGGAAGGGCGGGGGCGCCCATCGACAGCGAGCTCATTCCGAGGCCGACCAGCACGCACGCGAGCGCCGGATCTGCGCACGCCTCGCCGCAGACCCCGCAGGGGACCCCCGCCGAGGCGGTCATCGCCACCAGGTCGAGCAGGACGGGCTGCCAGGGGTCCTGGAAGGCGGCCAGCGCGCCGACCTCGCGGTCGGCCGCGAAGGTGTACTGGGCGAGGTCGTTGGTGCCGATGGAGAAGAAGTCGACGGCGGGGGCGAGGTCGGCGGCGCGGAGCGCCGCGGCCGGGACCTCGATCATGACACCTGCCGAGCGCAGGCCCGCGGCCCTGCACGCCGCCACGAACCAGGCGGCCTCCTCGGGCGTCGCCACCATCGGGGCCATGGCCCGGACGTCGGCCTCCGAGCCTTCCGCGGCGCGGGCGAGCGCGCGCAGCTGCCCGGCCATGACGTCAGGAAATATCCGCATAATGCGGATGCCGCGTGCGCCCAGAGCCGGGTTGGGCTCGTTCTCGGTCGGCGGCAGGAACCCCAGCGGCTTGTCCGCACCCGCGTCCAGCACGCGCACCACCACAGGCCCCCCGGGGAAGGCGGAGACGACCTCGCGATAGGCCGCCTCCTGCTCCTCCTCCGAGGGCGCGACGTCGCGGTCGAGGAACAGGAACTCCGTGCGGTAAAGCCCGACTCCCTCGGCGCCGTACTCTTTGGCCAGCTCCAGGTCGCGAGGCCCGCCGATGTTGGCCAGCAGGGCCACGGGGCGGCCGTCGGCGGTCACGCCGGGGCCGGTGGCCGAGGTGAGCGCCGTGTCCCGCGACCGCGCGGCCTCGATCGTCGCCGCGACCTCCTCCTGCGAGGGCACCAGCCCGACCGTGCCGGTGGCGCCGTCGACCAGGACGGAGGTGCCGTTGACGATCGAGGTGGCACCGGCGCAGGCGACGACGGCCGGCACGCCCATGGCGCGGGCGAGGATCGCCGTGTGGCTCGTGGGACCGCCCTGCTCGGTGACGAACGCCGCGACGATGTCCCTGGACAGCAGCGCTGTGTCGGCGGGCGCGAGGTCGCGGGCGACCAGCACGTACGGTTTGTCGCCCTTCTCGGGCAGGCCGCGCGCCGGCAGGCCGGCCAGTTCGGCGATCACCCGGTCACGGATGTCCTCCAAGTCGGCGACGCGTTCGCCGAGGTAGCCGCCGATCTGCGCGAGGATGTCGTTGTACCGCATGAACGCCTCGTACACCGCCCGCTCGGCGGAGGTGCCGGCGTTGACCAGGTCGGCGACCTCGCTGGACAGCGTGGGGTCGCGCGCGATCATCGCCTGGGCGGCGAGGACGTCCTGCGCGTCGCCGCCCGCGGCCTCGCCGCGGGCCTCCAGCTCGGCGGCCACCCGCTCGACGGCCGCCTCCACGCGTGCGACCTCGGCCACCACGTCGCCCCCGTGCCGCGACCCTGCCGGCGGCTCGGGAACGGCGGCGCCCATGAGGTACGCCGGTCCGTAGCCCGCGCCGGGACTGACCCCGGTCCCCGTCAACCTCTCCATGGCCTCGGGCCTCGCATCAGGTCTCAGGGCACCGACACGATCGCGGCCAGCTCGTCGAGCACCTGGTCGGCGCCGTCGCCGTCGGCGTGGATGACGATGACCTCGCCGTTCCTGACGTCCAGCGCCAGGATGGACAGGATGCTCTTGGCGCTGACGGGCGGACGGCCCGGCTTGCCCACGGTGATGTCGATGGGGGCCTTGGCTGCGGTCTGCACGAACGTCGCCGCCGGGCGGGCGTGCAGACCCACCGATGACTCCACGATGACCTTGCGCTCGGCCACGGTTCCTCCTTCAATCCGTCCGGGGCGGTCCGGACCACCCGGTGACAAGCAGTACGGCTAGCACGTTATTCGGAGATAGGTGCTATCTCCGGGAACGGCCAGCTAACACCGGGCAGATCCGGCATGGCTGGTTCGGCGACGGACAGGTGACGCAGGGATGTCGCCGCCCCAGCACGTTCATACCCGCCCTCCGGACGGTGGCAGGCGGCACGAGCGTACCTGGTCACCGGCCATGGACGGTCTCCGCCTGCCAGTCTCGGCCAAGGCGGGCCTTCCTGCCCCACCCGAACCGGTCCTACTTTCGTTCCCCACGGCCGCCCGGGGGGCTCGCGACCGCCGCCGCCAAGCACCCCGCCGCGCGTCCCGCGCGCCTGGCGCGGCTCCTGATCCCGCCACAGACCGGTGCTCAGCGCCACCGGAACAGTTCCTCCCCCGCGCGCACGGGGCCGGCGGCGAGGATCGCGGTGAGCGTGCCAGGAAGCGCGTCCAGGGCGACGACCGGGCAGACCGGGGACATCCCGCCGGCCGCGACCGCCGCCGGGTCCCAGGCGACGACCGGCTCGCCCGCGCGCACGCGCTCGCCCTCGCCGGTGAGCAGCCGGAACCCCTCGCCCTTGAGCAGCACCGTGTCGATGCCCAGGTGGACGAGCACCGCCCGCCCGTCCTCGCCCGCGATCACGTACGCGTGCGGATGGAGCTTGAGCACCCGCCCACCGATCGGGGCGAGCGCCTCAGCGGCCTCCCTGGCCGGGTCGATCGCCGTGCCCGGCCCCACCAGCCCGCCGGCGAACACCGGATCGGGCACGGCGGCCAGTCCCACGACATGCCCCGCCACGGGGGCGAGAACGGTCGTCATGGCACTCCCGCCGGCCGCGAGGCTCACTCGATGAGATCGTCGATGTCGGAGGCGATCGTGTCGGCGTCGGGACCCACCACGACCTGGACGACGTTGCCCGCCGCCATGACGCCGTGGGCGCCGGCCGCCCGCAGGGCGGCGTGGTCCACCTTGGAGGCGTCGCGCACCTCGGTGCGGAGGCGGGTGATGCACGGCTCTATCTCGATGATGTTGTCGACGCCACCGAGCCCGGCGATGATCGCGTTGGCGTCTGCCGCCATGTCCGTCCTCCTCGTTGCACCTGAAGGCAAAGCTAGTGGCGCTATTCCGTCTGCGTCACCTTGTTCAGGCCGCGAGGAGAGTCGGGGTCGATGCCCCGGCGGCGGGCGAGGGCCTCGGTCAGGATCTGCGCCGGGACGATCAGGCCCATCGGGGCCACCCACTCGGGCAGCGCGGGGCCGTTGAGCGAGGCCGTGGAGGCCGCGGCCAGCTCGGCGCCGCCGCCGACGCCGTACGCCGACGCGCCGGCGCCGGTGACCCGCCGGGCGAGGGCGACGGTGCCGGGCAGCGTGGGCCCCTCGTCGGCGGCGACCAGCAGCGCGGGCGTCCGCTCGTCCACGACCGCGATGGGGCCGTGCAGCAGGTCGGCGTACGACAGGCCCATGGCGTGCAGGTAGCAGGCCTCCTTGAGCTTGAGCGCGGTCTCCAGCGCGGTGGAGAACGCCATGCCGCGGCCCGACACCACGACGCCGGACACCTCGGCGAGCCCTTCGACCACGGTGTCGACGTCGCCGGGATCGGCGATCAACTGCTCGACGGCGTCGGGGACGCGGTCGAGGTCGCGGGCGTCCACCTCGGCTCCGAGGCCGAGGGCGAGCACGGCCAGCGCGGCGAGCTGGGTGGTGTAGGTCTTGGTGGCGGGGACGGCCTTCTCTTCGCCCGCCTGGGTGCACAGCGCGAGGTGGGCGGTCTCGGCGAGCGGCGAGTGCTCGCCGCCGTTGGTGATCGCGACGGTGCCCGCGCCGCAGTCTCTGGCCCAGGCGAGGGTCTCGACGATCTCCTCGGTCTTGCCCGACTGGGAGAGCGCGACCGCGAGCACGCCGGTGAGGTCGAGCTTGCGCTTGTAGGTGGTGGCGATGGACGGCGCGGCGAGGGAGGACATGCGCCCCGCGCGCGCCTCGATCAGGTAACGGCCGTAGACGGCGGCGTTGTCCGAGGTGCCCCGGGCGATGAAGATGAGCTGCCGGGTCTGCCCTGCCAGGGCCGCGACCTCGCCGACCCTCGGGAGCAGGGCGTCGAGCGTGGCTCTGAGCGCGGCCGGCTGCTCGGCTATCTCGCTGCGCATCATCGTGGTCATCGGTGCCCGTCCTTCGGCTCTGGAGGGCGAGATCGGGCCGTTATCGATCCGTCGCCGGTCCGTACGTTGACACTCTTTTCAGGCATGTGGTCTAGTCCGGACTAGACCAGCACAAACCTTAACTCAAACCCCAACGGAGATCGAGAGGAGGGAAAACAGTGGCCCAGATAGACCCCGACAGCCCTGTGCCGAAGTACTTCCAGCTTCGCGAGATCCTCCTCGATCTCATCGAGGGCAACGAGCTGACCATCGGAGCGGCGATCCCCTCCGAACGGGAGCTCTGCCAGCGTTTCGGCCTGTCACGCATGACTGTACGCCAGGCCGTCGACCATCTCGTCTCCGAGGGGCGGCTGCACCGCGTCGCCGGCAAGGGCACCTTCGTGGCCCGTCCGAAGATCGAGATGGCGCTGCGGCTCACCTCGTTCAGCGACGACATGCGCGCGCGGGGCATGGAGCCCGGGTCGCGCGACCTGGACCGGCGGGTGGTCCGGGCCAGCGCCCACCTGGCGCGCGAACTCGGCATCCAGCCGGGCGCGGCCGTGCACTTCATCGAGCGGCTGCGCACGGCGGACGGGGAACCGCTGTGCATCGAGAGGGCGCACATCCCGGTGTCCTTCGCGCCCGACCTGGCGTCGTTCGACCTGTCGGGACGGTCGCTGTACGCGCTGCTGGAGACGCGCCACGGAGTGGTGCTGGACGCGGGAGAACTGACCATCGACGGAGGCGTCGCCGACCCCGGAGACGCCGACCTCCTCAAGCTGCCACGAGGCGGCGCCGTGCTGCTGCTCCAACGCCGGTCCTTCGCCGGTGGCGTCTGCGTCGAGTTCGGGGTCTCGACCTACCGTGCCGACCGGTACCAGCTCCGCACGGTGCTGGAGATACCGACGCGGCGAGGCTGAGCCTCCCATCCCATTCCTGGAGGAAAGCCGATGAGCCCCCCTTCGGCCGACGCCACCCCGCCCGCCCCTGACACGCCCGGCATGTCCGTCTCACCCACCGGCGGCTCCATCTCAACCTCCGGCGGTTCCGCCCCTCCCTCCGGCGGCTCCGTCCCGCCCCCCGGCGGCTCCGCCCTGCTCTCCAGCGGTTCCGCCCTGCCCTCCGGCGGCTCCATCCCGCCCTCCGGTGGTTCCACCCTGCCCTCCGGCGCCGCCGCCCCGGGCGCCTCCGCCCCGGACGCCGCCGCCGCGCCGTCCCCGGCCGGCGGACCGCCCGCCCCGCCCTCGCGCCGCTCGGCCCTCATGGCGGTCCTGTCGCGCATCGGCCGGTCCCTGATGCTGCCCATCGCCGCGCTCCCCGCGGCCGGCCTGATGCTGCGGCTCGGCCAGGACGACCTGCTCGGGCGCACCGGCAACGCCGCCCTCGACAAGATCGCCGAGGTGGTGGGCGGCGCGGGAGGGGTGCTGTTCGACAACCTGCCCCTGCTGTTCGCCATCGGCGTGGCAGTCGGGTTCGCCCGCCGCTCGGACGGCTCCACGGCGCTCGCGGCGCTCGTCGGCTATCTGGTCTTCGACCGGGTGTCGCGGCTGCTGTTCTTCGACGCCTCCGGGTTCGCCGTCCACGACCGGGTCTCCCAGACGGTCGTGCGGGCCGACGGGCGCGCGGCCGAGGTGATCGACCTCGCGGCGGGCAACCCGACCGGCGTGCTCGGCGGCATCGTCATCGGGATCACCGCGGCGCTGCTCTACCAGCGGTACCACCGCGTCAAGCTGCCCACCTGGCTGGCGTTCTTCGGCGGACGGCGATTCGTGCCCATCGTCACGGCCTTCGCCGCGCTGCTCCTCGGCGTGGTCTTCGGGCTGGTGTGGCAGCCGGTCGGCGAGGGCATGACCGCGTTCGGCCAGTGGCTCGTCGACCACTCCACGGCCGGCGCCGGCATCTACGGCGTCGCCAACCGGCTGCTCATCCCGCTCGGGTTGCACCACTTCCTGAACTCGATCGTGTGGTTCCAGGTGCCGGACTGCACCGTGGCGGGCAAGGAGTTCGCCGGCGATCTCACCTGCTACCTGCAGGGCAACCCCGGGTCGGGCGAGTTCATGGCCGGCTTCTTCCCGGTCATCATGTTCGGCCTGCCCGCCGCCGCGATCGCCATCTGGCGCGCCGCGCCGCCGCACCGCCGGCGCGCCGTCGGCGGCATCATGATCTCGGCGGCGCTGGTCGCGTTCGTCACCGGGATCACCGAGCCGATCGAGTTCGCGTTCATCTTCGTCGCGCCGCTGCTCTTCGTGATCCACGCTCTGCTCACCGGGCTGTCGATGGCGCTGGTCGCGGCGATGGACGGGCATCTGGGCTTCAGCTTCTCGGCCGGGGCCATCGACGCCGCGCTCAACGCCACCAAGTCCAACACCGACAGGTTCTGGCAGATCATGCTGCTCGGCGTGGTCTACGCGGCGGTGTACTACGCGGTGTTCAGCTTCCTGATCAGACGGCTGAACATCATGACCCCCGGGCGGGAGCCCGAGCCGGACGTCGACGCCGGGGAGGTCACCGGCGCGCCGGGCGCGCGTGCCCCGGCCACCTCCGGGCGGGTTTCGGACGGCGGCCCGGCGGGCGGCGAACCGCCCGAATAGCGCTTCACGGCGAACGGGCGCTCCCGCGGCGCGGCGATCATCGGGACAAGTCGTACGAACCGCAGCGCCGGGCGCGGCAAGTTGGCAGCCCAACCTGCCGAGGAGGTATCAGCGCGGCCGGCCGAAAACTCCTTACTGCGTCACTTCCCCCGACGTCACCGGAGTCCCGATGCCCCGCTCCCCCGAGCCTTCCCGCCCTCGCACCCGTTCGCGCGCCTCTCGCCCCGCCGGCCCCGCCCGGCCCGTCTCGCTGCCCCGGCTGCGTCCCGTCCCGCCGGCCGACCCGCCCTACGACGACGAACGCGACCCTGGGTACGCGCCGCCGCCTCCCGCGCAGGCGGCCCTCGCCCTCACCTACGACCCCCCGTGGGAGGCGGCGGCCGCGGCCGGGCACGCCTCCCCCGTACCGGCCGCGGCCGGGCACGCCTCGCCCGAACCGGCCTCCGCCGAGCCGGTCTCCGGCGCCGCCCTCCAGGGGTACGAGACGCGCCGGGTGGCGGCCCCGCCGCCCGATGTGCGCAGGCTGCGCGCCATCGGGCAGGCGATGGCCGAGATCCTCGCGGGCCGGCGCCCGCCCGGCACCGTCGCCGACCGGCTGACCGACAAGGCGTACGCCGACCTCGTGCGGGCCGGCACGATGATCCGCACCAGGCGGCCGCCGCTCGTCGCGCTGCCCCACGTCAAGCAGCCGCACGGCGGAGCCGTCGAGGCGTGCCTGCTGGTGCGCTGCGGAGAGCGCAGCCACGTGCTGGCGCTCCGCCTCGAACGGCGCGGCGTCCAGTGGCTCGTCACCGACTTCGAGACCGCCTGACCGCCCGCACGGCCCCCTCCACGCGGCAGGCCCCGTGACCGGCGGGTCACGGGGCCTGCTGCGGACGTGCTGATCAGGCGGTGGCGTTCTTCGGGTCGCCGTGGCAGCGCTTGTACTTCTTGCCCGAGCCGCAGGGGCAGGGGGCGTTGCGCTCGACGCTGCCGTACGCGGCGCGCTCTTCGGCCGTCGTGCGCACCCGGGTGCGCTCGACGTCGCCGCTCTCGCCCGGAGCGCTGTAGATCATCTCGCTGGGACGCTGCGGGCGGCGCAGCGCCTTGGAGATGATCGCCTGGGTCTCCGTGACGCCGGCGTCCTGCGGGGCGTCCTGCGGGACCTCTTCGACGATCGGGTTGTCCTGCACCTCGATCTCGAGGTTGAACAGGAAGCCGACCGACTCCTCCTTGATGCCCTCGAGCATGGCCGCGAACATGTCGAAGCCCTCGCGCTGGTATTCGATCACCGGGTCGCGCTGGGCGTAGGCGCGCAGCGCGATGCCGTCGCGGAGGTAGTCCATCTCGTACAGGTGCTCGCGCCACTTGCGGTCGAGGACCGACAGGATGACCCTTCGCTCGACCTCGCGCATGGTCTCGGCCCCGAGCTCTTCCTCGCGGCGGTCGTAGGCCGCCAGGGCGTCGGCCTTGACGCGCTCGCCGATGAGCTCGGCGGTGAGGCCCTCGCGCTCGCCGCCGGCCTCCTCGATCAGCTCGTCGGCCGTGACCGAGATCGGGTAGAGCTGCTGGAAGGCCTTCCAGAGCTTGTCCAGATCCCACTCTTCGGCGAAGCCCTCGGCGGTGGCGGCCTGGACGTACCCGTCGACGACCTCGGTGATGAACTGGCGCACCTGCTCGTGCAGGTCGGCGCCCTCCAGCACCCGGTGGCGCTCGGCGTAGATCACCTTGCGCTGGCGGTTCATGACCTCGTCGTACTTCAGAACGTCCTTGCGGATCTCGAAGTTCTGCTGCTCGACCTGGTGCTGAGCGGAGGCGATGGCCTTGGAGACGATGCCCGACTCGATCGGCACGTCCTCGGGGATGTTCAGCCGCGTCATGATCATTTCGACCCGGGCGGAGTTGAACAGCCGCATGAGGTCGTCTTCCAGCGACAGGTAGAACCGGGACTCGCCCGGGTCGCCCTGACGGCCGGAACGGCCGCGCAGCTGGTTGTCGATGCGGCGGGACTCGTGGCGCTCGGTGCCGAGGACGTACAGGCCACCCAGCTCGGTGACCTCGTCGTGCTCGGCGCTGACGGCCTCCTTGGCCTTCTCGAGGGCCTCGGGCCAGGCCTTCTCGTACTCGTCGGGCGTCTCCGACGGGGACAGGCCGCGCTGCTGGAGCTCGATGTCGGCGCGGAACTCGGGATTGCCGCCGAGCATGATGTCGGTGCCGCGGCCGGCCATGTTGGTGGCGACGGTCACGGCATGCTTGCGGCCCGCCTCGGCGATGATCGTGGCCTCACGCGCGTGGTTCTTGGCGTTGAGGACCTCGTGGGCGACGCCGGCCCGCTTGAGCGCCTTGGAGAGCTTCTCGGACTTCTCGACCGAGGTGGTGCCGACCAGGACCGGCTGCCCCTTCTCGAAGCGCTCCTTGATGTCCTGGACGCAGGCGTTGAACTTGGCGTCCTCGGACTTGTAGACCACGTCGGCCTGGTCTTTGCGCACCATCGGCCGGTTGGTCGGGATCGGGATGACGCCGAGTTTGTAGGTCTGGTGGAACTCGTTGGCCTCGGTGGCCGCCGTGCCGGTCATGCCGGCGAGCTTGCCGTAGAGGCGGAAGTAGTTCTGCAGCGTGACGGTGGCGAGGGTCTGGTTCTCGTCCTTGACCTTCACGGCCTCTTTGGCCTCGATGGCCTGGTGCATGCCCTCGTTGTAGCGGCGGCCGTGCAGGACGCGACCGGTGAACTCGTCCACGATCAGGACCTCGCCGTCGACGACGATGTAGTCCTTGTCCTTCTTGTACAGCTCTTTGGCCTTGATGGCGTTGTTGAGGAAGCCGACGAGGTGCGTGTGCTCGGGCTTGTAGAGGTTGTCGATGCCGAGCCAGTCTTCGACCCGCTCGACGCCGGCCTCGAGGACGCCGACCGTGCGCTTCTTCTCGTCGACGATGTAGTCGCCGGTGCTCTCTTCGCCTTCCTTGCCCTCGACGCCGCGGCGCAGGCGGGGGACGATCTTGGCGAACTCGGCGTACCACTTGCCCGACTGCTCGCCGGGGCCGGAGATGATCAGCGGCGTGCGGGCCTCGTCGATGAGGATGGAGTCGACCTCGTCGACGATGGCGAAGTTGTGGCCGCGCTGGACGCACTCCTCCAGCGACCACGCCATGTTGTCGCGCAGGTAGTCGAAGCCGAACTCGTTGTTCGTGCCGTAGGTGATGTCGGCGCTGTACTGACGGCGGCGCTCGTCGGGCGCCATGTTGGCCAGGATGACGCCGACCTCGAGGCCCAGGAAGCGGTGGACGCGCCCCATGTTGTCGGCGTCGCGCTTGGCCAGGTAGTCGTTGACCGTGACGACGTGGACGCCCTTGCCGGAGATGGCGTTGAGGTAGGAGGGCAGCGTGCAGGTCAGGGTCTTGCCCTCACCGGTGCGCATCTCGGCGATGTTGCCGAGGTGGAGCGCGGCCCCGCCCATGATCTGCACGTCGAAGTGGCGCTGGCCGAGGACCCTGCGGGCCGCCTCGCGCACGGCGGCGAACGCCTCGGGAAGCAGATCTTCGAGGGACTCGCCGTCGGTGTGGCGCTGCTTGAACTCGTCGGTCAGCGCGCGCAGGTCGGCATCGCTCAGGCTGGTGAAGTCGGACTCGATGGAGTTGACCTGCTCGGAGATCCGCTTCAGCTTACGCAGGACCTTGCCCTCGCCGGCGCGAAGAATCTTGTCGAGAATGGCTGGCACTTTGAGTAAAGCTCCTCGCAGGTCTGTACCGCGGCCCGACGGCTGCGGACATGAGGACGAGACATGGTTCCCCACAGCCATGGTAGGCGGTTTCACCACCGGACACAGCCATCGTCAATGACGCTGTCGGGGACCGGAGAGTTCCCGACGCGCCTTCCACCGGTGGCCTTGCGAGGGTGCGGCATGCGGCACGGCCGGTGACGTTGTATATCGTGCGATGGTACGGGCAGGGAATCTTCGCCTCTGGGCGGCCCTCCGGCGGCAAGTGAAATCTAACGAGAACAAGGAGTCGGGATGGCCGAGAGCGCACCGGCGAAAGTACACAGCGGCCAGTCGCACGCCGGGCGGGCCTCGTCATGGCTCGCGGTCACCGTGATCCTGCTTGGCTTCACGATCGGCGGCGCGGCGCTCGTGATGGGCCCCAACTGGCTCCTCTTCTGGGTCGGCGGCGGCGTGGTCATCGTGATCGGCGGCATCCTCGCCCTCATCTTCGACATCTTCTCCGACGTCATCGAGGACGCCCCGCGCGAGATCGCGGTGCAGGAGCACCACTCGCCCTTCGAGCACCACGGCGAGCACGCCTGATCGGTCACCACGGCGAGCGCGCCTGATCGGCGCCCGTCCCGGGACGACACCTTCATAGCGGTTTCGTCGGTGCCCGGCCCTACCATCGACACATGCCGAACGGTCTCCCCGCCTCCGTGCTGACGCTGTCCGCAGACGAGGCCCGCCGCGTCATCCTGCGCGCCCAGGGCCTCCTCGGAGCCGACTCCCGCCGGGGCGGGGTCACCGCCATGCTGCGGCGGCTGGCCGCCGTGCAGCTCGACACCATCTCCGTGCTGGCCCGCTCCCACGAGCTGGTGGCGTACGCGCGGCTCGGCCCCGTCGGCCGGGCCAAGGTCGAGCGGGCCTACTGGCACGAGCCCGCCACCGCCTTCGAATACTGGTGCCACGCCGCCTGCGTCGTCCCGATCGGCGACTGGCCGCTGTACGCCTTCCGCCGCCGCGCCTACCGCGACCGGCGCTATCGCTGGCACGAGGTCCCCCCGACCATCGACAAGGTGCTCGAACAGGTCAGGAACGAGGGGCCGGTGACCACCACCGACCTGGGCGGCGCCAAGAACGGCGGCCCCTGGTGGGACTGGTCGGACGTCAAGATCGCCGTGGAGTTCCTGCTCGACATCGGTGAGGTGGTCTGCACCCGCAGGGTGGGCTGGCGCCGCGTCTACGACGTGGCCGAGCGCGTGGTCCCGCCCGCCCTCCTCGGTCACGAGCTCACCGACGCCGAGTGTGTGAGTGGCCTCGCCGGGCACGCCGGCCGCGCTCTGGGGGTGGCCGCCCGCGCCGACCTCGCCGACTTCATCCGGGTGAGGGGCGCGCAGGGGGCCCTGCTGGACGAGGCGCTGCTCGACGGCTCCGCCGGCCTTGTTCCCGTGCACGTCGACGGCTGGGGCGCCCGCCGCGGCGACGGGGCGGCCTCGGGGGCGCGACCTGCGGCCAACGCCTGGGCCGATCCGGCGGCCCTCGCCACCGCGCCGCGCGGCCGCCACCGCACCACCCCGCTGTCCCCGTTCGACTCGCTGGTCTGGGACCGCGCCCGCACCGAGCGGGTCTTCGGCTTCACCCACCGGCTCGAGGCCTACGTGCCCAAGGACAAGCGGGTGCACGGCTACTTCACGATGCCGGTGCTGGCCGGCGGCCGGCTGATCGGGCGTGTGGACCCCGCGCGCGACGGCTCGACCTTCGTGGCGCGGCAGGTCGGCTTCGAGCCGGTGGCGGGGCGCGGCGCCGCGGCCCGCACCGCCGCGGCCGTCGAGGCGATGAGCGAGGCGCTGTGGGAGGCCGCGGCCTGGGTCGGCTGCGACGACGTGCGCGTCGAGCGCGTCGGCGCCCCGCAGCTGGCCGCCCCTCTGGAGGCGGCGCTGCGCCGCCTTCCGACCGGCCTCTGACAAGCACGGCGAAGCCCTCACGGGGCGCGGAGGCGCTCAGAGGCCGCCGAGCGCCGGCGCGCCAGGGCTCGTCGTGCGGGCGGCCCGTCTCAGGTGGTCTCGAGCCTCAGGTGATCTCGAGAAGGCGTTCCCGGACGGCGTAGACGACGGCTTCCATGCGCGAGTGCAGCTGGAGCTTCTCCAGGATGTTGCGCACGTGGTTCTTGACGGTGTTCTCGGAGATGAACAGCTGCTTGGCGATCTCGCGGTTGTTCATGCCCTTGGCGACCAGGCGCAGAACCTCCATCTCTCGCTCGGTCAGCCGCGGCACCGGCAGCTGCGGAGGACGCTCGGCCTCTTTGCGGCTCATGTTGGCGAACTCGCTGATCAGCTTGGCCGCCATCGCCGGGTTGATGAGCGACTGGCCCTCGTGGACGCCGCGTACGGCGTCGGGCACCTCGTCGATCTGGACGTCCTTGAGCAGGTAGCCGGTGGCGCCCGCCTTGATCGCCTCGAAGAGGTCCTCCTCCTCGTCGCTCACGGTGAGCATCACGATGCGCGCGCTCGGCACCGATGCCTTGATCACCCGGGTCGCCTCGATGCCGCTCTGGCGCGGCATGCGGACGTCCATCAGCACGACGTCCGGCAGGAGACGATCGGCGATCTCGACCGCCTCCTGACCGTCGCTCGCCTCGCCGACCACTTCGATGTCCGGCTCCGCGGCCAATGCCAGCTCGAGACTCCGCCGGATCAGCGCGTGATCGTCCACGATCAGCACACGGATCGGCTCCTGACTCCCGGAGCGGCCGGCCGTTTCGTCGGTCTGCGTCACGCCTCCTCCTCGTGGGGAGCCGGTCGCGCGGGTAGGTCGACCCCTACCGCGCGACGCTCCCGCGCCCTCGGAACCGCCATCATTACACGGCTTCCGGGGGCGCGGGGGTGGTCGAGAGGATCATCGAACGCGTTGGTTACTGTTCCACGAGCCGCAACACGCCGTACGCGTACCCGACGCGCCGGTACACGACGCTGGGCAACCCGCACTCTTTGTCCCTGAACAGGTAGAAGTCGTGGCCGACCAGTTCCATCTCCAGCAGTGCCTGATCGATGGTCATGGCGTCGGCCTCGTGGAACTTCTCCCGGACGACGAGGGGCCCGTCGCCGTCCATCTCGATCGGGACGATGGGCTCGGAGTACTCGGCCTCGCGCCGCGGCCGCTCATGTGCGGGCTCGGCCTGGACGACGGGCTCGGGCGAAAGCGGTTCGGGCAAGGACTCGTAGGAGTCGGCCAGGACGGAGGTCAGTTCGGCTACCGATGGGGGGCAATGGTTGCCATGGTGGACCTTCCGGCGGTCGGCTATGCGCCGGAGCCGTCCTTCGAGCTTGCCGAGGGCGATGTCGAGGGCCGCGAACCGGTCGTCGGCGGACGCTTCCGCCCGGACCGCCGGTCCCTTGGAATGGATGGTGAGCTCCACCCGCTCACGGTGCTCGGTCGCCCGCACGTTCGCTTCCTTCGACACCTCCACATCGACGCGTATGAGCTTGTTGTCCAGTCGCTCGATCCTGGCCAGTTTGGTCGTCACGTGATCGCGGAATCGGTCACTCACACTGGTGTGCCGTCCCTTGACGATGATGTCCACTCAAAGGCCCCCCTTCGTCTCGACTGCGAGGAGGGCACCCGTCCGGCCGACCTGGTCTTCGTCCCCACATCCGCCTGCTGAGGGGTTCGCAGCGCTGTCGCCACTACTGCCCTTCTCTTCTGGCGGAGGACATCTGGACCTCCGGGAAGGCAGGACTTATCCCTAAGCCGCACCGTGATCGGTCGACAAAGAGTCGCCTTACGTGGGCCGTTTAGCCTGCGGCTGGCATCGGCTAGCCAGTCCGGTCCCCTTGCGGGGGTCGGTCCGGCGCAACCACGGACCCGAACGGGTGCCATGCTCGAACGCTAGTCCCTGCAAGCGCGAATGTCAGCCGCGGGATCGCCTAAAGGATCACTATGAGTGATTCACTTGCGGCGAGGAGGACATTCGCGGACGCGGCGTTGACCAAGCTCGGCCCGCTTCCGTGCGGGCTTCTCACGCCGAATGACCAGGTAGGTAAGGGTCCGCGGACAGCAAGATGTGGCCGGTCGGCCATGCCCATGATTTGACCTTGGGATTACCCTGCGTAATCTTCGGAGATTACTCAAATCCGGGCGTGTCGCCTGCGCCTCGGCGTGGCGGCCAGCGTGACGGCGAGCGGCACGGCCGCCCCCGCGCCGCGAAGCGCCCGCGCCGCCTCGGCCAGGGTGGCGCCGGTGGTGACGATGTCGTCGAGGAGGACCACGACGGCCGCGGGCGAGCCCTGGAGGCGCCGCTGGACGGCGATCGGCCCGCCTCGCACACCGAGTGCCCGGTCGATGTTGGCGGCCCTCTCTGACGCGCTCAGGCCCGCCTGGTCGCGGACCCGGCGACGCTGCGCCAAGACGGGCGCCGCGACGGCCGGCCATCCGCGCGCCCGCAGCGCCCGCGCCGCCAGGACGGCCAGGCGCCGCACCGGGTCGTGCCCTCGCCGCCGCACGGACCGCCGGGAGCTCGGGACGGGGACCAGGATGAGCGGCGCGCCGGACGGGAAGCCGCGCGCCGCGAGCGCCGCGAGCAACGTGGACGCCAGGCAGGCCGCGAGCGGCGGGGCCAGCGCCGTGCGGCCGCGCTCTTTGTAGGCCAGCACGACGCGGCGGACGGCGCCCTCGTAGCAGGCGGCCGACCAGCAGTCGGGAAGGCCGGGCGGCGGCGGGCCTGGCGGCCGGGGCACGGGCTCGCCGCGCAGCTCAGCCGCGCAGAGGCGGCAGACGGGGGCGCCCGGCAGTGCGCACCCGGCGCAGCGGCGCGGCGAGATCAGGTCGAGGAGGGCGGTCAGCACCCGCCCACCATGAGGCCCGCCACCGACGGCGCCGGGCGGTTCCCCCCGGTCGTCCACAGGCGACCACCCCGAACCGGCCCAATACGGCCACCGTCCACAACCCGGAACTCAGCCGAGGGGATAGGCCGGGAAGTCGGCGCCGTCCTTGACGACGGTGGTCCACTGGCTCTTCGGGGTCCAGACCGCGATCTCGCCGTTGGCCCTCCGGGCGAGGATGGTCGCCGGGTCGGGGGCCGCGGCGACGCTCTCGATGCGCGCGGCGGTCTTGGGCTCCTCCACCGGCACGCCCTGCGTGACCGACCACGTCCTCAGCTCGCTGTCGGCCTTGCTCTTCATCAGCACGAGCAGCGTGTCGGCGTCCCGCCAGGCGATGTCGATGATCTGCTGGCTCTCGCTCGCCGGCACCAGCGGCCGCAGGTTCTGGATCTTCCACTCGTGCCGGTTGACGGAGCCGACCAGCACGCGCTCGCCGTCACCGTGGTCGGCGATGACGGCCACCCTGGCGCCGTCGCGCGCCACGCGGAAGGCCTTCACGTCGCTGGCCTCAAGGCCCGGCGCGCTCACGGGGAACTGCCGCGTGGCGTCGTGCGCCCTGAGCACCTGCGCCTTGCGCGGCCCCTGCTGGACCACCGACCACAGGTCGCCGTAGCGGTCCCAGGACGGCGGGGTCAGGTGCGCCCCGTCGATCCAGCGCTGCCACTGGCTGCCGGGAGTGATGCCGCTGACGTAGACCCCGCCGGCCTTCTCGAGCGCCGCCACCTTGACCGCCTGGTCGTTGGACACCGCCAGGTGGGTGAACTGCCGCGCCCCGGGCTGGCCGACGCCGACCACGACCGGGTTGTCGCTCTCTTTGTCCAGCCGGTGCAGCCTGCCCTGTTGGAGGTAGTAGGCCTGCGGCTGGGCGAGCACGTTCGGGTCGAAGTGGTCGTAGTCGCGCGGGTCGATGACGAACGGCCCGCCGGGGAACTGCTCGCCGTTGACCCGCACCTCGATGCGCCGCGACTCGGTGAGCGGTTTCAGCGTCCAGGAGAGCTGGGCCGCCAGCGCCTCGCGCCTGCCCTCGGCCAGCGCGGACTCGACCAGGCCGTAGGTGAAGTCGACCACGACGGTGTCGTTCTCCACGAACACGTCGTTGACGTCGACGTTCGGTCCGAACGTGGACTCGACGGCGCCCCTGAGCGGCGCCGTGGGGCCGAGGAGCAGCCGGTGGACCAGCGACTTGGCCAGCCCTTCGCTGGGATTGATCGGCACGCGCACCTGGTCGGCCACCAGGCCGGCCCTCTGGTAGGCCGCGAAGTACAGGTTGAACGAGCGGTAGGTGCGCCTGAAGTCGTCGCCGGTCAGCCAGAGCCCCGAGGGCGCCGAGGAGATGCGCCACTCGTCCTGCACCTTGACCAGCGTGAACTCGCGGCCGGTGTCGCCGCCCGCGGCGGCGTCGCTCGGCACATAGTGCCCGTCGCCGTCGAGCGTGCCGAGCACGGCGCCCTTCAACGTCACGCGGGTCTGCTGGATGTCCACCCTCGGCGTGTCGAGGGCGAGGGACCCCTCGTACACGGTGACCGCGTCGAAGGGGCTCCAGGTGCGCTGGGCGTCCCCGGTGAGGTATTCCCTGGCCCTGGCGCGCAGCGGGTCGTCGAAGCTCGCCGCCGCCGCCAGGAAGCCGGTGACGATGTCCAGCGGCGACCCTTTCGGCTTCGGCTCCTCGGGGAGGATGCGGACGTACGGCTGGCTCAGCGCGTCTCCCCCGCGACCGCCCCCCACCGCGAAGACGGTGCCGCCGGTCTGGACCGTCGAGCAGGCGGCCGAGAGCACCGCCACCAGGGCCAGCGCGACCCCCCGCAGCACGGCCCTAGTCGCCATCGAAGGCCCCCTCTATGGCCGGGGAGAGGACCGGGGTGGCCTGGCCTCTCCACGTGCGCCGCATCTCGACCTCGGGCGGCACCAGAGGCAGCGGCGATCCGCGCAGCTCTGCGCCGGCCTGCCGGGGCAGCGACAGCCGGAACTGCGAGCCTTCGCCGGGTATGCCCCACGCCTGCAGCCAGCCGCCGTGCAGAACGGCGTCCTCGCGGGAGATCGCCAGGCCGAGGCCCGTGCCGCCGATGGTGCGCGCCCGGGAGGGGTCGGCGCGCCAGAACCGGTCGAAGACCATGTTCTCCTCACCGGCCTTGAGCCCCACTCCGTGGTCGCGCACGGCCACGGCCACGGCGTCGCGGTCGGCGCCGAGGGTGACCACGATGTCGCGGCCCTCGCCGTGCTCGATGGCGTTGAACAGCAGGTTGCGCAGGATGCGCTCGACCCTGCGGCTGTCGACCTCGGCCATGCACGGCTCGTTGGGCAGCCGCAGGTCGAGCCGGGTGGCCTTGCGCTCGGCGAGCGGCTGGGAGTCGCCGACCGCCCGGAGCACCACGTCGCGCATGTCGACCGAGTCGATGTCGAGCGTCGCCGCGCCCGCGTCGTAGCGGCTGATCTCGAGCAGGTCGGCCAGCATCGACTCGAACCGTTCGAGCTGGTTCTGCATGAGCTCGGCCGAGCGCGCCGCCGCCGGGTCGAAGTCCTCGCGGCTCTCGTACAGCAGGTCGGCCGCCATGCGGACGGTGGTCAGCGGCGTGCGCAGCTCGTGCGAGACGTCGGAGACGAACTGCCGCTGGACCTGGGAGAGCTCCTCCAACTGGTGGATCTTCAACGCCAGCGTCGAGGCCATCTCGTTGAAGGAGGCGGCCAGGCGGGCGAGGTCGTCCTCGCCGCGCACCTTCAGGCGTTCCTCCAGCCGTCCGGCGGCCAGGCGCTCGGCGGCCTGGCGGGTGAGCCGGACCGGGGTGACGACCTGGCGGGTGACCAGCGAGGCGACGGCCGCCAGCAGCAGCACCAGGGCCACGCTCACCACGACGAGCCACTGCTGGACCTGCGAGAGGGTGTTCACGTCGTCGACGAGAGGGAAGAAGTGGTAGACCTCGTAGTCGCCGTCGACGTTCGGCACCATGGCGCCGATCACCAGCGCGGGCGTCGGCTGCGGGTCGCCCTGGTAGTACATCGAGGTGTACTGCGCCTGCGGCCCGTTCTTGGCCTGCCGCACGGCGTCGCGCAGCCTCGGGGTGACGCTTCTCTGGTCGATGTCGCCCGTGCCGCGCCCTTCGCCGACGCGGTAGCCGCTGAGGATGACGACGCTGTAGCGCGCGTCGGCCCGCCGCGCGAGCGCGTCCGCCGCCTGGTCGACCGGATTGCGGAACGCGCCGTCGGAGTCGTCGCTCTGCGTCGTCGCCGACTGCTTGGCGGTGGTGACCTGGGTCTGGGCGAGGTACCCCGCCACGGTGGTGACGTTCGCCTGGGCCTCGGCGATCGCCGTCTGCTTGCGCCCGTCCAGCACCGCCGTCTTGATCATCTGGAGCAGGAAGAGGCCGAGCACCGCGACGACGGTCATGGAGATGACGAGCGTGCTGGTGACGACCCTCAGCTGCAGCGAGCGGCGCCACATGCGGCGCACCCGTCCCGCGGCGCGCCGGGCCCGCCGGCGGACGCCGCGCACTATCTGGCGAGGGGTCCGCCGGGTCTTCTTCTTCGGCTTGGGCCGGCCCGGGGAAGGGCGGGCGGCGCCGGAAGAGGAGGTGGGAAGGGCCATGGGGTTGTCCCGGGTCACGGCGCGGGGCGGCGGCGGGCGCCGCCTACGCCGGGCCGGCCTTGTATCCGACGCCGCGGACGGTCACCACGATCTCGGGGTGCTCGGGATCCTTCTCGATCTTGGCGCGGAGCCGCTGCACGTGCACGTTGACCAGCCGCGTGTCGGCCGCGTGGCGGTAACCCCAGACCTGTTCGAGCAGCACCTCGCGGGTGAACACCTGGCGCGGCTTGCGGGCGAGGGCGACCAGCAGGTCGAACTCGAGCGGGGTGAGGTTGACGGTCTCTTCCTCGCGCTTGACCGAGTGGCCGGCGACGTCGATCGTGATGTCGCCGATCTGCAGCACCTCGGGCGTCGGCTCGTCGGTGCGGCGCAGCCTGGCCCGCACCCGGGCCACGAGCTCTTTGGGCTTGAACGGCTTGACGATGTAGTCGTCCGCGCCGGACTCGAGCCCGAGCACCACGTCTATGGTGTCGCTCTTGGCGGTGAGCATGACGATCGGCACGCCGGACTCGGCGCGGATGCGGCGGCACACGTCGATGCCGTCGGCGCCGGGCAGCATCAGGTCGAGCAGCACCAGATCTGGTCTGGTGTCGCGGAACGCGTCCAACGCCTTGTCGCCGTCGGAGACGAACGACGGCTCGAAGCCTTCGCCCCGAAGGACAATGCCGAGCATCTCGGCGAGAGCGGCGTCGTCGTCGACGACCAGCACGCGTCCTTTCATGGCCCCTCATTCGTTCAGCGCAGTATGGAGGTGGAGGCGAAAGCCGTACGACCGACCGAAGGCTACCCGTGACCTACCCCTGGGTGATAAACGACCGAACAATAGCCCCACCGAAAGCCGAATTTTAGGCGCAGGTTACGGAACCCGCCAATGATCTGGCGCGATGAGCTTGTGGCGTGGCGTGGCGGGCGTCCGCGGGAGGCCTGCCACAAGTTTGCGCCAAGTGGGTCGCATTCGGCCATCCGAGCGCCTGATCGCGCGGCCTCACACCACGAGCGGGCGTGCGACATGCCAGGATTGGGATATGTCAGACGGTCCCGGCTCCGCGCCCGGCACGCCCCAAGGCTGGGCGCAGAATCAGCCTCCGCCGTACGTCCCCCCGGACCAGACGCCGTGGACCGCCCCTGGCGCGCCGAACCCGCCCGACGGCGAGAAGCCCTCCGGCCGGGCCGCGCAGCCGCCCGCCGAGCAGGACGCCCCCTCCCGGCGACCGGACGCGCCCGCCCACGCACCGCCCGGCGGAGGGACGCCGCAGCACGCGCCGCCCTACGGGGCCCCGCAGGACGGGCCGGCATACGGGGGTCAGCCGCAGTACGCGCCGCCCCCACCCCACGGGCAGCCGCAATACGCGCCGCCCCCGCCCCAGGGGCAGGGACACCCTTACGCGCCGCCGTCGCCCGGCGGGCAGCCGTACCAGCCGGGCCAGTCCGGCCCGCACGGCGGGTACGCGCCCTACGGACAGCCGCCGCCCGGCCATGGCGGGCCGTACGGCTTCCGGCCGCCGCCGCAGGCCCTGCGCCCCGGCATCATCCCGCTCCGCCCGCTGGCGCTCGGCGACATCCTGGACGGCACGATCAAGCTGATCCGGTCGAACCCGAAGGCCACGCTCGGCCTGTCGGCGATCGCCGCCGCCATCGGCACGCTGCCGCTGGCGATCGGCCAGTCGATCTACTACAACTCGATCGGCGGGTTCCTCACCGACCCCGGCGCCCTCCAGGAGGGTGACGAACTGCCCCTCGGCGGGCTGATCGCCCAGCTCGGCGGTGCGCTGCTGAGCCTGATCATGCAGTTCATCCTGGTCACCGTGCTGACCGGCATGCTCACCCGGGTGCTCGGCCGGGCCGTCTTCGGCGGCCGCATCACCATCGGGGAGGCCTGGCGGCTCACCCGGTCGCGCCTTCCCGCGCTGTTCGGGCTCGCCCTGCTCACCGGCCTGCTCGCGGTGCTGCCGCTCGCCCTGGCGGTGCTGCTCGTCGTGCTCGTCGCGACCGCCGCCTCGCAGGTCGCCATCGGGCTCACCGTGGTCGCGCTCGTCGTGGCCTATGTCGCCTACGTCCTGGCGCTCAGCGCGCGCTTCTCGATGGCGTCGGCGACGATCGTGCTCGAGCGGCGCGGCGTCTTCGACGCGATGCGCAGGTCGTGGCGGCTGGTCGGCACCGGCTTCTGGCGCGTGCTCGGCATCCTGGTGCTGACCCAGCTGCTGGCCGCCATGCTGGGCTACGTCCTGTCGCTGCCTGTCACCGTCATCAGCCTCGTCGTGTCGTTCGGCGGCCAGGGAAGCGTCGTCGCCGCGGTGATCACCACGATCCTGCTCACGCTCGGCGGCATCCTCGGCTCGATGGTCACCTATCCCGTCCAGGCGGGGGTCAACGGCCTGCTGTACACCGACCTGCGGATGCGCGCCGAGGCGTTCGACCTGGTCCTGCAGACCGCCGCGATCGAGCAGCAGCGCCTGGGCTGGGTGCCGGCCACCGCCGACGAGCTGTGGCACCCCTCCCACGCCGCCGGCGGGTCGAGCACGAACGTCCCCGGCCCCACCGCGGCGCCGTGACCGTCGTCGCGGCCGGCGCCATCGCCCTGCTGGACGACGTCGGGCGCGATGAGGCCCGGCGCCGGGCCATCGAAGAGCTGGTCAAGCCCGAATACCAGCAAGAGTCGCTGCTCGAGCGCTTCTACCGGATGTTCAGGGAGTTCCTCGACAGCCTGCTCGACAGCACGCCGGGAGGGGTGCCGGGCGGTGTCCTGGCGCTGCTCGTGGTGCTCCTCATCGTCGCCGCGCTGGTCGTCCTCGTCGTCTGGCGGGCCCGCAAGGCCACCGGTGCCCGCCGCGCGGCGGCCGAGGGCCTGTTCGGGCCCAAGGCGCGCACCGCCGGCGAGCACCGCGCCGAGGCCGAGCGCCTCGCCGGCGAGTCGCGCTGGGCCGAGGCCGTCCAAGAGCGGCTGCGCGCGATCGCGCGCGACCTGGAGGACCGCGCCATCGTGGCGCCGCAGCCCGGCCGCACGGCCGACGAGCTGGCGGTGACGGCCGGACGCGAGCTTCCCTCCCTCGCGCCCGCGCTGGCCGCCGCCGCCCGGCTGTTCGACGACGTCACCTACGGCCAGGCGCCCGGCACCGCTGAGGGATACCGGTCGATGTCCGACCTCGACGCGGACGTCAGAGCGGCCCGTCCCGCCGCGGCGGGGGTCTCATGACCCTCGCCGCGCCCGCACGGGAGGCCGCGCCGCCCGGGCCCGCCACCTCGGCGTCCACCTCGCCCACCGCGCGGAGCATGTGGCGCGGCAGCCGCGGCATGGTGCTGCTCGGCGTGCTCGTGGTGCTGGTCTCCGCCGGCGCCGCGCTGCTCGCCGGCACCTCGGCGGAGGGCCGCAGGCTCGACCCCGCGGACACCTCGCTGACCGGCGGCAGGGCGCTCGCCCAGATCCTGCGCGGCCACGGCGTCCGGGTCGAGCGGGTCTCCACGGTGGACGACGTCGTGCGCCTGGACGGGCCCGGCAGCCGGGTCCTGGTGTCGGACACCTCGTTCCTCACCGACGACGAGATCTCGCGGCTCTCACGTACGCGGGCGCACCGGCTGATCGTGGGCACGGTGGACGGCCTCTCCCGGCTGGCCCCCGGCGTGACCCCCTCGGGCGACGCCACGACGCGTTCCCGTGAGCCCCGGTGCGCCTTCCCCTCCGCCGTTCGGGCGGGCAGCGCCCACCTGGGCGGCACGCTGTTCACCGTGCCGCGCGGGTCGATCGGCTGCTACGCCGCCGAAGACGGCGCGAGCCTGGTGCACTCGCCGGGCTCCCGCACGGTGACCGTGGTCGGGGACGACTCCTTCATGACCAACATGCGGCTCGCCGAGGACGGCAACGCCGCGCTGGCGATGAACCTCGCGGGCGCCCAGCCCGTGCTGATCTGGCTGGTCGCGCCCGACCAGCCGCGGGCGGTCCCCGGCTCCGGGGAGGCGAGCGCCGCCGACCTCATCCCGCCGGGCGTCCCCTGGGCCGTGGTGCAGCTCGGCGTCGCGCTCGCGGTGGTGGCGTTCTGGCGGGGCCGCCGCCTCGGTCCCGTCGTGGTGGAGCGGTTGCCGGTGGTCGTCCGCGCGGCCGAGACCGTCGAGGGCCGCGGCCGCCTCTACCGGGCGCGCCGTGCCCGCGACCGGGCGTCGGCCACGCTGCGCGCCGCGTGCGCCGCCCGGCTCGTCCCGCGGCTCGGGCTGTCCGGGGAGGCGACTCCGATCGAGATCGTCGCCGCGACCGCGCTGCGCACCGGGCAGGATGCGGTCTGGGTACGTTCAGTGATGTACGGCCCGACACCCACCGGCGATGCCGGGCTCATCGCCTTGGCGGGCCACCTCGACACCCTGGAAAGGCAGGTACGAGAGCAGTGACCACTCCTCCGCCCGGAGCCCCGATGAGCGGACCACCCGGTCACGCTTGGCCCGCGGCGCCCCCCTCCGCGTCCACCCCGGCCACGCCCCCCGCGCCGCAGGCGGCGACCGGCGGCGAGCCCGCGCGCGAGGGCGGCGAGCCCGCACGGCCCGTCGTCGTGCACGCGAACGGCCCCGGGGACCAGGCCAGGGCGGCGCTCGGCGCGCTGCGCGCCGAGGTGGCCAAGGCGGTGGTGGGGCAGGACGCCGTGGTCACCGGCCTGGTCATCGCCCTGCTCTGCAGGGGGCACGTCCTGCTGGAAGGCGTTCCCGGCGTCGCCAAGACGCTTCTTGTGCGCACGCTCTCCTCCACGCTGTCCCTCGGCTTCAAGCGCGTCCAGTTCACCCCTGACCTCATGCCGGGCGACGTCACCGGCTCGCTGGTCTACGACGCCAAGACGGCGGAGTTCGCCTTCCGCGAAGGGCCGATCTTCACCAACCTGCTGCTCGCCGACGAGATCAACCGCACGCCGCCGAAGACCCAGGCCGCGCTGCTGGAGGCCATGGAGGAGCGGCAGGTCAGCGTCGACGGCTCGCCGGTGCGGCTGCCCGACCCCTTCGTGGTGGTCGCCACGCAGAACCCCATCGAGTACGAGGGCACCTACCAGCTGCCCGAGGCGCAGCTCGACCGGTTCCTGCTCAAGCTCACCGTGCCGCTGCCGCCCCGCGACCAGGAGATCGCGGTGCTCGAACGGCACGCGCTCGGTTTCGACCCCAAGGACCTCTCGCACGTCAGGCAGGTGGCCTCCGCCGCCGACCTGGCCGCCGGGCGTGCCGAGGTCGCCAAGCTGCACGTCGCGCCCGAGGTGCTCGGGTACATCGTGGACCTCGCGCGGGCGACGCGCACGTCCCCGTCGCTGCAGCTCGGCGTGTCCCCCCGCGGGGCCACGGCGCTGCTGGCCGCGGCACGCGCGTGGGCCTGGCTGTCGGGACGCTCGTACGTCACGCCCGACGACGTGAAGGCGCTGGCCAAGCCCGCGCTGCGGCACCGCGTGCAGCTGCGCCCCGAGGCCGAGCTGGAGGGGGCGACGCCGGACGGCCTGCTCGACGGCGTCCTCGCGTCGGTCCCGGTCCCCCGCTGATGGCGCTCACCGGCCGCGCGGGGCTGGTCGCCGCGCTCGGCGCGGTCGTGGTGCTGTTCGCGCCGCGGCCGGGCTACGCCGTGCTCGGGCTGCTGCTGGTGCTCGCGGCGCTGGTCGCGGTGGACCTGCTGCTGGCCGGCGGCGTCCGCCCTCTGCGCTTTCGCCGGGGCGGCGAGCGGCTCGTGCGGCTGGGCGAGTCGGTGACCGTGGAGCTCATCGTGGAGAACCCCGGACGCCGCCGCGTCCGTGGCACGCTGCGGGACGCGTGGCCGCCGTCGGCAGGGGCCGCGCCGCGCCACCTGCGCGCGGACGTCCCCGCCGGTGAGCGGCGCCGCCTCACGACGACGCTGACGCCGTCGCGGCGCGGCGACCGGGAGGCCGTCACGGTGACGGTGCGCTCGCTCGGCCCGCTCGGCATCGCCGCGCGCCAGGGGTCGCACAAGGTGCCGTGGTCGGTGCGCGTGCTTCCGCCCTTCCTCAGCCGCAAGCACCTGCCCGCGAAGCTGTCCAGGCTGCGCGAGCTGGAAGGGCAGCATCCCGCGCTCGTGCGCGGACAGGGCACCGAGTTCGACTCCCTGCGCGAGTACGTCGTCGGCGACGACGTGCGTTCGATCGACTGGCGGGCCACGGCGCGCCGTTCGGACGTCGTCGTGCGCACCTGGCGCCCCGAACGCGACCGGCGGGTGCTGATCGTCCTGGACACGGGCCGCACGGCCGCCGGCCGCGTCGGCACCTCCCCGATCCCCGTGGCGGGCGGCGGCGACGGCGCCCCGGACCCTTCAGGGGCGCGGGGCGCGGCGGGGTGGCCGCGGCTCGACTGGTCGATGGACGCGGCGCTGCTGCTGGCCGCGCTCGCCACCAGGGCCGGTGACCGCGTCGACTTCCTCGCCCACGACCGCGCCGTGCGGGCGTGGACGTCCGGCGCGTCCCGCACCGACTCGCTGACCGCCCTGGTCAACGTGATGGCCCCCATCGACGCCGAACTGGTCGAGTCCGACTCGGCGGCCATGGCGGCGGCCGTGCTGGCCCGCGCGAAACGGCGCTGCCTGGTCGTCCTGCTGACCGACCTCAACCCCGCGGCCATGGACGAGGGCCTCCTGCCGGTGCTGCCGCAGCTCTCCGCACGCCACCTGGTGCTGGTCGCCGCGGTCGCCGACCCGCGCGTCGCCGAGATGGCGGCCGGGCGCGGCACGGCGGAGCTGGTGTACGACGCGGCGGCGGCCGAGCACCTGCGCGGGCAGCGCGCCCGGCTCACCGCTCTGCTGCGCCGCCAGGGCTGCGAGGTGGTCGACGCCGCCCCCGACGACCTCGCCCCTGCCCTCGCCGACGCCTACCTCTCCCTCAAGGCCGCCGGCCGCCTCTAGCGCGCGAGAAGCAGGCCGGACCCACCGGGACGCGCTCGCCCGCGTCCCCGCTGTCAGAAGGCGAAGCCGCCGGGGCGGCCGTTGCGGTCGGCGAGCAGGCCGGCGAGGGTGGACACGGCGATCTCCGGTGGCGTCTTCGAGCCGATGTTCAGGCCGATCGGCCGGTGCACGCGGGCCACCTGCTCGGGCGGCACGCCGAGCGCGGCCAGCGCCGCCACGTGGGGCGCGGTGTGGCGAGGGCTGCCCATCACGCCGATCCACCGGCACGGGAAGCCGAGCAGCTCGTGCAGCAGCTCCCCCAGCTCGGGGCGGTCGTGGTCGGTGAGCACCACGTCGGCGGTGTCGTCCAGCCAGGCCGGGACCTTGGTCACCACCTCGGCGGCGGGCATGCCTTCGGCCGCCACCCGCTCGGCCCGCTCGGCGTCGGGCTCCAGCAGGACGGCCCGGAACCCCAGATCGGCGCCGTAGCGGAGCAGGTGGCCCGCGACCGGCGAGCTGAACACGGCGACGAGGGTCCGCTCGTCCCCCTGGGACGCGCCGGCGGCCCCGGGCGCCGCCTCACCGTGCGCCACGGCGCAGGCCGGGTCCGTTTCGTGGACGTGGTCACGGTCATGGTCATGGTCGTCATGCGAGTGGCCCATAGCCGCAGTCTCGCACCCGCTCCCGCACCCCGCACAGCACCATCCGGGGCGCCTGGGCGGCCACGGGCTTCCCCATGGGACCGTCAGCGCGCTGATCACTGACCTATCGTGTGACGTCGCGAAGCGGGCTGGGCAAGGCGGGCGAGGAGCGGCGTGCGGAACTTCGAAGGAGCGGCGTGCGGAAGTTGATGGTGCGGGCCTGGCGGGCCCTTCGCCCCGTCCAGTGGCGGGTGCTGTGGTTCACCCACGCGAAGTTCATGGTCGGGGTCACCGGGGTCGTGCGCGACGCCGAGGGCAGGGTGCTCCTGGTGAAGCACCGGTTCTGGCCGGAGGGCCGCCAGTGGGGGCTGCCCGGCGGCTACGCGAAGAAGTCCGAGACCTTCGAGGACACCCTGGTCCGCGAGGTCCGCGAGGAGACCGGGCTGGACATCCGGGTGCTCGGCCTCACGCTGCTCAAGAGCGGCTACCGGCTGCGGGCGGAGGTCGCCTTCGAGGCCGAGCTCATAGGCGGCGCGATCGGCCTCGACTCATTCGAGATCATCGAAGCCGGCTGGTTCGCCGCCCACGAACTGCCCGCCGGCCTCCGGGAACCCCACCGCCTCCTCATCAACGGCTTCCCGAGCGCGAACGCCTGACCTCCCCGGCGGCCTCTCCACGAGCCTCCGCACCCTGCGGAACAGAGCGTGCTCGTTCGGCACCGGGTCGGCGGGGCGGTGAGTCGTGGATGTGGCACCGCCGCACGGCGGGAACCCGGCGAACGTCGCGGATACGACGCTAGAGGGCATGGAGGAACTTGGCGGCGATGGGAGCGGCCGTGGCGCCGCCGCTGCCGCCGTTCTGGACGAACACCGCGAAGGCCAGCGAATCGCGATATCCGATGAACCACGCGTGCGGGGACGCGCCCTGGACCTCGGCGGTGCCGGTCTTGCCGGAGGTCCCGGCGGGCAGTCCGGCCCGCGCGGCGGTGCCCTGCGTGACGACGGCCCTCATCATGGTGCGGAGCCCGGCCGCGATGCCCGGGTCCAGCGGCGCCGGGGCCGGTGATCCCGCGGGCGGGGACTCGGTCATGACGGCGGGCTTCCACGTGCCGCTCGCGACCGCGGCGGCGACCTCGGCCATGCAGAGCGGGCTGCCCTGCACCGAGTTCTGCCCGATGGCGTCCGCGCCCAGGTCGTCCAGGCCCCCGTACGGCCGGATGCGGCAGGTGCTCAGCCCCGGCTTCTCGCGGAAGCCGAACCGGTCGGCCGCCTCCGCCCGCAGGCGGTCGTCGCGCAGCCGCTCGTAGGCCTGCCGGACGAACGTCGTGTTGCACGAGAGCGCGAAGGCCGTGGTCAGGGTCACGGTGCCGTGGTCGGCGCCGCCGTCGTTGTGGAAGCTGCGGGCGTTCGGGATGGTGTAGGCGCCCGGGCACGCCACCTGCGCGTCCGGCGCGAGTCCCGAACGGAGCAGCGCCGCGGCGGTCACCACCTTGAACGACGACCCCGGCGGGTACAGGCCGTTGAACGCCCGCTTGCCGCCGAGGGTGTCGGCCACGGCCCGCACCTGCCCGCTCCGCGCGTCCAGCGCCACGATCGCCGCCGGCCGCCCGACACCGTCCAGGGCCCGCGCCGCGGCCTTCTGCACCGGCCCCGAGATGGTCGTCCGCGTCGCCTGCGGCGCCGTGTCCGGGGTGGCCAGCAGGACCTTCCCGGACGGGACCTCCTCAAGGGCGAGGCGGACCGCGGCGGCGCCCAGGCCGGGGAAGTAGTCCCCGGCCCTGCTGTCCGCGGGGAACGGCCTGCCCTCGCGGGTGAGCGCGGCCGGCCGGGCCACCTTGGTCTCCTTCAGCCGCAGCGCGCCGCCGTTCTTGAGCGAGGGGTGCAGCGTCTCGGGACCCCACATCACCCTCCACGCCCCGTCGCGCCGCGCCAGGCGCAGCACCGAGGCGAAGTCCCACCTGCCGAGGCCGGTCACCTGGCGGGTCCCCTGGAACGGAACCTCCGCGGCGTCGGCGCCCTGGAGGCGCGGCGTTCCCGGGGCCAGGGCGAGCGAGGCGATGCGCAACTCGGCGCTGAACCGCCGGTGCCGGTCGGCGAAGTCCGCCGGCGGGTCGGCCACCAGCCCGGACATGGCCGAGAAGTCGCCGGCCTGCCAGGCGGCGAAGTATCGGGCCGCCACCACGTCCGGACCCTCCTGCGAGGCGGGCGGCGCGGGGGCGGACGACACGGGGACGACCGGCGGGTTCGACGGCATGGCCGTCACCAGGGGGCTGGGCACCTCAGGGACCGACGTGGCGGAATTCTCCGGCGCGGGCTCGGATGTGGGGGGCGTCGACTCGGCTTTGTGCGTGGGCAGCGGGGACCGCCGTCCGCTGTTCCGCGACGCCTCCAGCGAGTCGGGGGTGGTGAGCATGGCGACCACGCCGAAGACGACGATCAGCACCACCGCCCCGACCATGACCAGCGGCCACCGAGTACGCATGCGCCTCCACCACCGGTGTCCACGGGACCGGCAAACGGGAAAGAGATCACAAAAACCATATCCCGCCCAACCGACAAATCAGATCTCATCCCCCCAGGTCCGGCCCCTAACCCGCATTACCTCCCGACCACCCCAACGAATGACGCGCTCGCCTAGACCGGCGCGCCCGCAACGAAGCCACGAACTCCAGCGAGCGGGTGCGGCTCCATGCACGCGCTGCGGCCTGAAGGCCATGGTCGCGGCCGCCGCGACCATGGCCCTCAAAATCGCCAGGTCAGACAGAGAGGGCCGCCGCCGCTTCCCGGTAGACGACATCCGGGTCCTCCGACATCCAGGCCTTCACCTGGCGGCTCCAGTCGTCGGCGAGCACCTCGGGCCGGTGTCCCTCGATGCCGTCCAGGGCTGCCGCGACGATCACCTCGGGGGCGGTCTTGTCGCCCTCGTACCAGGCCATCATGTCGGTGTCCGCGGCGCCCAGGTGCAGGCCCGTCACCAGGGTGCGCTGGCCGGCCAGCTCCAGGCGGACGTTGTTGGTGAGCGCCCACTCGGCGGCCTTGGCCGCGTGGTAGGCGCCCGCACCGTCGACGGCGAGCCACGAGATCGCGGACAGCACGTTGAGGATCGCGCCGTCGGCCAACTGGGGCGCGAAGGCGCGGATCACGTTGAGGGTGCCGTAGAAGTGCGTGTCCATCTCGCGGCGGATCATGTCGAGGTCCCCGGTGACCAGGTTCGCCCCCGTCGAGATTCCCGCGTTGTTGATGACGATCTTGACATCGGGCGCCGCCGCCGCCGCGTCGGCGACCGATGCCGGATCGGTGACGTCGAGTCGCAGCGGGACGACCCCTGGCACGTCGATGAGGTCCGGGCGCCGGGCGGTCGCGTACACCTTGCCGGCGCCGCGGTCGAGAAGGGAAAGGGCGAACTGCCGGCCCAGGCCGCGGTTGGCGCCGGTGACCAGCACATGTGCTCCGTTGATCTGCATGCCGGATACGGTAGAACCTGACGTTGACGTCAGAGGCAAGTGTCGTGATGGAGGCCACAGTGCGTATCGGCGAGTTGGCGGCGCGGTCAGGCGTCAGCGTACGGGCCCTGCGCTACTACGAGGAGCAGGGGCTGCTGGAGGCGGGCCGGAGCGGCTCCGGACAGCGCCATTACCCCGAGGCCGCGGCCGACCGGGTCCAGCTCATCCAGACGCTCTACGCGGCCGGCCTGTCCAGCCGGACCATCGCCGAGCTGCTGCCCTGCGTCGAGGCCAAGGTCAACACTCCGGAGTCGCGGGCCCTGCTGACCGCCGAGCGTGACCGCATCGACGCCCAGATCGCCGCGCTGACCCGTACCCGTGACCACCTCGACGCGGTCATCCTGCTCTGCGGAAGCCCTGCAAGCGGCTGCAGGTACATCCCCGACCAGGACCTCGCCGCGCAGGCGAATTACGCCGCTTACTCCGCGACGCCGTGATCGCGACGGCACGAACGTCGCCCTGAGGGATACAGCGCCGGAGGCACCATTTCGAAGAGGCGGCCACCATCACCACGCCGCCGGTTGTTGTGGTGGGAGTCAGGTGGAGGGGGCCACGTCGGGGGTGCGTTCGAGGTCGCCGCTCTCGCCCGCGCGAAGGGCGCGGCGGCCGAAGTACACGACGTACGCCAGGAAGGCGGCCTCCGCGAGCACGCCGGTGCCGATGCGCGCCCACGTGGGAAGCGGCGACGGCGTCACCATGGCCTCGATCAGGCCGGAGACCAGCAGCACCACGACCAGGCCCAGCGCGACGCTCACCACGGCGCGCCCCTGTTCGGCGAGCGCCTCGGCGCGGCTTCGCGGCCCCGGGTCGATCGCCGTCCACCCGAGCCGCATGCCGACGGCGGCGGCCAGGAAGACGGCCGTCAGCTCCAGCAGGCCGTGCGGGGTGATCAGGCCGAAGAACACGTCCAGCCGGTCGCGCGAGGCCATGAGACCGCCTGAGATGCCGACGTTCGCGGCGTTCTGCCACAGGATGTAGGGGATCGGGATGCCGAGGAGGACCGACATCGCGATGACCTGCATCGACACCCAGGCGTTGTTGATCCACACCTGCCCGGCGAACGCCCCGGCCGGATGCTCGGAGTAGTAGTCGGCGAAGTCGTGCTCGACGAGCTGCTTGATCTGCTCGGGCCCGGCGATCGCCGCCTGCACGTCGGCGTTGCGCGCGACCCACACGCCGAGCACGACCGAGACCGCCAGGAAGACGACGGTCGTGCCCGCCCACCACCAGCGCGCCCGGTAGGCCACCACAGGGAAGGAGACGGTGAAGAACCGGATGAACTCGCGCCAGGCGGGGGTGTGCGCGCCCGTCACGGCCGAGCGCGCCCGTGCGACCAGCGCCGACAGCCGGCCCACGAGCAGCCGGTCGGAGCCCGACCTGACGATGGACAGGTGGGTCGCCACGCGCTGGTAGAGGTCCACCAGCTCGTCGACCTCCGGGCCGGTCAGCGAGCCGCGATGGCGCACCAGCGTCTCGAGCCGGTCCCACGTCGGCCTGTGCACGGAGACGAACGCGTCGATGTCCACGCACGAAAGCCTATTGGCCCGATGGATAGGGTGGAGGCGTGGCAGATGTGGTGACCGGTGAGGCCGTCGTCGTCGAGGTGCGGGTGGCCCAGCTGCCGAGCCGCGCGGTGGCCCTGATGATCGACATGCTGCTGCAGTTCGCGGCCATCATCGGGCTGTCCATGCTGTTCGGCATGCTCTCGATCGTCACCGAGGAGGCCTTCGCCGCCGCGCTGACGATCCTGCTGGGCGCCCTGGTGATGGTCGGCTACCCGGTGATCTTCGAGACGCTGGGCCGCGGCCGCAGCCTCGGAAAGCTGGCCCTCGGGCTGCGGGTGGTCAGCGACGACGGCGGGCCCGAGCGGTTCCGGCAGGCCATGTTCCGCGGGCTGGCCGGGCTGATCGAGTTCTGGCTGCTCTTCGGGGCGCCCGCGCTGATCAGCTCGCTGGTCAACGAGCGCGGCAAACGGCTCGGCGACGTCTTCGCGGGCACCATCGTGATCTCCGAGCGGGCTCCGCGGCAGGCGCCGCCGCCCGAGATGCCGCCGCCGCTGGCCGCGTGGGCCACGACACTGGAGCTGTCCCGGCTGCCGGAGGATCTCGCCGCGACGGCCCGGCAATACCTGTCGCGCTGGCACCAGCTCTCCCCCGCCGTCCGCCACGAGATGGGCGTGCGCATCGCCGGTCAGTTCGCGTCGTTCGTCTCGCCGCCGCCTCCGCCCGCCGCGCCGCCCTACGCCTACCTCGCCGCCGTCCTGGCCGAGCGCCGCCGCCGCACGCAGGCGCGGCTGACCCTCCAGGCGTCGCAGGCGCGATCGATGTCGTCCGCCCCCTCCTTCGCCGGCCTGCCGGTGGCGCCGCCCCCTCCGCCGCATTTTCCCGCCCCGTTCCCTTCGCCCGCTTCGCCGCCCTCACCTGGGGGAACACGGCCTACGGCCGGTGGTTTCCTCCCTCCTGTCTAGATTTCGGAGGCATGCTGAGGCATACATGCCCCGATAAGGGGCACGGAGACGTCCAGCGGGCCACTGGGGCATTGGCCCGCTACGTGGGAACGGGTGTGGCCGGCGCGCGAGGGAGAGGACGCGCCGGCCACACCCACGTACGGCCCCGGCTTCCCGCGCCGCTCAGGCGAGCCTGACGCGGGCGTCCAGGAAGGCGTAGGCCACGTCGACCAGCAGGTTGGCGACGACCACGGCCGCCGCCGTGATCAGCACCACACCCATGATCACCGGCAGGTCGCCGCTCACGAACGCCTGGACGACCGCCTGCCCGACGCCGCCGAGCCCGAAGACCGACTCGGTGACCACCACTCCGCCGATCAGCGTCCCGACGTCCACGCCGAGTTGTGAGACCACCGGCGTCAGCGCCGAGCGCAGGCCGTGCCGCACGATGACCCGCCGCTCTGGCACGCCTTTGGCGCGCGCCGTCCTGATGTAGTCCTCTCCGAGCACGTCGAGCATCGAACCCCGCGTGAGCCGCAGGTAGGTCGCCGCCTGCACGGTGGCGAGCGTGACCCAGGGCAGGATCAGATGCCGCGCCCACTCGGCCGGGTCCTGCCAGAGGTCCACGTAGGAGTCCGGCGGGAAGATCGGGAGCCCGGCCTTGGTGAGCTGGAAGAACAGCAGGTACAGCAGCAGCAGCCCGATCACGAACGTCGGCATCGAGACCCCGGCCAGCGCCAGGAACGTCAGGATCCGGTCGAGCGGCGAGCGGGCCCGAGTGGCGCTGAGCACGCCCGCGCTGACGCCGACCAGGAACCACAGCGCCGCGCCGCCGATCACCAGGGACAGGGTCGGCGGGAGGTCGGCGGCGACGAGCTTGCCGACCGATTCGCCGTTGAAGTACGACTTGCCGAGGTCGCCGTGCAGCAGACGGCCCATGTACTGGCCGTACTGCACGAGGACGGGCTGGTCGAGGCCGAGGTCGCGCCGGATGAGGTCGACCTGTTCCTCGGTGGCCTGGCGGCCGGCGAGCGTGCGGGCCGGGTCGCCGGGGGCCACGAAGAACATGAAGAACGTCCCGAGCGTGACCAGCCACAGGACGACCACGCCGAGCAGCACGCGCCGGATGATGAAGCGGCGGAACATCGGTCAGCCCTCCGTGGAGTTCTCGTTCGCGCGGGGGCCGCGCCCGCCGGACGCGCGCCGGTCGCGGGCGCGTCTGCGCAGGACGCCTCTGCGCCGGCTGAACAGGCGCTCCGTGCGCGGGTCGATGGCGTCGCGCACGCCGTCGCCGAGCAGGTTGAACGCGAGCGTGGCCAGCAGCAGGGTGCCCGCCGGGAAGGTGAGGTACCACCAGGCCACCCGGTAGAAGCCCTGCGCCTCGCTGAGCAGGTTGCCCCAGGACGGCGTGGGCGGGACGATGCCGAGCCCGAGGTAGGACAACGTGGACTCGAACACGATGGCCGCGGGCACCAGCAGCGTGACCAGCACGATCACCGGGGCGAGCAGGTTCGGCAGGATGTCGACGACCATGATGCGCGCGTCGCTCGCGCCGAGCGACTTGGCCGCCTCGACGTACTCCCGCTCCTTGATCGACATCGTCTGCCCGCGCACGATGCGGGCGATCGCGGCCCAGGAGTAGAACGCGATCACCCCGATCGTGGCGGTCAGCGACGGCCCGGCGATGGACACGACCGCGATCGCGAAGATCAGGTACGGGAACGAGAGCACGACGTCCATCAGGCGCGACAGCAGCGTGTCGACCACGCCGCCGTAGAAGCCGGCCAGCAGCCCCACGGCGACGCCGAGCAGCGCGGCGATGCCGGTGGACGCCACGCCGACGACCAGCGACACCCGAGCCCCGTACAGCACCCGGATGAACAGGTCGCGGCCGAGGCGGTCGGTGCCGAACCAGAAGGCGCCGTTCGGCGGCACCGGGAGCCCCTGGCCGGTGATGCCGACGTCCCGGAACTGCTCGTCGGGGCCGTGGCCGCTCCACTCGGCGATCAGCGGCGCGGCCGCGGCCAGCACGAGCATGAGCAGCACGACGACCGCCGAGGTCAGGGCCACCTTGTCGGTCCGGACGCGGGCCCAGGCCAGGGCCCAGGGACTGCGTCCCGCGATGGGCGCGCCGGGCACGGTCTCGGGGCGCATCTCGGTGAGGGTCACCTCGTCCCCCTCTCACGGTGCGGCTCCGCCCGCGGGCGCGTGTGGGTGAAGGTCAACTCCTCCCCCTCTCACCGGCCGGCGGGTCGCCGCCGATCGGGAAGTGGCAGGCCGCCAGGTGCGCCGCGCCTTCCAGCAGGGGCTCCCTGACCGCGCAGACGTCCCCGGCGCGCGGGCACCGGGGGTGGAACCGGCAGCCGGACGGCGGGTCGATCGGCGAGGGCACGTCGCCGGTGAGGACGACCCGGCCGCGCCGGTCGGCGGCGTCAGGGTCGGCGACGGCCGTGGCGGACAGCAGCGCGTCGGCGTACGGGTGGCGGGGGTGCTCGTACAGCTCGCCGGCCTCGGCGAGCTCCACGACGCGCCCGAGGTACATCACGGCGATGCGGTCGCTGACGTGCCGGACCACCGACAGGTCGTGCGCGATGAACAGGTACGTCAGCCCGAAGTCGTCCTGGAGGTCCTTGAGCAGGTTGAGGATCTGGGCCTGGACGGACACGTCGAGCGCCGACACCGGCTCGTCGCAGATGATCAGCCGGGGCCGCAGCGCCAGGGCGCGGGCGACGCCGATGCGCTGGCGCTGGCCGCCGGAGAACTCGGCGGGGAACCGGTTGTAGTGCTCGGGGTTGAGCCCGACCCGCTCCATCAGCTCGGCGACCGCGCGCCGCCGCTCCTTGGGGGTGCCGATGCCGTGGATGACCAGCGGGTCGGCGATGATCGAGCCGACGCGCCTGCGCGGGTTGAGCGAGCCGTAGGGGTCCTGGAACATCACCTGGACGTCCCGGCGGAACGGCCGCATCGCCCCGCGCGACAGGTTGGTGATGTCCTGGCCGTCGAAGACGACCTTGCCGGAGGTGACCGGGTACAGCCCGGCGATGCACCGGGCCAGGGTGGACTTGCCGCATCCCGTCTCTCCCACCAGGCCGAGCGTCTCGCCGGGCGCGAGGGTGAGGCTCACCCCGTCGACCGCGTGCACCTGCCCGACCCTGCGGCGCAGCACGGCGCCCTCGTGGACGGGGAAGTGCTTGACCAGGTCGTCGACTTCGAGAAGGTTCATGCCACCTCTCCGCTCGCCTGGTCCTGGGCCCGCGCGGCGCGCAGCCGCGCGGCCTCCGCCTCCTCGCCCAGGCCGACGGCCTCGTGCGGCAGCCAGCAGGCCGAGGCGTGGTCGCCGTCGCCGGTGACCCGCGCGAGCGGCGGGAGCTCGGCGGCGCAGACGGGCATGGCGTAGCGGCAGCGCGGGTGGAAGGCGCACCCGGGCGGCACGGCGATCATGCTCGGGGGCTGCCCGGGTATCGGCCGCAGCCGGCCCTTCCGCACCCCCGTGCTGCCGGGAATCGACTCCAGCAGGCCCTTGGTGTACGGGTGGTGCGGCCGGTAGTAGATCGTCCGCCGGCCGGCGCGCTCCACCGGGAGCCCGGCGTACATGACCATGACCTCGTCGGCGACGCCCGCCACGACGCCGAGGTCGTGGGTGATCAGCAGCAGCGCGATGTCGAACTCGCGCTGCAGGCGCGTGATCAGGTCGAGGATCTGCGCCTGGACGGTGGCGTCGAGCGCGGTGGTGGGCTCGTCCGCGACCACCAGCCTGGGGTTGAGCGCCAGCGCCATCGCGATCATCGCCCGCTGCCGCATGCCGCCCGAGAACTGGTGCGGGTAGTCGTCCACCCTGCGGTCCGGGCGCGGGATGCCGACCAGGCCCAGCAGCTCCACCGCGCGCCGCCGCGCCTCGGCGCGGCTCACGTTCGCGTCGTGGACGCGGATCAGCTCGGCGATCTGCCAGCCGACCTTGTAGAGCGGGTGCAGGCTGGTCAGCGGATCCTGAAAGATCACGCTTATCGCCGACCCGCGGATCCGCCGGAGCCGCTCCTCGTCCATGGTGAGCAGGTCCATGCCCTCGAAGAGGGCGGTGCCGGAGATGTCGGCCTCGGGGAGCAGGCCGAGGATCGCCTGCGTGCTCACCGTCTTGCCGCTCCCCGACTCCCCGACGATCGCCAGCGTCCGCCCAGGCTCGACGCTGAACGACAGGCCGCGGACGGCCCGCACGAGGCCGTCCGCGGTCGGGAAGCCGACCGTGAGGTCCTTGACTTCCAGAAGGCTCATCGGCCGGTCCTTCGTCCGAGTTCCCCGATCATGGGCTGGGTGCCCTCCATCACGGGCTCGGCGGGTCGAGCCAGAGGTTGGTGACGTCGTAGAGCTGGAACGCGGGCAGGTACAGCGCGTTCTTGACCCGCTTTGCGTGGTAGATCGGCGTGTTCTGGTTCTGGAAGGGGACGATCACCGCGTCGGCCATCACCTTCTGGTCCACCTGGTGCCACAGGGCCGCCGACTTCGCCGCGTCGGGCTCGGCCAGCGCCCGCTTGATCAGCTCGTCGACCTCGGGGTTGCTGTAGCAGCCGTAGTTGGAGGTGCCGGCGGTGCAGTTGGTCTGGAACAGCGGCTGCGCCACCGAGCGCCCGTTGTTGCCGTACCAGTCGGGCACCCAGCCGGGTGCCGAGATATCCCACTTGCTGTCCTTGGCGAGGGACACGTTCTGCAGGAAGGCGCCGTAGTAGTCGCCCTGCCGTACCGGCAGGCCCTTGACCGTGATACCGCATTTCTGCAGGTCGGCGGAGTACGACTGGAAGACCGACGGGTGGTTGCCGGCGTTGCGGTACGCCCCGGTGAGGGTGAGCCCGCCGGGGTACCCGGCCTCGGCGAGCATCTGCTTGCACTTGGCGGGGTCGCCCTCGTCGCCCGGCGTCGGGTACGGGTTGTACTCCTGGTAGCCGATGTTGCCCGGCGGGATGGCGGTGTGCAGCGGCGTGTTGAGCTCCTTGCCGCCGTAGATCTTGCCGATGGCCACCTTGCTGATCGCGTACTCGATGGCCTGGCGCACCTTGAGCTTGCCCACGGCTCCGCCCGCGTTCTTGCTCTGCAGGTTGAACACCAGGTAGGGGTTGGTGATGGCGCCGGGGAAGACCTTGTAGTCCTGGTCGCCGGAGGAGGCGAGGCGCGGGAGCTGCGCGGTCGGCACGGGCAGGTCCCACGACAGGTCGGCGGTGCCGGCCTCCAGCTGCTGCTGCACGCTGTCGGGCTCGGTGACGCCCTGCTTGACCTCGATGGCGTCCACGTACTGGTGGCGGATCGGGTCGGCCTCCTGCTTCCAGGCCGGGTTGCGCTCCAGCCTGATCTCCTTCGTCGCCACGTACTTGGTGATCTTGTAGGGACCGTTGGAGATGACGTGCTGACGGAAGTCGGCGTCGTCGGGGGCGTACTGGTCGTACTCCTGCGGCGCCGCCGAGGCGAAGTTCAGCGACAGGATGTTGAGGAAGTCGGCGGCCGGCTGGACCAGCGTGAACACCAGCGTCTTGTCGTCCTTGGCCCGCACGCCCGAGATGTCATGGGAGTTCTGGAATTCTGCCAGGGCCTTCGGGGTGGGCTTGTCCTTCTCGAACGCCTTGGCATAGGCAGTGCAGTACTCCGCCATGCCCTTGATGGTGCTGGTGTAGTAACCGGGCGCTCCGGCGCCGGCCACCGGGTTGCACAGCCGTTTGAAGCCGCGCACGAAGTCCTGCGCGGTGACCGCCCGCGGCGGCGCGGTGTCCCACTGGACGCCGTCGCGGAGCTTGACGGTGTAGGTGAGCAGGTCCTTGCTCAGGCCGCCGTTCGCCGCGGTGGGGATCTCCGCGGCGACGTCGGGGACGACCTCCAGCGCCTTCTTGAGGTCCGCCCGCGCGGCCAGCGAGAACAGCTGGCGGGCGTAGGAGCGCAGGATGCCGTTCGTCACGGTGTAGTAGGTGCTGGTCGGGTCGAGATGGTCGACGTCGCCGCCGCCGACGAGCCGCAGCGTGCCGCCTCGGACGGGTTCGCCCGCCGGCTGCCGCGCGCCGGCGGAGTTCCCGGTGCCGCCGGTGCCGCCGGTGCCACTGTCGGTCGCGCAGGCCGCGGCGAGCAGCGTCGCCGCCGCCGCGACCGCGATGGTGAGATGGCGCGTTCTGGCCATCTGCCCTCCTCGTTCAGAGATGGGGGGATCCTGGTGGCCGGTCGCGGGGCGGGCACGCGCTATCGTGTCGCTCGGCCCCGCGGCGCGGAGATGGTCGCTCGGATGACGTTCGCTGGGAGATCGAGAGCCGCTCTGATTGAAGGAACCCATTTCCGAGGGCGGCTGTCGAGGCCGGTTACGCAACCGATGGCGATGCGCGATCCATAAGTGATACCGGTACGGTGCCGATACATCAGCAAATCGCAACACAACCGTCGAATAACCGCCTGCCGCACGCCTGACCTGCGGGGACGGTGCCACCGGCCGTGACATTAAAAGGGTGTCCCCGGGACGGGCACGCGCGAGGTAAAACGTGTTTCCGGACTATTGGTAAGGGCATCCACATACTTGAACATCTGCTTCCTCCTGGGATGAACCCGAACGAGGTGAAGCCGATGACGACCTCGCACGCGAAACCTCCTTGCCCGGTGCTGACCATGGGCATGGAGGAGGAGTTCCTGCTGATCGATCCGCGCAGCGGAGGCCTTCGTCCCGTCGCGGACCAGCTCATGCGCCGCCTCGGCGGGGCGGCGGCCTGCCAGGTCGTGCCGGAGCTGACCAAGTGCCAGGTCGAGACCAACAGCGCCGTCCACACCGACCTGCGCGGGCTCGCGGCCGACCTGCTGCGGCTGCGGACCCTCACCGCCGCGGCGGCCTCCGGCGCCGGAGCCGGGCTGGCCGCCTGCGGGACATGCCTGGCCGGGGGCGGCGGCATGCCCGCCCTCAGCTCGTCCCCGCGCTACTGGCGCATGTACGGGCAGTACCGCGCCGTCCTGTACGGGCAGGGGGTCTGTGGCTGCCACGTGCACGTCGGCATCGCCGACCGCGAGGAGGCGGTGCAGGTCAGCAACCACGCGCGGCCCTGGCTGCCGCTCCTGCTGGCCCTGAGCGCCAACTCCCCCATCACCGACGGCAAGGACACCGGCTACGCGAGCTGGCGCGCGATGCTGTGGGCACGCTGGCCGAGCTCCGGTCCTCCGCCCTTCTTCCACTCGGCCGGCCACTACGACAGCCTGCTGCGAGGCCTGCACGCCAGCGGGGCCATCCTCGACCGCGGCATGGTGTACTGGCTGGTCAGGCTGTCCCACCACCTGCCGACCCTGGAGTTCCGCACGGCCGACACCTGCGCCACGGTCGGCGAGGCCGTCATGCTGGCCGGGCTGGTCCGCGCGCTGGCCGCCACCGCCCTCGACGACGTGCGCAGGGGCATCCCGGCCCCGCCGGTCGACCAGACGCTGCTGTGCGCCGCGTACTGGCGCGCGGCCCGCGACGGCATGGAGGGCGACGCCTACGACCTGCTCACCGGCCGCGTCATCCCCGCGTGGACGCTCGCCGAGCGGCTGCTGGAGCGGGTGCGGCCCGGCCTCTCGGCCGGCGGCGACCTGCCCCTGGTGACGGCCGAGCTGGGACGCATGCGGCGCCACGGCTCGGGCGCGGCGCGCCAGCGGGCCGCCTACCGCCGCCGCGACCGGGTGACGGACGTGGCCGAGCTGATCATCAGGCAGACCGTGGGCGTCCCGGAGCTGCTCGGCGGCCCGCCGCCCTCACCGGGCCCCGCCGTCGCCGGGACGCACGCCGCCCCGGTCGGCGGCGCCGCCCGGGCTCAGGAGCCGACCCGCCAGGAGCTCAGGTAGTCGGCCTGGACGGCGGTGAGCGCGTCGATCTCGATGCCGGCCGCGCCGAGCTTCAGCCGCGCCACCTCGGTGTCGATCTCCGCGGGGACGTCGTACACCCCCGGAGCGAGCCGGGCGCGCTCGCCGGCCAGCCACGCGACGGCGAGCGCCTGGGCGGAGAACGACATGTCCATCACGGCCGCGGGATGTCCCTCGGCGGCCGTCAGATTGACCAGGCGTCCCTCGGCCAGCAGGAGGAGGCGCCTGCCGTCCCGCATGACGTACTCGTCGGTGTAGGGCCGCACGCCGAAATTCACCTCCTGCGCCATCCCTTCCAGGGCGCGCACGTCGATCTCGACGTCGAAGTGGCCCGCGTTGGCCAGGATGGCGCCGTCCTTCATCGCGGCCAGGTGCTCGCCGCGGACGACGTCGCGGTTGCCGGTGACGGTGATGAACAGGTCGCCCGCGCGGGCCGCCTCGCTCATCGGCAGCACCTCATACCCCTGCAGGGCGGCGTCCAGCGCCTTGACCGGGTCGATCTCGGTGACGATCACCCGGGAGCCCTGGCCGCGGGCCCGCTCGGCGACGCCGCGCCCGCAGAAGCCGAACCCGGCCACGACGACCGTTCGCCCCGCGAGCAGGATGTTGGTGGCCCGCACGATGCCGTCGAGCGTGGACTGGCCCGTGCCGTACCGGTTGTCGAACATGCGCTTGGTGCGGGTGTCGTTCACCGCGACCATCGGGAAGCGCAGCGCCTGCTCGGCCGCCATCTGGCGCAGCCGGATGATGCCCGTCGTGGTCTCCTCGCAGCCGCCCGAGACTCCGTCCAGCAGCTCGACCCGCTCGGTGTGCAGGATGTTGACCAGGTCGCATCCGTCGTCCAGCACGAGATCGGGCCCGATGTCGAGCGCCTCGTGGATGTGGCGGTAGTAGGTGCCGCGGTCGACGCCGGCCCGCGCGTGCACCTCGACCCCGTAGGACCGCAGCGCCGCCGCGACGTCGTTCTGCGTGGACAGCGGATTGGACGCCGCCAGCGCGATCTCGGCCCCGCCCGCCTTGAGCGCGCCGACGAGCACCGCGGTCTCGGCCGTCACGTGCAGGCAGGCGGCGATCTTCAGGCCTTCCAGCGGGCGCGTCTCGTCGAAACGCGCCCCGATGGCGCGGAGCACGGGCATGGAGCGCAGCGCCCAGTCGATGCGCCGCTCCCCCGCCTCGGCGAGCGGCGCGTCCTCGACCTCCACGGTCCCCCCTGCTCCTTCGTGGCACAGGGTCCCCGCGCGAACCCGCGCGGGGACCCTGCCGTGATCGTCGATCGTGTCGATCAGTAGCGGTAGTGGTCCGGCTTGAACGGGCCCTCGATGTCCACGCCGATGTACTCGGCCTGGGCCTTGGTCAGCGTGGTGAGCTTGACGCCCAGCGCGTCGAGGTGGAGCCGCGCGACCTTCTCGTCCAGGTGCTTGGGCAGCACGTAGACGCCGATCGGGTACTGGTCGGTCTTGGTGAACAGCTCGATCTGCGCGATCACCTGGTTGGTGAAGGAGTTCGACATCACGAAGCTCGGGTGGCCGGTGGCGCAGCCGAGGTTCATCAGGCGGCCCTCGGCGAGCACGATGATCTGGTGCCCGTCGGGGAAGCTCCAGGTGTGGACCTGCGGCTTGACCTCGGTCTTCACGATGCCCGGGACCTTCGCCAGGCCGGCCATGTCGATCTCGTTGTCGAAGTGGCCGATGTTGGAGACGATCGCGTTGTGCTTCATCCGGCCCATGTGGTCGGCCGTGATGATGTCGTAGTTGCCGGTCGTGGTCACGAAGATGTCGGCGATGCCGACGACGTCCTCCAGGGTGGTCACCTGGAAGCCGTCCATGGCGGCCTGGAGCGCGCAGATGGGGTCGATCTCGGTGACGATCACGCGGGCGCCCTGACCGCGCAGCGCGTCGGCGCACCCCTTGCCCACGTCGCCGTAGCCGCACACCACGGCCACCTTGCCGCCGATGAGCACGTCGGTGGCCCGGTTGAGGCCGTCGATGACGCTGTGGCGGCAGCCGTACTTGTTGTCGAACTTGCTCTTGGTGACCGAGTCGTTGACGTTGATGGCCGGGAAGAGCAGCGTGCCGGCCTTGAACATCTCGTACAGGCGGTGGACGCCGGTCGTGGTCTCCTCGGTGACGCCCCTGATGCCCTCGGCGACCTTGGTCCACCGGCCCTCGTCGTTCACCGTGCGGCGGAGGAGGTCGAGGATGATCTTCCACTCCTCCGGGTCCTCCTCGGCGGGCGAGGGAACGGCGCCGGCCTTCTCGTACTCGGCGCCCTTGTGCACCAGCAGGGTGGCGTCGCCGCCGTCGTCGAGGATCATGTTCGGGCCGCTGCCGTCAGGCCAGCGCAGCGCCTGGTCGGTGCACCACCAGTACTCCTCCAGCGTCTCGCCCTTCCAGGCGAACACCGGAACGCCGCTGGGGGCGTCGACGGTGCCCTCGGGGCCGACGGCGACCGCGGCGGCGGCGTGGTCCTGGGTGGAGAAGATGTTGCAGCTCACCCAGCGGACGTCGGCGCCGAGCGCGACCAGCGTCTCGATCAGCACGGCGGTCTGGATCGTCATGTGGAGGGAGCCCATGATCTTGGCTCCGCTCAGCGGGCGAGACTCGGCGTACTCGCGGCGGACCGCCATCAGCCCCGGCATCTCATGCTCGGCGAGCTGGATCTCTCTGCGGCCGAAATCGGCCAGCGCAAGGTCGGCGACCTTGAAGTCCATGGTGTCTTCCCCTCAACACGGTCATTGCGTCTCTGCGAGTTTAAGAGCCCTGCGGACCCCAACGCATCCCCAGAACTATGAACCTGACACAATTATGTAAGGATTGGCTCCATGCGCATCACTGAGGCGGCGAAACGCCTGGGAATGTCCCCCCGGATGCTCCGCTACCGCGAAGCGCTCGGCCTGCTGCCTCCGACGCGCGAGAAGGGTTCCCATCGGCGCTTCGGCCCCGAGGAGCTCGCGGCCGTCACCCAGGCCATGGACCTGGAGCGCCGCTTCGACGTCTCGCCGGCCGAGCTGGCCTTCGCCCTGCGCGTGCTGAGCGAGCCCGCCGTCGCCCAGGCCGTCCGCGACCTGGGCCTGCGCATCGGCCGCATCCAGGCCCCCCGCCGAGCCCTCGACTTCGAGAAGGAAAAAGCCCTCCGCCTCCTCCGCCAAACCCGCTGAGAGACCTCCCACCCACCGAAGTCCCGGCCTTCACCCCCAAGCCCTCGCCTCCGCGCGCCGGACGCGCTCCGGCTCGGCCGGCGTTCTCCCATGGGGCAAGCCCCCATCGTCCTGAGGCGAGCGACGCCACCAACGATTCCACCGGGCCGGCGCTCGGTCTCGGGCAGCGCATTCGCCACCTGCGCGAACGCCGCGACATGACCCGCGAAGTCCTCGCCGGTCTCATCGGTAAGCCGGCGTCCTGGCCCAAGCAGGTCGAAAGCGGGCGCCTGCGGCCTTGATGTTGGCGAGAGTCTCTTGACTCACTCAGCGTAGCCATCCAGCTCGGAGTGGCATGCAAGTCCCTACACACTTCGAGTGCAGGGGTGCCCATGGCGCTACGGTTCTACGGCAAGGGCGGCAGTCGGACAGAGAGCTGCCCTTCGGTGCACGGGGACGACGCTGACGGGAGCCTGGTGATCGTCGGCCGGCCCGTCGAGGACCCCGAAGTGCTCGCCGGATCTCCGAGTCAACAGCGGGAAAGCATGATGAGCCCTTCGACGGGGGTCGAAGGGGGGCTTGCCCCCTGGGAGAACACCGCCCGAGCCGGAGCGCGCCCAGCGCGCGGAGGCGAGGACCTTCGCGCGGAGGCGAGGGTGGGTCAGGCGTGGTCGGCTGGGGTGGGGGTGCTGGGCTCGGAGGCGGAGGGGTCCACAGGGGAGCGGGGGGCGTCGGCCTTGCGGTAGAGGTCGGGCTCCAGGTAGATCACCTTTGCCATCGGCTCGGCCTCGCGGACGCGGCGCTCGGCCTCGTCGATGCCCTTGGCGACCTCGGCCGCCGTGTCGTCGTGCTCCACGGCGATCTTCGCGGCGACCAGCAGCTCTTCGGGACCGAGGTGCAGAGTGCGCAGGTGGATGACCCGGCTGATCTCGGGAGCGGCCTCCAGCGCGTCGCAGATGCGGTCTTCGACCTCGGGGGCCGCGCTCTCGCCGATGAGCAGCGACTTGGTCTCGATGGCCAGGATCACCGCGATGACCGCGAGCAGCACGCCGATCATGAGGGTGCCGACGCCGTCCCACACGCCGTCGCCCGTGACCACGGCCATGGTCACGCCGAAGAGCGCGAAGATCAGGCCGAGCAGCGCGCCGAGGTCCTCCAGCAGCACGACGGGCAGCTCGGGGGCCTTGGCGCGGCGGATGAACCTCACCCACGACTGCTCGCCCTTGAGCGGCAGGGACTCGACGATCGCGGTGCGGAACGAGAAGCCCTCGGCGACGATCGCGAAGATCAGCACGCCGAACGCCCAGATCGGCGACTCGACGGCGTGCGGGTGGGAGATCTTCTCGATGCCCTCGTACAGCGAGAACACCGCGCCGATCGTGAACAGCACGACCGCGACCACGAAGGCGTAGAAGTAGCGCTCGCGACCGTAGCCGAAGGGGTGCTTGCGGTTCTCGCGCTTCCTCGCCCGCCTGTTGCCGAGCAGGAGCAGCGCCTGGTTGCCCGAGTCGGCGACCGAGTGGACCGACTCTGCGAGCATCGACGACGACCCCGTGAACAGGAACGCCACGAACTTCGCCACCGCGATCGCCAGGTTGGCCCCCAGCGCCGCGATGATCGCCTTGGTACCGCCGCCCGCGCTCACCCGCAGTCTCCACCCATCCCGTCAGAACCGTGCTCGCCCACCGCCGGCAAAGCGGTCATCGCAGATCTTATGGGGTAACTCGCGCCTTGAGTTCCGCGACGGTCTCCACCGGGGCCGGATCGACACCGTACCCCAGGGCAAGATAAACAGTCGCGTAGTCGACCATCCCGACGAGGGAGGCCAGCCGCTCAAGGGGATGCACGCCCTCGGCGGTGATCTCGGTGACCGGGACGCCCCGCTGCTCGGCCATGCGCACGGCGAGCGCGCGCGTCTTGGTCGCCTGCGCGAGCTCGTCCAGGTCGCGCAGGACGATCAGCCGCAGGGCCAGGGACGGCCCCTCGCCGAAGATGTCGCGTTCGGCGAGCGGGCCCTCGAAGGTCGCCACCAGATCGTGGCCCGCGTCGGGGATGTCGCCGCGGATCGCCGGGTACTTGGCGTTCTTCGCCAGCTGCGACACCAGCCGGTGCGCGACCGTGGACGTCACCGGCGAGGTGCCCCACACCATGGGGATCGTGTCGGCGATCTCGACGGCCAGGGTCTTGCCGGGGTTGATGAACGACTCGCTGGAGGGCCGGCAGCGGTGCGCGATGTCCTCCAGGCGCGCGGCCGCGGCCTCCACGACCTCGGGGCCGACCTCGGCCAGCCCGAGCTCCGACGCCACGGCCACCAGCGGCATGGCCAGCGCCCACAGGCTCGCCCGGGACGACGGGAAGCCGCCCGAGACGGGGACGACCGGCACGTGCAGGCCGGAGGCCTGCTCGGCGATCGCCTGGAGCGGCGAGCGGGGCCGGCAGACCGCCAGCAGGCGGCACCCGCGGCGGACGGCCTCCAGCGCCAGGGTGCGGGTCTCCTCGGTCACGCCGGACGACGACACCGCGATGACCAGGTCGGCGGCCCCGACCCAGCCCGGCAGGCGGTAGGAGCGGACGGTCACGATGGGGATCGGCACCCCGCCGCCGCACACGGCGGACAGCATGTCGCCCGCGAGGGCGGAGGTGCCCATGCCCACGACCACGATCGCCCGTGGCCGGTCGCCGCGCGACAGCAGGGATACGCCCGCCTCCAGCGCGCTGCGGTGCGAGGTGCGCACCTGCGCGCCGGAGGAGGCGATCGCCGGCAGCATGCCGGACGGGTCGCCCTCGGTCAGGACCGCCGCGTCGTCCAGCCGCTCGGGCTCGAAGGAGGTCACGCCTTGCGTGCCTCGTCGACCAGCAGCACCGGGATGTCGTCGCGGACCGGATAGACCAGCCCGCAGGTCTCGGAGCTGCACGCCAGCTCGTCGGTCTCGGCACTGGCGGTGAGCGGCGACTTGCACGCCGGGCACGCCAGGATGTCGAGCAGCCAGTCGTCGATCTTCACGATGCACTCCTCACGACGGCGAGGACCTCGTCCCGGACCACCGCCATCAGCTGGTCGTCGGCCGCCTCGGTGTTCAACCGGAGGAGCGGCTCTGTGTTGGACGGACGAAGATTGAACCACCAGTCGGGCCCCGACACGGTCAGGCCGTCGAGCTCGTCCACCGAGGCCCCCTCGCGGCCGGCGAAGGCCGCGCGCACCCGGGCCATGGCCGCGGCCTGGTCGGAGACGGTGCTGTTGATCTCGCCGGACGCCGCGTAGCGTGAATAGCGCCCGAGCAGCTCCGACAGCGGGCGCCGCTGCTCGCCCAGCGCGGCCAGCACGTGCAGCGCGGCCAGCATGCCGGAGTCGGCGTACCAGAAGTCACGGAAGTAGTAGTGCGCGGAGTGCTCGCCGCCGAAGACCGCGCCCGTGCGGGCCATCTCGGCCTTGATGTAGGAGTGGCCGACGCGGGTGCGCACCGGGACGCCGCCGTGCTCGGCGATGATCTCGGGCACGGCCTTGGAGGTGATCAGGTTGTGGATCACCGTCGCGCCCGGATGCCTGGCCAGCTCGCGGACCGCGACCAGCGCGGTGACCGCCGAGGGCGACACCGACTCGCCGCGCTCGTCGATGACCCAGCACCGGTCGGCGTCGCCGTCGAAGGCCAGGCCGAGGTCGGCCCCCTTGTCCAGGACGGCCTTCTGCAGGTCGCGCAGGTTGTCGGGCTCCAGCGGGTTGGCCTCGTGGTTGGGGAAGGTGCCGTCGAGCTCGAAGTACAGCGGCGTCAGCTCGACGGGCAGGCCGTCGAGCACCGCCGGGACGGTGTGGCCGCCCATGCCGTTGCCGGCGTCCACGACGACCTTCAGCGGCCGGGAGTCCGACAGGTCGACCAGTCCGCGCAGGTGGGCGGCGTACCCGGCGAGCAGGTCGCGCCGGGCGACCTTCCCCTGCGCGCCCGCCCCACCCGCGGCCGGCCCCGCCGCGGAGGCGAGGATCTCGGCGGCGCGGTCGCGGACCTCGATGAGGCCGGTGTCGGCGCCCACGGGGACGGCGCCCGCGCGGCAGAGCTTCATGCCGTTGTAGCGCGCCGGGTTGTGGCTGGCCGTGAACATCGCCCCGGGCAGGCCGAGGCTGCCGCTGGCGTAGTACAGCAGGTCGGTCGAGCCCAGCCCGGCGTCGACCACGTCGGCGCCCCGGCCGGTCACGCCCCGCGCGAAGGCGGCGGACAGCGGGACGGACGAGGGGCGCATGTCATGGGCGACCACGACGGCCGTGGCTCCGAGCACTTCGGTGAAGGCGGCGCCGACGGCCTCGGCGGCGGCCTCGTCGAGCTCACCCGGCACGACGCCGCGGATGTCATACGCCTTGAAGATCTTGGCGAGGTCGCCCACTGCCGCTCCGCATCCAGTCACGTCTTTTCGGTCGAGCCTACTGTGTCCCATGGCGGTATTCGACGAACCCTCGGTGAGTGATCGCGGCCTGGGACGCTCGTGCGGCGGCGTGGAGCGGTGGACGCCGCCGGGAGCCTCAGCGCTCCAGATTCTGCTGCTGCTGGGCCGAGCGCAGGACCCTCAGGTGGCCGCGGCGGCCCACCTCGACCCCCTGGCCCACCGGCTCGCCGGACGAGGGGGTGGGCCGCGCGGCCTCGCGCACGGCGTTGGCCAGGGCCTCCAGGTCGTCGGTGGTCGGCTGCCCGGCCTCCGAAGGCAGCCGGACGACCTCCCACCCGCGGGGGGCGGTCAGCCGCTCCGCGTGGTCCGCGCACAGGTCGTAGCAGTGTGGTTCGACGTACGTCGCCAGCGGGCCGAGCACCGCGGTCGAGTCGGCGTAGACGTACGTGAGTGTGAAGACGGCAGGCTGCCTGCAGGCGGTACGGGAACAGCTGCGGACGGGGCTCACGGAGGGACCGTATCCGGTCCGCGTTCACATTGCCACCACCCGGCAGCTCTTAACGAGCGTGTCGCCACATTTCGGACACTTACCCGCCGTTTACGGGCTGTATATCGCCACCTGGTACGGCTTTGACGGACGGCCCTTTCCAGGGGCCCGTCCACGGGCGGCCGCCCGGACGTCCAGGGAGTGGGCACGGGATCCGGGAGGCACGATCTAGGCTTGGCTATGTGAGTCCGGCCCCAGGCGGCACGCCCCGCCCCAACCGCCCGCGGCGGCGCGATCGGCACGGCCGCGGCATGCGAGGTCCGCTCGCCCCGTCGCACGTGCCCATCGCACGCTCCCGGAGCGAGCGCTTCGACGATTTCGTGCTGGACGCCGTCGACCGGCTCAAGCCGAAGTGGGGCGGCCAGCTCTCGTCGGTCGAGTTCGCGGTCGAGGACGTGCCCCCCGCCGACGAGCTGGTCGACGGGCCGGGCAGGCTCTCCTCCGACCCGATCCCCTTCGGCCGGGCCCAGCCGGCCGCCGGCGGCTCCCCAGCGGTCGTGGTGATCTACCGCCGCCCGCTGGAGGCCCGCGCCCGCGACCGCGACACACTGGGCGCCCTCGTGCACGACGTCGTCGTCGAGCAGGTCGCCAACCTCCTCGGCCTGTCCCCCGAGACCGTCGACCCCGGCTACGACGACCGCCACTGACGCACCGCCGGAGCGAAGACCGCCTCACTGAGCTTCGGGGACGCTGATCCGTCCCGACGGTCATGTCGGGCTGATCTTCTCCGACGCCGGCGACGTCTCGGCGGTGTCGGACTATCGCGCCGCGATCGGCTGAGCCGGAGCCGCGGGGAGGACGACGTCCGCGGTCTCCAGCACCGGAGGCACGACGGCCCAGGTGCGGGCCAGGGCGAGCGGCTGGGTGGTGAGCAGCAGGCCGTCGGTGGTGCGCTCGTCCAGCACCCGGCCCCCGTACACCGGGCCGGAACGCGGCAGAGGCGTCACCACGACGCTGAAGTCGCCCCCGCCCGGAGGGGCGAGCTTGATCTCTTTGGTGCGCGCGGCGGGGATCTCGACGTCCACGGCCGGCGGCGGGGCGCCCTTGCGGGGCAGCGCCTGCACGCGTACCTTCGCCGCCGCGGCGGGCGCCGACAGGATCAACCGGGACGAGACGCCCTTGCCGCCGCGGTTGTCGGCCACCACGCTGCCGAACTCGATGGCGGGGGCTCCGGCGGTGAACGCGACGTCCGGCTTGGCGCCGGTGCCGGTGGCCATCACCCCGGCCACGACCGGCACCTCGGCGGTGAGCACGACGGCCGCCGGCTGGCCGCCGATGCCGGTGGACAGGTCGAGCGAGGCGGTGGAGCCGGCGGGCACGTCCAGCGACTCGCGGTTCTTCATCGCGTAGAAGCCGTCGGCGGTCAGCGCCTTGACGTGGACGGTGGTGTCGCTCTCCCCTGGCGCCGTGACGTACAGCTCGCGCAGTCCTCCGCCGCCCGGGATGCCCGGGACGACGACGGTCGTGGCGGGCCCGGCCGAAGCGGGGAGCCAGTCGGCGCCCTTGCCCTTGCCGAGGACCGCCCGCGCCGAGGCGGCCACCCGTCCGCTGATGGTGCGCACCTCCACGGCCATGACCAGCGGCGAGGGGGCGAGGTCGCGCAGCCGCACGGCGCGGTGCTCGCCGGGTGCGAGCACCAGGCTGTTGCCGCGGTCGCTGACCACGGGGCCCTCTCCCGCGTAGATGAGGACCTCGACGATGGTCTCGGCGGCGTCGGCGTTGGTCAGGTAGAGCGTCACGTCGGCGGCGGCCGGGCCGGGGCCGACGAACCACGTCCCCGCGCCGGGCTCGGCGCACCGCACCCCGGCCAGGCCGCGCTCGGCGCCGGTGAGCCGCCGGGTCGTCTGCGCGGCCTCCAGGCCGGCGGCCATCGCGCCGGTGCCGGAGACCTCCACCGGGCCGGACTTGCCGGGCACCTCGCGCTGCCACAGCACGCCGGGCCGGTCGAGCCGCGTGGCGCCGGGGGTCTTGTCCCCGGGCTTCGCCACCTCGGCGACCGTGGCGACCCCGTCGCCCTTGCCGCCCGGCGGAGTGATGGCGCTGACGCGGGCGCCGGCCGGGTCGGGGCAGACGGTGGAGACCGACTCCACCGCGACCCTGCCGGGCGCGGCGACGGGGACGGGCGCGACGCCCTGGCGGGTGACGAACGCGACGCCGAACAGGGCCGCGAGGGCTATCAGCACCAGGGCGAGGAACCCGAAACGGTTCTCGATCAGCGCCCTCATCGGACCAGCACCTCCTGGGGCTCCCGCTCGACCGCCGCCTCGACGTACTCCTCCACGGCCTCCGAGCCGCGAGCGCCCGGCAGGGCCAGGATCGAGACCAGGGCCACGAGCGCGAGCTGCGCCCACAGCCACACCTCGTGCCAGAACGCGCCGTGCTCCACGGTGACGCGGCCTCCGGCGGCGGGGGCGTCGAAGCCCTGCGCCCAGCCGTCGACGGTGCGCACCGCGAGCGAGGAGCCGCCGGCCGTGGCCGTCCACCCGCCGGCGGGCTCTGCCAGCACCAGGGTGCGCTTGACCGGGCCGGCCGGGACGGTGACGGTCAGCCCGCCGCCGGCCGTCCCGGCGTACTGCACGGGGGTCCGCCGGCCGTCCTCCTCCAGCAGGTAGGCCCGGCCGAGCGGCTGCACCATGCGCCACAGCCCGCCGTCCGGGGAGAGGTTCATCCGCGCCAGCGCGGGATCGGAGTCCAAGGAGCGCCGGACCTCGGGCGCGACGGGCCCGGGCACGGCGACGAAGCGGACGCCGTAGGAGGCCAGGGCGACGGCGTCGTCCCCGCCGCGGCCGGAGATGACGCCCGCCACGATGTCCGACAGCCGGCGGCGGGCGGCGTCCGGCACCGGCAGCTCGGTCTCGCCGATCAGCGGTGTGCGCCCGCGCAGGAGGGTGAAGCTCAGCAGGCCGTCGGCGCCCGAGCGCAGCACGACCGTGCTCTCGTCCCGGGTCGAGGCCGCCGCGACGAAGTCGGTGACCACGCTGGGCACGCCGCGCCGCAGCGGCCCGCTGACGCCGTCCTTCACCCACAGGCCCGCCACCAGGACCGGCGAGGTGCAGGCCACCAGGACCATGAGGGCGGCGACGGCGCGGCGCAGGCCGCCCGCCCGGTGGAGCTCGATGACCCGGTGCCCGGTGAGGGCGGCGGCCACGATGAGGCCGGTCGCGGCGAAGGCCAGCGGCACGCCCGGCCAGGCGGGGACGCCCTCGACCGGGACGCGGGCGGCCACGATCGCCACGAGGACGCCGAAGACGGTGACGCCCCAGCCGACCACGACCACCATCTGATGGCGGCGGAACAGCAGGGCGGCCAGCGCGGCGGCGATCAGCCCGCCGGTCGCCCACACGGGCGGCACGCCGGGGCCGCCCGGGCTGAGCAGCAGGAGCGACTGCGGCGGCAGCCGGAGGTCGACCAGGCCTGCCCGGTGCAGACCGGCTTCGAGCAGGATGCGCCCGGGGTCGGCGGCGATCTGGGCCAGCCAGGGGAACAGCAGCACGATCGGGACGGCCATCGCGATGCCGAGCGAGACGCCGACCCCGCGCCTGACCCCGCCGAAGGAGACCGCGGCGAGGCCGCCGAGCACCGCCACCAGCACGTACACCAGCGGCGCGAACGCCGTGCCCACCGCGAGCAGCAGGCCGAGCGCCCACGCGGCCCGCCGGGCGCTGCGGCGCTCGCCGGTGATGACCCTGGCGGCGAACGCGGCGTAGGCGGGGAGCAGGACGAACACCACCGCCGTGCCGAGCCGCCCGGCCGCGACGGCGCCGGTCGCCACCGGGAGCAGCGCGTAGGACGCGGCGAGCCACACGCGGGCCAGCGGATGGGAGATCATCGATCGGGTCGCGACATAGGCGGACAGACCGGCCAGCGGAACGCAGCCGAGCAGCAGCACCGAGACGGCGAGCCAGGTCTTGCCGAGGAAGAGCGCCGAGAGTGCGGCGAGGACGGCGGCGTACGGCGGAGCCCAGCCGTCGGAGCCGAGACCGGCGCCGTGGTAGCCCGAGGTGTAGAACTGCCACAGGTCGGAGGCGCCGCCCACGACCGGCACGAGCGCGCCCCCGCCGAGCAGGCCGCCGTACAGCAGCGACCGCTCGGCGACGGCCGTGACGGCCACCAGGCCGAGGCAGAGCAGCACGCCGGGGTTGCTGAAGACGCGTTGCATCAGCCCGGCGTCGGTGAGCAGCTCTTCGCCGTCGTCCTCCCCGGCGGGCTCGGAGATCACCGCGTGGTGCCGGCCGGCGGAGTCGATGGGCCCCGCCCCCGACAGGTAGCCCTGCACCATGTCGGTCAGGCGCCTGAAAGCCATGCCCGACGGCGTGAACAGCTTTTTGACCTTGGGATAGCCCTGTTTCCTGTCCTGCTTCCTGGCCTTCCTCGCCTTGAGCAGGCGGCGGGGGCCGCCGAGGACCGAGGCGAACGCCACCACCTCGTCCAGGGCGTTGGCCGGCTGCTTGGCCAGCAGCAGCAACAGCGTGCGGAACAGCGAGAGGAACAGGTTGCGCACGATCGACCACTGCATCTGCCGGAACGGCAGGTTCGCCATGATCACGAACATGGCGTTGTGCCGGTCCAGCCTGCGGGGATGGACGTCGCTCACCGCCATGCGCCGCCTGCGCCGCGTCGCCGCCTCGGCGTGCCAGGCGACCGCGTCGGTGACGCACAGCACGCGGTGGCCGGCGGCGGTGGCGCGCCAGCACAGGTCGAGGTCGTCGCGGAACAGGGGCAGTGCGAGGTCGAGGCCGCCGAGCGACTCCCACACGTCGCGGCGGATGAGCATGCCGGCCGTGGACACCGCCAGCACCTCGTGGACGCCGTCGTGCTGGCCCTGGTCGTACTCACGGGGTTCGAGGCCGGTGTCGCGGCGGCCTGACCGGTCGACCGTGACGCCGACCTCCAGCAGGGTGCGGCGGTCGAGCCAGTCGCGCAGCTTGGGGCCGAGGATGGTGGCCTTCTTGTCCCCGGCGGCGGCCCACAGCAGGGCCTCCAGGGCGTGCCTGTCGGGCGCGCAGTCGTCGTGCAGCAGCCAGATCCACTCTTCGCCGCCGGTGCGCGGCAGCCGTTCGAGCACCGCCGCGACGGCGCCGCCGAACCCGGTGGAGCGGGGCATGGTGAGGACGGAGTTCGGGCCGAACGCCTCGGTGAGCATCTTGACGCTGCCGTCGCGGCTGCCGTTGTCCACGCCGACGACCCGGTCGAGGGGTCGCGTCTGGCGCAGGACGCCCTCCAGCGTCTCCTTCAACCAGCGGGCGCCGTCATGGGAGACGACGATCGCTGTGACCGATGGACGCGGCGGTTGCACGGAGATGGTGTCCTTGGAGGCTCGTGTGGCTTTGCGCCGATCACGATACGGCACCCCGGGCATACCGGGTCCGCCAGTCGGCCAATCAGGTCGGCCACGGCTTCTCGCGAGCGCTCCTTCGCCGGCGCCACGGCGCTCGCCCTGCCGACCACGTCCCCTCGCCCGGCCATCGGCTGTGGGCTCCCCTGCCCACGGCCGGCGGCCGTGACCGTGATCGTTCGGTGTCGCTCGTGACGTCGTCGCTACCGGCGGCGCCGACCGATCGGCGCCCGCCGGACCGGCTCAGCCGGCCTCTCGCTTGATCCTTCGCCGTTCTCGTTCGGACAATCCCCCCCAGATGCCGAACCTCTCGTCATGCTGCAGCGCGTACTCGAGGCACTCGGCCCGCACTTCGCAGGACCGGCACACCTTCTTGGCCTCTCGCGTGGAACCGCCCTTCTCTGGAAAAAACGCCTCTGGATCCGTCTGCGCGCATAGCGCGCGCTCTTGCCATCCCAGCTCTTCCGCGCCGAGCATCTGTGCCATGACCAGGTCGGTCACTGCACACCTCCTGCTGATCGCCCGCCCGCCCCGCAACGGAGCCCCCCTTTTGAACACCTTCCTCAATACCCAGCATGTGAAAGGCGTAACAACACAGCTGTAATTACACGCGTGTGCCGCGTGTGGCGTCAAGCGGCATGACAGTATCCGGGGAAAGACCAGCTTGCCCCGGTATGCAGGCATCGGCGGCATCCGCGGCCGCGTCCGTCACCCGCCTGTCGGCGGAACGGCGGCCCTCTGACTCCCGATCTTCTATGCCCTCAGCGGTCGGAACCGTACCAGCGCGCTCCCTGATCAGCACCGGAACCTGTCTGATCTCTACCATCGCTTTCCTCGGGCCTTGCCGGGGAGGAGCGGTCGGGGGCGTAGATCGCGGTGGGGTCGATCGCCTCGTCGGGCCGGCCCTGTGCGGCGGACGGCGGCATCGGGGCGTTCAACGGGTCGTTCTGGAAGGCCTTGGGGTCGAAGCGCACGGTCTTCTCCGCGGGCTCCTCCCAGCCGGGCCGGGCCTGCTGGTGACCCGGATACGGCGCCTGGTCCTGAACAGGCCGGTCCTGGCCGGTCGAGTAGGGCTGGTCCTGGACCGGCGAGTAGGACTGGTCCTGGGCCGGCCGGTACGGCTGGGGGTCGGCCGAGGGGCGCGTCCCGTAGCCCGAGGGGTCCGACGGCGACTGCGGGTGCCCGAACGGGCTCGCGCCGTAGGTGGGGGCGTAGTCGGGCGACCGCACCGGCTGCGTGCCGGTGTACTCCGACGGGCCCTGGCCCGCGCCGGCGTCGGAGGACGGCGTCGCGGAGGCGCCGCCGCCTTGCGCCTGCTGGTAATTCTGGGCCTGCTGGTAGGCCTGCGCGATCTGCTGCTGGCGCGCGTCCCCGGCGGCCTCCGCGTACAGCGGCGAGGGCTCGGCCGGACGCCCCAGGTCCCCGGAGGAGTAACCACCGTAGGACTCCCCGCCGGTCTGCCCATGGGACTCGCCGCCGGTCTGCCCGTAGGAGTTCGGTTGCGTGGTGCCCAGCCCGTACGACGAGGGCTGGTCCAGCGGACTCGCCTGAGGGCCGGTCGCCGCATAAGACGACGGCTGATCCAGCGGACTCACCTGCGAACCCGTCTGACCATACGACGACGGCTGATCGAGCAGGCTCGGCTGCGAACCGGTCTGACCGTACGACGAGGGCTGGTCCAGCGGACTCGCCTGAGGGCCGGTCGCCGCATAAGACGACGGCTGATCCAGCGGACTCACCTGCGAACCCGTCTGACCGTACGACGAGGGCTGGTCCAGCGGACTCGCCTGAGGGCCGGTCGCCGCATAAGACGACGGCTGATCCAGCGGACTCACCTGCGAACCCGTCTGACCGTACGACGACGGCTGGTCCAGCGGGCTCGGCTGCGAACCCGTCTGGCCGTAGGCGCTCGCCGTCTGCGGCGGCTGCCCATAGGTCGGGGACAGGTCGAAGGACGGCGTCTCGTTCGCGGGCAGGGCCTGACGCGCGCCGGTGGTGAAGGCGTCCGGACCGGCGAAGCCGCCGCCCGTCCCCGGAGGGCCGTAGGGAGAGGGGGTCTGCGCGTAGGGATCGGTGGCCTGCGGGGGCTGCCCCGCCTGCTGCGGCGCGAAGGGGGACGCGGCCGGCTGCCCGAACGCCCCCGAACCCGGCTGCTCATAGGAACCGGAGGGCTGGGGCTCGTACTTGCCCGTGCCAGGCTGCTCATAGGAACCGGAGGGCTGGGGCTCGTACTTGCCGGTTCCAGGCTGCTCGTAGGCGCCGGAAGGCTGGGGCTCGTAGGAACCTGGGCCCGGCTGCTCGTAGGAACCGGAGGGCCGCTGCTCGTACCCGCCGCCGGGCTGCGGCGCTCCGGGAGCGCGCGGCTGCTCGTACGCGCCCGACGGCTGCGACTCGTACCCGCCCGGAGCCGGCGGCTCGTACGAACCCGGGGCCTGCGCGAACTGTCCGTTCGGCGTCCCCGGTCCGTAGGGGTCGGCGGACGCCTGGGCCGCCGCCGGCGCGTACGGGTCGATCGGCTGGGAGTGCTGCGGGGAGTACCCGCCGGGCGGAGGAGGCAGCGCGGGCTGGTAGCCGCCGCCCTGGCCGTTGAAAGGACCGCCCGCCTGCCCCGCCTGCCCCGGCTGTCCGGGCTGTCCGGGCTGTCCGGGCTGTCCGGGCTGCTCGGGGTGGCCGTGCTGGGGTCCGGCCTGGTGCGGAACGGGCTGCTGCTGCGGGCCGCCCTGCCCCTGGGGCGGGCCCGCCTGCTCGCGGAACCCGTGCTGCGGCTGCTCGTAGGAGCCGTACTGAGGGCCCGGCTGCCCGGGGTGTCCCTGGGGCCCGAAGCCGGGCATGCCGAACGCGTCCTGCCGGGGCCGGGACGCCGCGGGCGCGCCGGCGGGAAGCACCGACATCGCGTACACCAGCCCGACGGCTGCGAGGCCGAGGGAGGCCAGTCCGGTCAGCAGTACCTCGATCACGCCGAGGCCGCCGCCCGCGCCGCCGCTGAGGAGGACGCCGATGAGAGCGATCACACCGAACACGACCGCGACCGCGAGCGTGATGACGGCGATGAGGTTGACCAGGCGGGCGCGGGGGGTGGGCGGCCCGAACCTGGTGACCAGGACGACCGCGCCGAGCGCGAGGGCCACGTTGACCGGCGAGTCCAGACGGGGCAGCGTGGAGGCGGCCCGGATGCCGAAGGGCAGCCCGGAGCCGAGGAACATGCTCTCCACTCCGACCAGGACCTGCGTGCAGACCACCGCGAGCATCAGCCAGGCCGCGGGCTCGCGGAGCCGTCCGGGCTCGACTTTGACCACAACTACCCCCCAATGGGTCCATACGTCAACCGCAGTTTTGCACATCTCCGCACTTTGAGGGCACGAGACTCAAGAACCTCATTGATCACATACGTCCGTCTTGTCCGGTATTTTCGGCCGCCATCCGCTGTGGAGCAGGGGTTTCACGGCGCCGCGGCTCCGCCCACCGGCCGGGGATCGAGCAAGAACGAGGCAATGAAACACTTGACACATGCGCATCCTGTCCCTGGCCGGCGGCATCGGCGGCGCCCGCTTCCTTCGCGGGCTCCAGGCCGCCGCCCCCGACGCGGAGATCACCGTCATCGGCAACACCGGCGATGACATCACCCTTTTCGGGCTCCGCGTCTGTCCCGATCTCGACACCGTCATGTACACCCTCGGCGGCGGCATCGACGAGGAACAGGGCTGGGGCCGGGCCGGCGAGACCCACGCCGTCAAGAGCGAGCTGGCCGCCTACGGCATGGAGCCGCAGTGGTTCGGCCTCGGCGACCGCGACATCGCCACCCACATCGTCCGCACGCAGATGCTGAACGCGGGTTACCCGCTGTCGGCGATCACCGAGGCGCTGTGCGACCGCTGGAACCCCGGCGTCCGGCTGATCCCGATGACCGACGACCGCGCCGAGACCCACGTGGTCGTCGAGGACGAGCAGGGCAGGCGGGCGATCCACTTCCAAGAGTGGTGGGTGCGCCTGCGCGCCTCGGTGCCCGCCCGGCAGATCGTCCTCACCGGGGCGGAGGACGCCAAGCCCGCTCCCGGCGTGCTGGAGGCCATCGAGCAGGCCGACGCGGTGATCCTGCCGCCGTCCAACCCGGTGGTGAGCATCGGGACGATCCTGCAGATCCCCGGCATCCGGGAGGCCCTGGAGGCCAAGACCGTGGTCGGCGTCTCCCCCATCATCGGCGGCGCCCCGGTGCGCGGCATGGCCGACGCCTGCCTGACCGCCATCGGCGTCGAGACCAGCGCCCAGGCCGTGCTGGAGCTCTACGGCTCCCGCCTCCTCGACGGCTGGCTCGTCGCCGAGCAGGACGCCGGGGTCGCGCTCGACGGCGTGCGCGTGGTGTCCCGGCCGCTGCTCATGACCGACGTCGAGGCGACCGCAGGCATCGCCCGCGCCGCCCTGGAGCTGGCCAGGTGATCACCGTCCACGGGGTGCCCGGCCTGCCGGAGGTGCGGCCGGGGGACGACCTCGCCGAGCTGATCACGCGCGCGGTGCCCGACCTGGCCGACGGCGACATCGTCGTGGTCACCTCCAAGATCGTGAGCAAGGCCGAGGGCCGCGTCCGGCGGGCGGACGGCCGCGCCGAGGCGATCGCGGAGGAGACCGAGCGCGTGGTGGCCCGCCGTGGCGACACCGTGATCGCGCAGACCCGTCACGGCTTCGTCATGGCGGCGGCCGGCGTCGACGCCTCCAACACCGAGCCCGGCACCGTGCTCCTCCTGCCGCTCGATCCGGACGCCTCCGCCCGCCGCATCCGGTCCGGCCTGCGGGCGCGGGCCGGGGTGATCCTGTCCGACACCTTCGGCCGTCCCTGGCGCAACGGGCTGACCGACGTGGCGATCGGCGCGGCGGGCGTCCGGCCGCTGGACGACTTCCGCGGCCGCTCCGACACCTACGGCAACCCGCTGTCGGCGACGGTCACCGCGCTTGCCGACGAGATCGCCTCGGCCGCCGAACTGGTCAAGGGCAAGCTGGACGGGGTGCCGGTGGCCGTCGTCCGGGGGCTGGCCCACCTGGTGACCGACGAGGACGGGCCCGGGGTACGGCCGCTGGTGCGTCCCGCCGACGAGGACATGTTCCGGTACGGCTCGGCCGACGTGCTGTTCGCGCGGCGCACGATCAGGGAGTTCTCCGCCGAGCCGGTGGACCCCGCCGCCGTCAGGCGCGCCGTGGCCGCCGCGATCAGCGCGCCCGCCCCGCACCACACGACGCCCTGGCGTTTCGTGCTGCTCGAGTCGGCCGGCGCGCGCGAGAAGCTGCTGGACGCCATGCTCGCGGCCTGGGAGCGCGACCTGCGCGCCACCGGTTTCACCGAGGAGTCGGTCGCCCGCCGGGTGCGGCGCGGTGACGTCCTTCGCCGCGCCCCGTACCTGGTGGTCCCCTGCCTGGTGATGGAGGGGTCCCACACCTATCCCGACGACCGCCGCAACGCCGCCGAGCGCGAGATGTTCGTCGTCGCCACCGGCGCGGGCGTGCAGAACCTGCTGGTGCAGCTCGCCGTCGAGGGCCTGGGGTCGGCGTGGGTGTCCTCCACGATGTTCTGCCGCGAGGTCGTGCGCGAGGTGCTGGACCTGCCCGGCGCGTGGGACCCGATGGGGGCCGTGGCCGTCGGGCACGCCGCCGCGCCGCCCCGCGACCGTCCTTCGCGCGATCCCGCCGACTTCATCGTCACCCGCTAGAGGCCCGGCCGCCGCCCCGCCCCTTCCTCACCGCCGCGTGCCCGACAGCCGGACATCGTGCCGGTCATCCATCGGGCCGGTCATCGCGCCCGACCGCGAGGCTGAGCGTTGAGCACCCTTGCGTTTCCACGCAAAGGTCTTGTTCCCGCATCCGGCGCTCATCGATGCTGCGGCCACCGGGCGCATCCGGTTAGCGCGAATCCGGCCGCCGCTCGACAGCGGCCGGGCACGGGGGACGGGGAGGAGAGCGCATGCGGTTTCACCGGCGTGCCCTCGCCGCCATCGCGGCGGTGGGAGCGACCGTGCTGGCGGTGGTCTTCAACGCGGTGGACGAACCGGCTCCCAGCCGGTCCGCGGCCGCGGCCACGTCCGCCGCTCCCACGCGGTCCCTCACCGAGCAGGAGAAGGACCTGCTGCACGACGCCGAGGACAAGCTGATGCGTTCGTGCATGGGAGCCCGCGGCTTCGACATGTGGGCCGTGCCCCGGCGGCCGCTGCCGGAAGACCGCGACTTTCCCTACGTCATCGACGATGTGCCATGGGCCTCCCGGCATGGCTACGGCAGTGACATCCAGGCGCGACGCGACAGGTTGCGCGGATCCGATCCCAACCGGCGGTACTTCACCGGTCTGACGCCGGCGGAACGGCAGCGCGCGCTGGACGCTCTGCACGGCGAACGATCCGCGAGGCGACTGGAGGTCAAAACCCCGAACGGCATGACCGTCGGCCGGGTCGACGACGGTTGCGTCGCGCAGGCCCAAGAGAAGCTCTACGGGGATGTCGAGGTCTGGTTCCGCGTCACGACGGTGACCGATGCGCTCACCGAGATCCGCGAAAGACAGGTGCTCGCCGATGCCGAGTTCACCGAGTCGGTCAAGAAATGGTCCACCTGCATGGGTGCGAAGGGGTTCCGCTACACAGATCCCTACGAAGCCCGTGCCGCGTTCACGAACCCCGACAAGGCCACGGCGCGGACGAAAGAAGTGCGCACAGCGGTCGCCGAGGCCGGATGCGCGATGAGCAGCGGCCTGTCCGACACCATCCGTCGCCTGGACCGGCAGTACGGCGAGCGCCTGCGGCGTGCGTACTCCGGCGAGGTGAACACCCGGCTGCGACTGGAACTCGCCGCGCTGGGACGCGCCGACTCCCTCGTCCAGTCGGGATGAGACCCGCCATGTCACGGGAATTCTCTCGTGCGGCGCGGGAAACCCACGGGGCCAATCGGCCGAGCAGAGAAAAGAGAGAGCAATGCACAGGAGAAACACCGCCCTCGCCGCGCTGGGACTCGCCACCCTGGCGCTGTTCGCCACCCCCGGTGTGGCGCAGGCGGACAACCCTTCATCATCCGGTTCCGACGCGATCGCACCGACGACGGCCGTGCCGATCGCGTCGGCCGCGTCGGCCGCGTCATCGCCGGACGGCTACTTCGTGGCGTGGGTGAATACCAACAGAGGAGGCCCTTACTGCGAGTGGCTCAACGATGACAGCAACTGGGACACCTGTTCGGGAATGTTCAGGGAGATGAGCATGCGCAACCAGGCGAGTTCCCTGGAGAACCGCGGCTGGCCCGGCTCGTACGACGACGTCAACCTGTACTACAGCCCGAGTTACGGGGGCTCCAGGAACTGCCTGCCCAACGGCTACTATCTGAACAACCTCGCGGGCATCTATTTCCTGTGGGACGGAAAAGCGGGCCAGGGCAAATCGATGAACAAGAACATCGCGAGCCACCGCTGGACGAACTCCTGCTGAGCCCGGTGGCACGGCGACACCGGCGTCTTCGCGCCTGAAAGGCCGCGGCATCCGGCGAAGGGCTCCTCGCCCCGACGAAGGAAGTCGGAACGGAGAAACCCCCGGCCGGATGCCGCGGCCCGGAAATCACCATAGGCGAAACAGAAGCGGGACCATCACCTCGCGACGCGTCGCGGCGCCGCGGGGAGGGCGGGTCAGGCGAGCGGGACGGTGCGGCGGACGCTGCGGCAGACGCCGTCGCTGACCTGCGCCGCCGCCACCCGCTCCTGTGACGGGATGCCGTACCCGGTGGTGCGCTGGCGCAGCGGGCGGCCGGTCGGCTCCACCATCGCGGCGATGTCGGTGATCGTCTTGTACGAGCCGTTCTCCGACCCGGCCATTCTGCTGATCGTCTCCTCCATCAGCGTGCCGCCCAGGTCGTTCACGCCGCCCGACAGCACGGCCCGGCACAGATCGTCCTGGAGCTTCACCCACGAGCACTGGATGTTGGCGATCGCGCCGTGCAGCATGACGCGCGCCAGCGCGTGCACGGCGCGGTTCTCCCGAGCCGTCGGCCCCGGGCGGGCGATGCCGGCCAGGTAGATCGGGGCGCTGTGGTGCACGAACGGCAGCAGCACGAACTCCGAGAAGCCGCCGGTCTCCTCCTGGATGCGGCGGATCAGCCGGATGTGCGCCACCCAGTGGGCCGGGGTGTCCACGTGGCCGTACATCATCGTCGAGGTCGTCGGGATGCCGGCGCGGTGCGCGGTGGTGATCACCTCGACCCACTCGCGGGCCGGCAGCTTGCCCTTGGTCAGCACCCAGCGCACGTCGTCGTCGAGGATCTCCGCCGCCGTGCCGGGCAGCGAGTCGACCCCGGCCTCCTTCGCGGCCACCAGCCAGTCGTGGATCGACAGGTTCGTCCGGCTGGCGCCGTTGATGACCTCCATCGGGGAGAAGGCGTGGACGTGGATGTCCGGGACCCTCCGCTTCACCGCCCTGGCGATGTCGAAGTAGGCCGTGCCGGGCAGGTCGGGGTGGATGCCGCCCTGCATGCACACCTCGGTCGCCCCCGCCTCCCACGCCTCGGCGGCCCGGTCGGCGACCTGGTCGAGGGACAGGGTGAAGGCGTCGGCGTCGGTGCGCCGCTGCGCGAACGCGCAGAAGCGGCAGCCGGTGTAGCAGACGTTGGTGAAGTTGATGTTGCGGTTGACCACGTAGGTCACCTCGTCGCCCGCGGCCTCCCGGCGCAGGTCGTCGGCCACCCGGCACAGCTCCTCGAGGTCGGCGCCGTCCGCGCCGAGCAGCGTGAGCGCCTGGGCGTCGGTGAGTCGCGCCGGGTCGGCCGCCGCGCGGCGCAGGGCCTCGCGCAGGTCCCCGTCGACGACGCCCCCACCCCCGCGCGCCGGGGCGGAGAGACCGCCCGCCGTACCGCCTCCCGCAAGGCCGCCACCCGCCGTGCCCTCCGCCACGCCTTCCGCCGTGCCCTCCGCAACGCCGCCGCCCACCGGGACGCCGCCCACCGGGACGCCGTCCGCCGGGGCGCCGGCGGGCGGGACGCGGTCGCGCAGGGCGTCCCAGTCGCCGTAGACGTGCGCGAAGTCGTCGCGCCTGTCCTGCGAGCGCCCGGAGGCGTCCACCTCGACGTGCAGGTCCGTACGTCCTGCGGCGGCGAACCCGCCGTCCGGCTCCTGCCACGGCCTGCCCGCCGGCGTCACGTCCCGCGCGAGGCCCGTCTCCGGGTCGGCCAGGGCGTCGACGTGGGCGCGCAGGCGCGGGTCCAGCCAGGGCTCGCCGGCGAGCACGTACTCGGGGTAGATCGTCAGGCGTTCCCGCAGCGTGAACCCGGTGGCGGCGGTGCGGGCCGCGAGATCCTCGATCTGCGGCCAGGGCCGCTCGGGGTTGACATGGTCGGGGGTCAGCGGCGAGACCCCGCCCCAGTCGTCGATGCCGGCCCTGATCATCAGGCCGTACTCGTCGCCGATGAGGTTCGGCGGCGCCTGGACGCGGGTCCTGCCGCCGAGCACGAGCCGGGTGACCGCGATGGTGGCGGCCAGCTCGTGCAGGTCGGCGTCCGGCATGCCGCGCATCGCGGTGTCCGGTTTGGCGCGGAAGTTCTGGACGATGACCTCCTGCACGCCGCCGTACTCGCGGGCGACCCGCCGGATCGCGAAGATCGACTCGGCGCGGTCGGCGACGGTCTCGCCGATGCCGATCAGGATGCCGGTCGTGAACGGCACGTTGGTGCGGCCGGCGTCCTCCAGCACGCGCACGCGCACGGCGGGGTCCTTGTCCGGCGAGCCGTAGTGGGCCTGCCCCTTCTCCTCGAACAGCCGCCGGGAGGTGGTCTCCAGCATCATTCCCATGGACGGGGCGACCGGCTTGAGCCGCTGGAGGTCGCGCCAGGTCATGACCCCGGGGTTCAGGTGCGGCAGCAGCCCGGTCTCCTCCAGGACGCGGATGGCCATGGCGCGCACGTAGGACAGGGTGTCGTCGTACCCGTGGGCGTCCAGCCACTCGCGCGCCTGGTGCCATCGGTCCTCGGGCCGGTCGCCGAGGGTGAACAGCGCCTCCTTGCAGCCCATGGCCGCGCCCTGCCTGGCGATCTCCAGTACCTCGTCCGGGCTGAGGAACGGCGCGGGCAGCTTGCCGGGGGCGGTGGCGAACGTGCAGTAGCCGCAGTGGTCCCGGCACAGACGGGTGAGCGGGATGAACACCTTGCGACTGTAGGTGATGATCTTCTCTCTGCCCACCGAGGCCAGCCCGGCGTCCCGGACACGGCCGGCGTGGTCGAGCAGGCGGTCGAGGTCGGCGCCTCTCGCGTGCAGCAGAACCGTGGCCTCCGCCAGGTCGAGCGCCTTGCCGTCCCTCGCCCGTGCCAGCGCCCGCCGCATGGCTGCGTCTGTGGGATTCGCGTTCATGCATCGCACAGTACGAAACCGCCGGGGCCGTGCGCACCGCCGGGGGTGCCGGTGCCCGCGCGACCGATCATGTCCGCGAGCCGTCCGTGACCTTGGGAGGAGGTCACTTGCTTTAGCGAGCCTTAACGGTATGGCCCAGATATTCTCGATAGACGTGAAAATATGCACGAGCACATAATGAGAGGGCAACCACGAGAGACCTTCCCCAAGGAGTCCCGATGTCCTGGATGATCCCCCTCCTCCTCATCGCCGTGGCGGCCGTGCTCGCCCCGCGGTTCGGCACCGACACCCGCGATGGGCGCGACTGGGCGCCTGGTTCGTCCTCCATGCCCGGTGGACAGCCGTCCTTACCGACCCGCTGACCCCACCCCGGCCGGCACAAAGGAGAGGTCGCCGCGCCCTGGTCAGAACGAGCGGTAGTCGCGGGCGGCCATGCGGGGACCGCGGGCCGGCGGCCGGCGGCCGCCGAGTTCGAGCAGCCGCACGACGCGGTGGCGGTGTCCCCGGTAGGGCTCGAGCAGCTCCAGCATTCCCGCGTCGTCGGTCTTGCTTCCGGTCAGCGACCAGCCGACCAGCGAAGCAAGGTGGTAGTCGCCGACCGAGACGGCGTCGCAGTCGCCGTACGCCCGCTGGCGGGTCTCCGCGGACGTCCACACCCCGACGCCCGGCAGCGCCCGCAGCAGCCGGTCGGCCTCCGCCTCCCCGGCCGCCTCCAGCTTGCCGGCGTGCACCGCCGCGTTGACGATCGTGCGCGCCCGCACGGCCTCCGCCCCCGCGCGGTGCCAGTCCCAGGACGGGATCTCGCGCCAGACCGCGGGCTCGGGGAACACCCGCATCATCGCGGGCGCCGGGCCCGGCGCGGGCTCGCCGTACCTGGCGAGCAGCCACCGCCACGCCCGCCACGCCTCCCGGCCGACCACCTTCTGCTCCAGGACGGCGGGAACCAGCGCCTCGAACACGCGCAGCGTGCGGCCCATGCGCAGCCCCGGGTGCCGGGAGGCGAGCTCGCGCACCAGCGCGTGCGCCTCGCTCCCGAGGCCTTCCATCAGGCGGACGAAGTCGCCGGCCCGGTCATGGGCGCCGAGGAGCTCGGGCAGGGTCTCCAGCAGCCAGCCCGCGCCCGGCCCGAAGGCGTGGGCGACCACCGCCCGCTCGGCCGGCTCGGCGGTGACGCGCAGTGTGCCGGGCCCCTCGGGGGTGCGGGAGGTGCGCCAGATCGCCCGGTCGGCGGTGAGCTGCCATGCGGGGTCGCCGCCGCCGCGCCGGTGCGGCGCCATGGCGGACGCCACGTCCACCGGCCGGTCGGACCGCCACCTGCGTTCTCGCACAGCGCCCAGACTATTGCGCGCGGCCGAGCCGGCCGCGCGCGTACCCCGCTCCGCGCGGACCGCCCTCCGCCGCCTGAGCGAGGCTCTCCCCGGTCTCGGCGGACGCCCTTCCATAGCGGGCGCCCTTCCCATGCGAGCGCCCCGCAGAGCGGGACATCCGCCGGAGCGGGCGTCCCCGCCGGATCAGACGTCGCTGGAGAAGCGGACCGCGTTCGGCGGCAGCCGCACGCCCGGCCAGACGCGGGCGCCGGCCAGCAGCTCGTTGCCGGACCCCACGACCGCGCCGTCTCCGATGACGGCGTTGCGCAGCACCGCTCCGGAGGCGACCCTGGCCTGCGCGCCGACCACCGAGTCGACGACGACCGCCCCGGACTCGATCACGCAGTCGGCGTCCAGCACGCTGCCGTGGACCGAGGCGTCGGACTCGACGACCGCCCTCGGCCCCACGACCGAGCCGCCCTCGATCTTGGCGCTGGGCGAGACCTCGGCCCCGGGCATCGTCAGGAACTCCCCGCACGGGCCGGGCAGCGCCGGAGAGGGCAGGCGGCCCAGCACCAGGTCGCAGGAGCCCTGGACGAACGCCGCGGGGGTGCCCACGTCCAGCCAGTACGAACGGTCGGCGTACCCGAGCACGAGCTCACCGGCGGTGATCATGCCGGGGAACGTCTCGCGTTCGACGGAGATCACCTGCCCCTCCGGGATCCGGTCGATGACCGAACGCTGGAAGACGTAGCATCCGGCGTTGATGCGGTTGGTCACCGGGTTGGGGGTCTTCTCGAGGAAGGCGGTCACCCGGCCCTCCTCGTCGGTGGGCACGCACCCGAACCGCGACGGGTCGTCCACCTCGGTGAGGTGGAGCGTGATCGCCGCCCGCCGCGTCACGTGCATGCCGACCTGCTCGGAGATGTCGTGCCCGGAGAGGATGTCGCCGTTGAGCACGAGCACCGGCGCGTCCGGGCCGCAGGTCAGCGCCTGGGCGGCGTTGCGGATGGCCCCGCCGGTGCCGAGCGGGGTCTCTTCGGTCATGTACTCCAGTGACAGGCCGAAGGCGGAGCCGTCGCCGAACGCCTCCGCGAACATGGAGGCGCGGTAGGAGGTGGCGAAGACGATGCGCCGGACGCCGGACGACCTGGCGCGGGCGAGCTGGTGGGCGAGGAAGGGGACGCCGGCTGTCGGAAGCAGCGGCTTGGGGGTGCTCAAGGTGAGGGGGCGCAGACGGGTGCCTTGTCCACCTACAAGGAGAATGGCCTCGAGATGCGCCGACTCCGGCGAGTAGCTGCTCGTCACACCGTGAGGCTAGCTCACTGATCGACCGCCCGTTGATAGCTCATCATGTGCGCCTCGGCCGAGGCGTCCCAGGTGAACTCTCTCGACCTGGCCAGACCCGCCTCGGCCAGCGTGTGCCGTCGTTCGGGAGACTCCAGCAACGTCCTCAGAGCGCCCCTGATGCTCTCGACGTCGGGCTCGGTGTAGGCGACGGCCTCCCCGCCGACCTCGGGCAGCGACGTGCGGTGGGTGGTCAGCACCGGCGCCCCGCAGGCCATGGCCTCCAGCACGGGCAGCCCGAACCCCTCGCCGCGGGAGGGGAAGGCGACCACGACGGCGCCGCCGAGGAAGCCGGGCAGGTCGGCGAAGGACAGGTAGCCCGGCCGCACCACCCGCACGGTCACCGGGAGCCCGCTGATCGCCTCGTCCACCTCGTCGCTCCAGCCGGCCGCGCTCGCCAGGACCAGCGCCGGCGGCGACGGCAGGTCGCCGACGGCCTGGCCGAAGCCCTTCACCAGGTTCGGGACGTTCTTGCGCGGCTCGAAGGCGCCGAGGAAGGCGACGTACGGGCGGCCGCGCAGCCCCAGCCGGCCGGCCACCCTTTTGATCTCGTCCTCGGAAGGCCGGTGGAACAGCGCCCGGTCGACCCCGTGGTAGGCGACGTCGATGCGCGTCGGATCGGCCGCGAGCACCCGCACCAGTTCGTCACGGGTGGCCTTGGACGGCACGATGACCCGCTCGGCGCCGCGGACCGCCGTGCGGGTCGCCGCGCGGAAGAAGGACGACCTGATGGTGTCGTGCCTGTCGGGCTCGGTGAAGCAGGTGACGTCGTGCACGGTCGCGACCGTGGGCAGCCCGGCGTGCAGCGGGATGGAGTAGTAGGGGGCGTGGATCACCTGCGCGCCGACCTGGCGGGCCACCACCGGGATGCCGGTCTGCTCCCAGACCAGCCGGGCGGCCCGGTTGGTGATCGCCGGCGGCCCGGCGAGGATGCGGGCGGATGGCGCGATCTTGCCGTAGCGCTCGGCGTCTGCCCTCTGGCAGACGACCGCGAGGTCGGCGCCCGCCCGGTCAAGTGCGGCGACCAGCCCGTCGACGTAGCGGATCAGGGCGCCGCGGTCGGCGGGCACCGCCGCGGCGTCGACGAGCACTCGGGGCGTCAAGAGCGATCGCTCCCTTCCGATCTCCGTGCAGGCCAATGCGGAGATCGCGCACAGGCGAAGAGCACCGGATCGCCGTCGACCGGCAGAGCACCTTGGTGTCCCGCAGCCGCGGCCGGACTCTCGCCCCCGATCCCCATCGGCTTCACTCTATTGCGCGGGTCCCCCGAATCGGGAGAGATATGACACGCATTTAGGGCGTCGAGCGGGCAACGAATGCGAAAAATCAGTCGTGATCGGCCGAGACGGGAACGATATCCGTGTGCCGGGCGGCCAGGCCCGCGAGGCCCGCGCACACCAGGTCGCCTAGCGAGACCAGCAGCCGCGAGCACAGCGCCGCCGCGACCGCCGACCCGGCGTCGAGGACCGGGGCCAGCGCCGCCACCAGCGCCACCTCGCGCACTCCCGCCCCGGCGGGCGCGATGACGACGATGAAGCCCAGGCACCAGGCGAGCGCGAACGCCCCGGGGGACAGCAGCAGGGCCCGCGGCCCGGCCGCGCCGAGGCCCGCCACGAGGAGCCACAGGTGGACCCCGTAGGCGGCCCAGCCGGCGAAGGCCCACCCGGCCGAGGCGAGCACCCCGCGGCGGCTCAGCGGACGCTCCAGCGGCGGCCGTCTGAGCAGCCGCAGGCCGAAGGCGAGCACGCCGTTGACGACGCGGGGGTGCAGCCCGGCGACGAGCACGGGGAGCAGCAGGAGCAGCCAGGCGTAGCGGGCCACGGAGTCGCCGGCGAAGACGGGCAGGGTGAGAGCGGCCACGGACAGACCACTGGCCAGATAGATGGGATATGTCAGGAAGAAGGCGGTGGCGCTGCGCGAGCGCGGGACACCGAGGTCCTTGCCCATCTCCATCTGCGCGAGCACCGGCCACAGCGACCCGGGGATGTACTTGCCGAGCTGGCCCACGAAGAAGACCTTGGCCGCGCCGGTGAGCGGCAGGGGCGACCCGAGGTCGGCCAGCAGGGCGCGCCACATCAGCATGCCGGCCGCCAGAGCCGCCAGCACGGCCACGAGCGAACCGGCGAGCAGCGGCCAGGACAGGCGGGAGAACCCGTCGGCCACCTGCGCCCACCGCCCGGCGACGGCCCACACGCCGAACCCGAGGGCCACCAGCAGGAACACCAGGCGGATCAGCTTCTTGCGTGTCACGCGCGGAGGCGAAGCGGTCGCGGGGCGCGTACCGGTCACGAGGTGCGTACCGGTTGTGGGATGCGCACCGGCGCCGGGGCCTGCGGGAGGGCGGGCCCGAGCGGCCTGCGCGGCGTCTTGGTCGCCACCCACAGGTAGGTCGGCACGACGGGCAGCAGCGCGCGCAGCGCCGGGCGCGGCGTCCTCGCCAGCGTGCCCTGCGCGACCCGCCCGACGGCGCCCGGGAACAGCTCGGCGCCGGCGAAGCGCCCGGGCGAGGCGAGCACGGGGAAGGAGTAGTCCCAGACGTGGAAGCCGGCGAGCATGCGGCGCAGCCCGGCCCGCGTGCGGAACCGCTCGTAGTAGTGGTCGGCGCGGCCGAAGGCGCGCACGTAGCGGTCGGCCAGCGACGGCGGGAGGTAGGAGAGGAACGGCAGCTTGTAGTGCGGTTCCATCACGCCGAGCCGGTTGCCCAGCCCCAGGTACAGCACGCCGTCGTCGGCCAGCACGCGGTGCAGCTCGCGCACCACCGCGTCAGGGTCGACCACGTGCTCGTAGATGTGGTTCAGCACCAGCACGTCCATCGAGCCGTCGGGGAACGGCAGCGCCGTGCCGTCGGCGCAGACGAACTCCACCCGCTCGCCGAACCGCTCGTCCGCCTTGCGCAGGCCGGGCACGTCGATGTCGACCCCGAACGCGTGCCGCGCGCCCGCCGACGCCAGCTCGTCGGCGATGAACCCGGCCGAGCACCCGATGTCGGCCACCGTCAGCCCGTCGAGCACCCCCGGCGCGCCGGGCCCGGGAACGGGGTCGCGGCCCAGGAAGTGCGCGAGCACGGCGATGATCTTGGAGGCCTTGCGGCGCCGCTTCGCCTCGTCCAGCATCGCCGCCTGGATCTCCGAATACGCAAGCTGCGCCACCCGTTCAGTGCCCACGCCGCCCAACTTTAGTGGGTAGGGGCGGCGGGCCTCGTATGGTCAGGGAAGGTCCATGATCACGCAACGGCATGAGCCGGACGGCTACCGGCGGGTAACAGGTCGTCGTACGCTGGGCGGATGCTGAGCCGGTTGCGATCAAGTCCCCTGCTCCGGGCGGGGCTCGCGCTCGTCGCCCTCGCCTTCCTGGCATACGGCCTGTCCCGCAACTGGAACGGCACCGTCGCCGCCCTCGGCCGGCTGTCGTGGTGGACGGTGGCGGGGTCCTTCGCCGCCGTCCTGGCCGGGCTCGGGTTCATGCTCGTGGCCTGGCAGGTGGTGCTCGCCGGGTTCGGCACGCACCTGCCGCTGCGGGTCGCCGCCAAGGTGCTGTTCGTGGGGCAGCTCGGCAAGTACGTCCCCGGCTCGGTGTGGGCGTTCGCCGCCATGATGGAGCTGGCCCGCGACCACGGCTCCCCGCCGCGCCGGACGTTCGGCGCGACCGTGGTCGGGCTGGTGGTCTCGCTCGGCTGCGCGCTGGCCCTCGCCGCGGTCACCTTGCCGCTGACCTCGCAAGATGTGGTGCGGCAGGCGTGGTACCTGCTGCTGCTGATCCCCTTCATCGTGCTCGGGCTGCATCCCCGCGTGCTGACGTTCGGGCTGAACCTCGCGCTGCGGGTCGCCCGCAAGGAGCCCCTCGACCAGGTGCTTCCCGGGTCCGCGATGCTCGTGGCGGCCGCCTGGACGATGGCCGGCTGGCTGTTCTACGGCGTGCACATCTGGCTGCTGCTCGACGACATGCGCCCGGGGGGCGGCCCGTCGCTGTTCGCCGTCGCCGCCGGGGCGTACGCGCTCGCCTGGGTGACCGGGCTGCTCACCGTGATCGTCCCGGCGGGCATCGGCGTCCGCGAGGGCGCCATGGTGCTGGTGCTCACGCCCGTCCTGGACGCCCCGCACGCGCTGGTCGTCGCGGTGGTGTCCCGGCTCGCGTTCACGCTGGCCGACGCCGTCTGGGCCGGCATCGGGTTCGTGGCCGCGCGCGGTCAGGCTCCCGCCGAGAGCGAACCGGCGTACGCGGCCAGGTAGAGCTCGTACGCGGTCAGGCTCCCGCGGAGAGCAGGGCGGTCGTGTACGCGGCCCAGAAAGGCTCGGGGTCGACGGCCTTGACGCCCTGGCGCAGCCGCTCGGGCTCGCCCTCTTCGTAGAACCGGGTGATCACCCCGGTCAGCGCGTCCACCGAGCCGGGCTCGGCGAGCAGGCCGTCCACGCCGTCGGTGATGTGGTCGGCCAGCGCGCCCACCCGGGTGGCGATGACCGGCAGGCCGTGCTCGTGGCCGAGCCAGGCGTTCTGGCTGGCCGTGGCCGACCGGTAGGGCAGCACCAGGGCGTCGGCCCCGGCGAACAGCCCCGGCACCTCGCCGGCCGCCACGTACCCGGGCCGCAGGTCGACCCGGTCGCCCAGGCCCAGCTCGGCGATCAGGGCGCGCGTCTCGTCCAGGCCGCCCCAGAACTCGCCCGCCACCGTGAGCGACACGTCAGGGACCTGGGCGAGGGCGCGCAGCAGCAGGTCGAGGCCCTTGTACGGGCGCACCATGCCGAAGAAGAGCAGCCTGCGGCGCACCCCGCCGCCCCCGCCCGCGGGCGGGGCGCTCGTGGCGGGAAGATGCGGCGGCAGCCCGGCCACCCTCACCGGCGCGGGCGTGAGCCCACCGGCCGTCGCCGCCTGCTCCCGCGAGTGCGCGAGCACCCGGTCGACCCGCCGCAGCAGGGCCTTCACCAGCGGCGCGTCATACGGCTTGCGTTCGTGCGGCAGCACGTTGTGGCAGAGCGCGACCACCTCGGTCGCACGGCGCAGCCCTGCCAGGATGCCGAGGTAAGGCGGCACCTGCACGGGACTGAGCAGGGTCAGCACGGCGAGGTCGGCGCCGCGCAGCCGGCGCCCGCAGCGCAGCCACCCGTCGGGACGGCGCCAGTCGAGGTCCCGCCGGACGTGCGCGAACGGCTCGCCCTCCGGCGAGGAGATCGTCTGCTGCCCCGGGTACAGGAAGGACGGGTACTGGGCGCGCCAGGACTCGATCACGACGTCGTGGCCGAGCGCCGTCAGCCGGTGGGCCAGCTCGGTCGTGTGCTGCGCCCCGCCGCCCTTGTACGGGTAGGTCGGCCCGACGATCGCGACGCGCACGTCATTCGCCCCGGGATCGCACGATCAGGTCGGCGAGCAGCGCCAGCGATCCGATGATCAACCCGGACAGGAAGGTCATCACCGTGCTCGCCGGGAAGTAGAACGGGTGCCGGATCATGTCGACGACGCCCTTGCCCAGCGCGATCACGACCAGCCAGATCGCCGGCGGCATCAGCACCTTGAGCGGGTTGAAGTACATCACCATGCGCAGCACCTGCAAGATGTAGCGGTAGGCGTCGGAGATGAAGCTGAACTTCGACGTCCCCGCCCGCTTGCTGTACTCGATCGGCATGTAGTGCACGTCGTGCTGGTTCGACAGGAACGCCAGCGTGATCGTCGTCACGCAGGAGAACCCGGGAGGCAGCAGGCGCAGGTACGGCAGCGAGACCGACTTGCGGAAGGCCCGCAGGCCGGAGTTCAGGTCGGGGATCTCCTGCCCCGCCAGGCGCTCGGCGACCTTGCGGATGAACCACTTGGCCGGCACGCGCAGGATCTTGTGCGAGCCCTGCTCGCTGGTGCGCGCGCCCACGACCTGGTCGATCGTCGGATCCTTCTCCAGGATCTGCACCAGCTCGGGGATGCGCTCGTTGGGGTAGGTCATGTCGGCGTCGGTCCACACGACGATCTCGCCGCGCGCGTCCTGGGTGCCGATGCGCCGCACCGTGCCCGAGCCGCCGTTGCGGTGGAAGGCGACGATGCGCATCTCGGGGAACCGGGGCGCGGCCTCGCGCAGCCGGGCGAGGGTGTCGTCGGTGGAGTGGTCGTCCACGGCCATCAGCTCATAGGTGTAACCGCTCGCGTCCATCGCGCCGCAGATGCGCTCTACCTCGGCGATGACGTGATCCTGCTCGTTGTAACAGGGCAGGACGATCGTCACATACGGTTTGGCGTCCACGGCGGATCCAGTCTCAGGCGTCTCGGTCACACTCACGTCGGGCGAGGATACAGTGCGCGGCCGGCATACGAGTGGCCCCCGACCCCATCTGGGACTCTTCTCAATCCCATTTGTGTCCTTCCCGGCTCTTCGGGCTGTATGCCGCGCTCTGCGTGATCTGTCCCACGTCGCGGCGCCCGGCGACATCACCGCCCCTGGCGGTCACCACACCAACTGCACGCCGGTCACACCCTTGAGCGCCTCCCGTACACGCCGGGCGGCGTCCGGCCCGGCGATCTTCACGTGGTAGGACTCGTTCATGTCGCCCAGCAGGATCGGCCCCTCGTACGGCGACCCCTCCGGGTAGTAGTGGCGCTCCAGCCTCAACGCATGGGACTGGTCCTCGAAGTAGACCTTCTCCACCCCGCGCACCTCGCGGATCCTGTCGAGGATGGCCTGCTTCTCCTCTTCGGTGAGCGGGCGGTGCTTGAGCGGCGCGCACACCCGCGCGGGATCATTGCGGCACAACGTCACCGTGACGTCCGCCCTGCCCTGCCAGAAGTCCGTCGGCAGCCGGTCCGCCCTCTCCACGCCCGCGATGCGCCGCGCCTGCTCCGCCACCTGGCCGAACAGGGCGGGGTCGCGGAGCACGCCCTCGAACGTGTCCTGCATCATGTCCAGGGTGATCCGCCCCGTGCGGCCGTCCGGGTCGATGTACGTCTTGTCCGACATGCGTTGATACCTGGCCTCCCTGCTGACGAACCGCAGCGAGACGACTCCCGGGATCGCGCGCAGGCGCTCCTCCAGGCGGCGGGTGTCCTTGGCCGCCTCGGCTCCCCTGGTCCCGGACGGACACCTGAAGAACCTGCCCTGGCACAGTGAGACCGTGAACCGGTCCTGGACCGGCAGCGCGGCGTCCGGCGGCGGGAGCGGCTTGCGCGACTCCTGGTACAGGTACCAGCCGCCGCTCCCCAGCAGCCCGAGCAGGACGACGACGGCCGCCCCGACCGCCAGCAGCCTCCGGTGGGCCGACGCCCACCGCCTGCCGGCCGCCTCCCACGCCTGTAAGCGCGACTCCCGCTCGGGGTCGCCGTCCCCGAACGACAGTTCCTCGCCGGCCTCGGGCGGCTCCACTCGCCATTCCATGCCGCCCAACTCTCCCGATCGCGACCGCCCGCCGTCAACCGCGCCGCCGCCGCCCGCCACCGTGGCCGGCCCGTCCTCACTCGGGTCGCGGAATGACCATCCAGACGTCGATGGAGAACGACCAGGTGCCGTTCGGCGGGTCGACCAGAGAACGCTCGTCCTGGCGGGCGCGGAGCCTCACCACCTGCGTGGGCGTGCCGTACCGCACCAGCTGCACCCGCTCGGCGGCCAGCAGCACCGGGACGCGGCCGGCCGCGCGTATCCGCGCGGCCAGGCGGGACACGTCGGAGGCCGCCGCCACGTCACGGCTCGTGCCCGCCTGACCGGCGTCCTCCGTGGTCTCCGCCGGGGAGCCCGCCGGCGGCGCCGTCCCGCCCGCCTGGCGGACCTGCGCGGCCGGGCGGTCGCACATGGCGCGGACGACCTGCGTGAACCGCTCGCCGGTGACCCGCTCGACGAGCAGGACCGAGGCGTCACGCGGCAGCGCGGCGCACAGCCCCCGCACCGCCGCCGCCTCCCCGCGCTCCACGGGCGTGAACGCCGTGCCGATCGAGGTCACCGCGGCGGGCGCCACCAGCAGCACGGCGCCCGCCGCGGCCAGCCGGCGCATGGACGCCGGCCCGTACCCGGCGTCGCGGATCTTCTCCCACGCCCAGCGCAGGCCCCACGCGGCCAGGACGATCAGGCCGGGGATCACCACCGGCACCAGCCGCCGCGACGCGAACGGGTGGTCCGGCGTGATGGCCGGCCGCCACAGAGTGGTCACGGTCGTCCAGCCGATGATCGCCAGCGGCAGCAGCCAGAGGAAGCCCTTGCCCTGTGCCATCCGCCGCGCCATCACGGCGGCGGCCAGCGTGGCCAGCATGACCACGGGCACGCCGACGTACCAGATCACCCAGTACAGCGACTGCTCCGAATACAGGCGGCCCGGATCGCTCGGCAGCCCGTTCGCCTTCTGCGTCCACCCGATGAAGACGGAGTTGAGGGCGTCCTCCACCGTTCCGGGCACCCGCCGCACGGTCTGCACCCAGGGACGCACGGCGAACCCGGCCATGACCAGGACGACCAGCACCGCCGCCACGTCGGGCAGGCGGCGCGCCGGACGCCACGCGCGCACGGCGTCCCAGGCCGCCGGGACGACCCTCGGCCCGGCCACAGCGCCCGCCACGGTCAGCGCGAGCACCAGCCCGCAGATGGCGAGCAGCGGCTTGACCGAGTCCGACAGATAGTTGAGATAGGGCCTGGCCAGGAAGAACGCGGCGACCAGCCCCAGGCCGGCCCCCGCGAGCAGGCCTCCGAGCAGCGGCACGCCCATGCGCGCGTACGCCTCGCCCCGGCCGCTCCGGCCCCGCAGCGCGATCAGCACGCCCGCGTAGGCGAGCACAGGAAGCACGTCGCGCAGCCCGTCGATGCGCACGAGGACGGCGAGACCGAAGGCGAGCCCCGCGAGCACCGCCGCGCCCCGCGTCCTGCCGCGCGCGTCGGCGGCCAGCGCCATGCCCCCGAAGATCAGGATGAGGGACGGGATCTCGCTGAAGGTGGTGCGCGAGGTGTAGAGGATCGGCAGCGCCACCGCGAACGTGAGCGCCGCCGCGGGCGCCCACCGCGCGCCCGCCAGCCGGGCGGCGACCCCGGCCACGGTCAGCACGGCCAGGGCGCCGAGCACCGGCGGCGTCAACAGCAGGCCGGACAGCCCCGCGAGCCAGTCGCCGACGGCGTCGACGAGCGGCGCTCCCGGCATGAACTGCGGCACCACCGCGCCGCCGTGGTCGTAGAACCCCACGCTGTCGAACCGCAGCGCCGGATCGGGGCCGCCGAACGCCGCCGTGGGGTACGGGATGGGAAGGAAGCCGTGCCCGGCCAGCCAGGCGGTGTACTGCGCGTACGTCGCCGGGTCCCTGCGGACGATCAGTTGCTCGGTGTGGAAGACGGCGTTGAACACCCCGGAGGCGGCCGCGATGCCCACGACCGCCGCCACATGCCAGGCGGAGGCGTCCGCCACCTCCCCGCCGCCCTCGGCGGCCCAGCGCCCCTTCCCCCGCTCACCAGGCCCCGCGCCGTTCCGCCGGCCCCTGACCCCCGCACCGCCCAGCCGGCCCCCGGCTCCTGGACCGCCCAGTCGGCCCCCGGCCTTCACACCGTCCAGCCGGACTCTGGCCCCCGCGCCGTACAGGCACAGGACCACGGCGAGGGTGCCGCCGAGCAGGAGCGCCGGCAGCGGGCGGAACCAGCCGGCCATCAGCAGCGGCAGCCCTGCGAGCAGCCAGCCGGTCAGCGCGAGCACGGGCATGACCGTGACCGCCGCGAGCACCCGGCCCGCCGGCGGCCACCATGAGCGATCGCGCCACACTCCGTCCATCAGCCCCGCGAGCCTAACGGCCACCCCGCCCCCGTACGCCAAGCCGCCCCTTCCACCACCTCGCGACTCTCCGCCCCCCTCGTCGCCCTGGCCCTCCACCTCGCGGCCCCCGGCTCCGCCTCGCGACCGCCGGCCCCGCCCCTCCCTCGCCCCTTTACCTTCCCCCACCGCGGCTCCCCTGACGTGTGTGCGCCTCATCGCCGTGTGGCGGACGGGTAACGTAACGGCGCGTACTCGGTTCCGGGTACCGGTTTCGTTGATCGGGCTTCGTCGGACGTTTCGGGTAGCCGGGACGCGGGTGGCGATGGGCTGGGGGTGGAGTGGTCGCGGCGGGACAGGGCTCCGGGCTGCGGGACGGCACGAGAGGGCCGTCCGGGCGGCTGCCGGCCTGGCGTGGCCCGCGCCTGCGCCTGCGCCCAGGACGGTGGGCTCCGCGACCGCGCCTGGGGCGGTGGGCTCCGTCGCGGCAGGCCCTGCGGGCACACCGCTGGTTCCTCGGGGTCCTCGGGCTGGGCGCGGCCCTGAGAGTGGTGGCCATGATGGGCTATCGGCCGGCGCTCTGGTTCCCCGACTCCTACACCTACGTGGTGACGGCGCTGCACCCCCGCCCCGACCTGGTGCGCCCGGCCGGGTACTCCCTGTTCCTGCGGCTGCTGGAGCCGTTCCACGGCTTCGGCTTCGTGGCGTTCGTCCAGCACCTGCTCGGGCTCGCCGTCGGCGTGCTGGTGTACGCGGCCGTGAACCGCGCCGGGGGACGAGCCTGGGCTGCCACGCTCGCGGCCGCCCCCGTGCTGCTCGACGCCTACCAGATCCAGCTGGAGCACCTGCTCGTCTCGGACACGCTGTTCGCCTTTCTGCTGGTGGCGGCGGTTTTCGCGCTGCTCGGCAGGCCCACCTGGCGTTCGGCCTGCGTCGCGGGCGCGCTGCTGGGCGCCGCCACGCTGACGCGGACGGTGGGACTCCCACTGCTCGCGGTGGTGGCGGCCTGGCTGCTGATCCGCCACGCGAGGGCGGAGGTGCGCGGAGGGCTGGGCGGGCTCGCGCGCGGCGGGCGCCTGGTGGCGGTGCTGGTGCTGGTGGCGGCGGTGCCGATCGCCGGGTACGCCGCGTGGTTCTGGGCGACCTACCACCGGGTGGGCATCGTCGGCTCCAACGGGGTGTTCCTGTACGGGCGGACGATGTCGTTCGCCGACTGCGCCGTCATGCGCCCGCCCGCGGACCTGGCGGTGCTGTGCGACAGCAGGCCGCCCTCGCGCCGCCCGCCGTCCCAGGAGTACGTGTGGGCGCCGGACGCGCCGCTGGTGGCGCTGCCCGGCATCACCTTCACGGCGGAGACCGACCGGCTCGCCGGGCGGTTCGCGTTCCTCGCCCTGCGCAGCCAACCGGCCGACTACGCCGCCTCGGTGCTGTCGGAACTCGTCCGCTCGTTCGCCTGGGGCCGGCCGGTCTATCCCGACCAGGTGACCTACGACTATTACGAGTTCCCGTCCCGGACGCCCGCGCCGCCCGACCGCTTCCCCGCCGCGCACGGCGCCGATCTCGCCGTGCGCTACGAGCGGGGTCCCGTCGACACGCGCGTCGTCGAGCCGTTCGCGGGGTGGATGCGCGCCTACCAGGACGTGGCCGGGGCGCCGGGAACGGTGCTGCTGGCCGTCCTGCTGCTGCCTCCGGCCGTCGCCGCCGCCCGCGCGTGGAGGAGACGGCGGGCGCATGGGGCGGGCGTAGGTCAAGCGTGGGGGCTGCCGTGGGTCATGGCGGTGTCTTTGCTGGTCGTTCCGGCGGCCACCGCGGAGTTCGACTACCGCTACGTGCTGCCCGCCGTGCCGCTCGCGTTCCTCGCCGCCGCGCTCCTGACGGCCCGGCAGGAAGATCGGTCATGATAGTCGTGACCTGGTGATCCTGTGAACTTCCGGTAAAGCCACCGATTCGGTTATTCCAGGAAATATCCTCGTATCAGTATGCTTGGCCGCCTGATCAACCCCCTCTGGAGTAAACATGATCTTGCGCCTGTTCACCCGATCATGCTGCCCAGAACCGGGCCGGTGACCTAACCTCGTGACGAAATGAGCGAGCACCGACACGGCGCCACGGTCAGGGACAACCGGACGGCGTCCTCCGCGCCCGGTCGCCGGTCCAGCCGCGACGGCGCGATGGAACCTCACTCCGACGCCCCTCCCCGCGAGGGAGGCCGTCGCCGCAGAGGCGTTCCCCCCGGCACCCAGGAACCCGTACGACCCGCGGGCCCCTACGGCCCGTACGAGAACCATCCCTCGGGGCCACAGGATTTCCCCGGCGTGGACGAGACGCGCGGCGGACGCCAGCGGGGCGTTCCCGTCGAGGCGCCCCCTCCCCCACCGGACGGGCCGGGCCGGGGCCGCCGGCGCGGCGGCGGCGGCGGTGACGGCGGCGCCGGAGGCGGCGGCCGCGCTCCCCATGGCGGCGGCGGGCGCATGCGCGTCCTGGCCTACGTCAGCATCGCGCTGACCAGCGTCATGGTGCTGCTGTCGCTCACCGGCTACACGCTCTACCGCAACGTGCTGGGCGAGGTCCGCACAGAGGACGTCAGCGGCGATCTCAACGCCAACCGCCCGGTGAACGCCACCGGCGCGCTCAACGTACTGCTGGTCGGCTCCGACTCCCGCGCGGGCGACAACAAGAAGTACGGCCAGCACATGGGCGACCTGGGCGAGCGCACCGACACGATCATCCTCATGCACGTGTCGCCGAACCGCGACAAGGCGACGCTGATCAGCTTCCCGCGCGACTCGATGGTGCAGATCCCGGCGTGCAAGAACGCCCGCACCAAGGTGGCCATGCCGCCGCGCCTGGACATGATCAACTCCGCCTTCAACGAGGGCGGCATGGGCTGCACGATCAACACGATCGAGGCGAACACCAACATCCGCGTCGACCACTACATCAAGGTCGACTTCACCGGCTTCAAGGCCATCGTCGACGCGCTGGAAGGCATCCAGATCTGCGTGCCCACGGCGGTGGACGACCGGCAGGCCAAACTCCACCTGCAGGCGGGCAAGCAGATCGTCAAGGGCGAGACCGCGCTCGCCTACGTCCGCGCCCGCCACTCGCTCGGCGACGGCAGCGACATCAGCCGCATCAAGCGGCAGCAGATCTTCCTGTCCCAGGTCGTGAAGAAGGCCACCAGCGGCGACACCCTGACCAACCCGCCCAAGCTGCTGAGCCTCGTCACGGCGGGCGCCCACTCGGTCGTCATGGACCCGCAGCTCGACGTCGACACGCTGATCCAGATCGCCCAGAGCGCGCGCAGCCTCACCGCCAAGGGCGTCAAGTTCGTCACGGTTCCCTGGGAGCCGTACACCGAGGACAAGAACCGCGTCCAGTGGAAGCAGCCGGACGCGAGCAAGATGTTCGAGTCGCTGCGCACGGACATCGAGGTCACCCCGCCGCCCAAGCCGAGCGCGTCGTCCTCCGCGGGGCCGGCCAAGCCGGCGGTCAAGCCGGGCGAGGTGCGCATCCAGGTGGTCAACGGCACCAACACCTCGGGCAAGGCCAGGGAGGTCGCCGAGGCGCTGGCGGCGCAGGGCTTCAAGGTCACACAGGTCGGCGACGCGCGCAACGCGGACGGCACCGACCGGCCGAAGACCATGCTGCTGTACGCGAAGAACGCCGCCGACGGCGCCGACTACGCCGACCCGGTGGCCGCGAAGCTGGCGCCCAAGGTCACTCCGGCCGCGGGCAAGGTCAAGGCCGGACTCCTCCAGCCGTTCACCCCGTCGGTGACGTCCGCCACGCCGCCGGCCGGCGCGAACGCCACGCCGCCGCCCGGGTCCCCCATCATCCAGCTGGTCATCGGGGCCGACTTCAAGAACGTCAAGATCCCGGTCACCATCCCCGACAGCGCCCGGGTCGTCGACTCCAAGACCGACGTCTGCAGCACCTGACGCCACCGGCGCCACCGGCGCCACCGGCATCGCCGGCTTCCTGACCGGCGGACATACGAAGGCCCGGTCCCCTCGCGGGGGACCGGGCCTTTCCGTTCCCAGCGGAGGAGTGCCCTTAGCGGCCGGAGGGACCACCGGGAACACCTGCTGCCGAGAACACCGGGCAACCCGAGCGCAACAAGCGCGCCGAGAAACCCGAGCGCACCGAGCGCACCGAGCGCACCGAGCGCACCGAGCGCACCGAGGGGCCACCTCCGCGACACCGGTGGCGTTGACAAGCGCGGAGCTCGTCCAACACTATTTCACTACTCATATAGTGAAGGGGTGTTTCCGGCTCGATGCTCGACTTCCATCTCGACCGCGGATCAGGCGTCTCGACGTACCTCCAGCTCGTTCACCAGGTCAAACAGGCCTTACGGCTGGGCACACTGCGCCCGGGCGACAAGCTGCCCACCGCGCGCGAGGTCGTCGACGCCCTGGCGATCAACCCCAACACCGTTCTGAAGGCGTACCGCGAGCTGGAGCGCGAGGGCCTGGTGACCGGAAAGCCCGGCCTCGGCACGTTCGTCCAGCGCTCGATCGGCGGCGCCCGGCTGGCCGGTCACGCCGGCCTGCGCCACGGCCTCGACGCGTGGGTGCGCGAGGCACGCGACGCCGGTCTCGACCGCGAGGACATGGAGACGCTGTTCGCCCAGGCGATGGCCGGCACGTTCCGGGAGGGCATCGCGTGACCCTCGCACTCCAGACGACCGGTCTCGGCGTCCGCCTCCGGCGCGCGTGGGCGCTGCGCGACTGCTCGCTCGCCATCCCGGCAGGGCGGGTCGCCGCCCTCGTCGGCCCCAACGGCGCGGGCAAGAGCACGCTCCTCCACGCCATCGTCGGGCTGCTCGCTCCCACCCGAGGAACGATCTCCGTAGCGGGCGAGGCCGCCTTCATGGCCCAGGACAAGCCGCTGTACGAGGGGTTCACCGTCGCCGAGACGCTGGCCTTCGGACGCCGGCTGAACCCCGGCTGGGACGGCCCGTACGCGATCGGCAGGCTCGAACGGCTGGGCATCCCGCTGGACCGCAAGGTCGGCAGGCTGTCGGGCGGGCAGCAGGCCCAGGTCGCGCTCACCGTCGCGCTGGCCAAACGCCCCGACCTGATCGCCCTGGACGAACCGCTGGCCAACCTCGACCCCCTGGCCAGGCACGACGTCATGCGCGCGCTCATGGTCGAGGTCGCGGAACAGCGGACGACCGTCCTGATCTCCTCGCACGTCGTGGCCGACCTCGAGGACACCTGCGACTGGCTCGTCGTACTGAACGGCGGCACGGTGCAGGTCAGCGGCGACATCGACGACCTGCTCGCCGGGCACCAGGTGCTGTCGGGGCCGGCCGAGGCGGCCGGCGGCGTCACGTCCAGGACCGCGGTGGTGGAGGAGGTCCGCACCGGGACGCGGGTCAGGCTCCTGGTACGGGGCGCGCCGGTGACCGACCCGCGCTGGAGCGCCCGGCCGGTGAGCCTGGAAGAGCTGGTGATGGCCTACCTGCGCAACCCGCAGTGCGCGGCCCTGCCCCGGCTCGCGGAGGTGAGCGCGTGATCTGGCTGACCTGGCGGCAGCACCGAGCGCAGATCCTCGTCACCGCCGGGCTGCTGGCCGTGCTCGGCCTGCTCCTGCTCGGGTCGGCGGTGGAGGCGAAGCTCTACGTCGCCGGCAACGCGCCGCCCGGCTGCCCCGGCCCCGCACCCGCCTGCTGGGACCTGACCGCGGCGCTCAGCGAGCGCTACTACGCCATCTACACGATCTACGGCTGGATGCCGCTGGTGGCGCCCGCGCTGATCGGCGCGTTCTGGGGCGCGCCGCTGCTGGGCCGGGAGTACGAGCGAGGCACGCACAAGCTCGCCTGGACGCAGTCGGTGTCCGCCGGCCGCTGGCTCACGGCGAAGCTCGCCGTTCTCGGCGGGATGGTCGTCGCCGGAGGCCTGCTGCTGTCGGCGATGATCAGCCTGTGGCGCCGGGTGTTCTGGGACGGGATCGATCGGTCGTTCGGCAACCTCGGCGTGTTCAACATGGTCGGCGTGGTGCCGGCGGCGTGGTGGCTGTACGCGTTCGCCCTCGGCACGGCGGCGGGAGTGCTGTTCCGCCGGACGCTCCCGGCGATGGCGCTCGTCGTGGCCGGCATCGCGGTCACCATGTTCACCCTGTTCGGTCTCAGCGCGCACTACGCCGAGCCGGCGCGCACCCTGCTGACGGGCACCACCGTGCTCCCCGACTCCGACGCGCGACTGGTGCGCGCCGCCTGGGTCGACCCCTCCGGCAGGGAACTGACGGACGCGCCCGCGGGCGTCTGCCTCCACCGGCCGGACACCGGGCAGAGCGACCGCGGTCAGCGAGCGTACGAGCAGTGCCTCTTCGGCAAGGGCTACCGGTTCGCCATCTACTATCACCCGCCCACGCGGTTCTGGCGGTTCCAGTGGACCGAGACCGCCCTTCTCACCGCGCTGTCGCTCGCGCTGGCCGGAGCGGCCGTCCACCGCGTGCTCCGGCGCAAGGTGTGAGGCGGCGCGGAGGCAGCCCGAACGGGAGGGCCTTGACTGGACTTGGCAGGGATTGTCAGATGGCCCAGCAAGCCGAAGTTTCGACTCCGTCGCGACATTTGAAGATCGGCACGTTAGGGTGGATGATCTGGCAGGGCGTGTCCCCGCGTTCCGTTCCGCCACATCGGCCGAGGGCGCCCGCCGCAGTCAGAAGCTACCCCTGGTCTCCCGACAGATAGCTGAGCGTTTCCCCCGTGAGTGACACCAGATCCTCCTTCCAGGTTCCGGCTTCGCGCACCCCCGGCGTCTCCACCGACGCCGGGGAGGCCGCCCCGCCCGACGAACGAGGACAGGCGCCGATCGATCCAGCCCTGGACACCGGTGCGAGCACCGGCGAGGAGGAGGCGCCCACCGCCCGGTGGCCCGTCCCCGACTACGCCGAGCCGCCGACGGGCGCCTGGGACCGTCATCGGCCCCCGACGGGCGAGCTCGCCCGGGAGCCCCGCTGGCCGGTCCCCGACGGCACCACGGCCGCCGGCGGCACGACGAGCGCCGCCGGCACGGCCGCCGAGGACGACCCCGAGACGTTCACCTTCGACCGTCCCGTGCGCGACGACCGCCCGGCAGGTCAGGGCCCCTCCACGTCTTCGGGCCCGCACAACGTGCCGTCGTCCTCGGGCGCACACGGCTCACCGTGGTCCTCGGGCCCGCACAACTTGCCGTCATCCTCAAGCCCGCACGGCTCGCAGGCGCCGGCGTCCGGCGACGCGTCGGACGGCTTCTCGTACTGGCAGCGACCCGCGACCCAGCAGGCGGCCCCGGCCACACCGCCGGGCCGTCCCGGCCCCGGCACGCCCGCGTCCGCCTCCGCCTCGGAGCGACGGCCCGCCGGCCACGGCCAGAGCCCCGCCGGCCACGGCCAGCGTCCCGGCGACGAGGCCGACGAATGGGACGACTCCGCTCCTGAGGAGGCCCCGTCGGCCAAGCCGGCGAAGCGGCCCCGCGAGCCGTACCTGGACAACGTGAAGTTCCTGCTCATCGCGCTCGTGCCGGCCGGGCACGCGCTGGTGCCGACGCTGTCGGCGCACTCCTCGCGCTCGGCCTACCTGTTCATCTACGTGTTCCACATGCCGTTGTTCGTCGTCATCAGCGGCTACCTGAGCCGGAACTTCTGGAACTCCAACGCCAAGACGAACAAGCTCGTCGACACCTTCCTCGTGCCGTACGTGATCGTGGAGGTCGGCTACGCCGTGCTCCGCTTCGCGCTCGGCCACAAGTGGAGCCTGACGATCATCGACCCGGCCTGGCTGAACTGGTATCTGCTCGCCCTGCTGCTGTGGCGGCTGTCGACGCCGGTGTGGAAGCGCATGCGCCACCCGTTCCCGATCGCGATCGCGGTCTACCTGCTCGCCGGCCTGTCCGACCTGCCGGGCGACTTCAGCATGGACCGCTTCTTCGGGCTGATGCCGTTCTTCGTGCTCGGCCTGTGGATGCAGCCGCACCACTTCGAGATGCTCAACCGCGTCTGGGTGAAGATCGTGGCCGTCGTGGTGCTCGTCGGAGCGGCGGGCGTCGCGATCCTCATCGCCCCGCACGTGCCGCTCGACCCGGTGTACTTCAAGGACAGCTACGCCGAGCTGCACCTGTCGTGGTGGGTGGGCATGGGCATGCGCGCCGGACTGCTCGTCGCCGCGCTGGCGGTCTCGTTCGCGATCTTGGCGCTGGTGCCGCGCAGGAACACCTGGTTCTCCGACCTCGGCACCCGCACGCTCTACTGCTACCTGCTCCACGGCATCCCGGTGATGATCGCCAAGGAGATGGGCTGGCTGAGCTTCCCCTGGCTGCACGGCCCGCTCGGCGTCATGGCGATCTTGAGCAGCGCCTTCGCCCTGGCCATCGTCCTGTGCCTGCCCGAGACGCGCACGGTGTTCAAGTGGCTGCTCGAGCCGCGCCTCACCTGGCTCTACCGCAGACCGTCCGGCCAGACCAAGCAGGCGACCACGTAGCGGCGGATGTTCAGCGGCATTTCCTCCGTGATTCACGGTCCGCACCCGGACAAGAAGGGAACGCCGCGCAACATCGACGCATGAAGGTATGTGTCGGCACGATCGTCCACCACCCGGAGGACGCGCGGATCATGCACAGGCAGATCCGCGCGCTGCTCGACGCCGGGCACGAGGTGACCTACGTCGCGCCGTTCACCCATTGCAACGTCACGCCGCCCCAGGAGATCCGGGCGATCGACGTGCCCCGCGCCGTCGGGATACGCCGCGGCCACGCGCTGAACGCGGCGCGCGGCGCGCTCCGTCGAGGCGTCAAGGACGCCGACCTGCTGCTGGTGCACGACCTCGAGCTGCTGTTCGCCCTGCCGCGGCGGCGCCCGACGACGGTGTGGGACGTGCACGAGGACATCGTGGGCGCCCTGGACACCAAGACCTACCTTCCGCCGTCCGCCCGCCGGATGCTGCCGGGTGTGCTCCGCCGGATCGAGAGCCGCGCTGAGCGCCGGCTGCACCTCATCCTGGCCGAGTCCGCCTACCGCGACCGTTTCGCCGGTGACCACCCGGTGATCCCGAACACCACGTACGTCCCCGAGACGCCGCCCCAGCTCCCGGGCGCCAACCGGGTGGTGTACATCGGGCAGCTGTCGGAGGCCAGGGGCGCGCTGGAGATGATCGAGCTGGCGCGCAGGCTCCGGCCGCACGGCATCCGGCTGGACCTGATCGGCGCCGCCGACCCCGCGATCCGCCCGTCCCTGCGCGACGCGCAGCGCGAAGGCCTGCTCGACTGGTTCGGGTACGTGCCGAACAACCACGCGCTCCGCATGGCCCAAGGGGCCCTCGCCGGGCTATCCCTGCTGCACGACGTGCCCAACTACCGGCAGTCCCTGCCGACCAAGGTCATCGAGTACATGGCCAGGGGCCTACCGGTGATCACCACGCCGCTGCCGCTGGCCGCCTCGATCGTCGGCCGCGCCGACTGCGGCGTCATCGTCCCCTACGGCGACGTGGACACGGTCGTCCAGGCCGTGCTGCGGCTGCGCGACGACCCCGAGCGGCGGGCCGTCATGGGCGCCCGGGGGTACGCCGAGGCCCGGGGCCAGTACCACTGGCCCGACCACGCCCGCGAGTTCGTCGCCCGCCTCGAAGAATGGGCCGCCACCCCGGCCCCCGCCCGCAACCTCCACCACGCCGCCCTAGCCTGACCATCCTCCCTGCCCCCACCCCTCGCTCGCCACCGCCCCCGCTCGCCTCCCCCACCGTTCCCCACTGCCTTCCCACCCCCTCGGACCGCCCTCCCACCGCCCGCCCACTACGCCCGGTGCCTCTCCAACAGCCCTTTCACCGGCCGCAGACGCCCTCCCCTGCCCTCCCACCGCCCCTGCACCGCCCTTTCGACGGCCTTCCCCTGGCCCGCCTCGCTTCCGCCTCTCTCCCCCTGAGCCGACGCTCCGCCACCGACCCACGAGGCGAGCCGGCGAGCGCGATTCCCCATCGGCTGGCGTCCCGCATGCTTGATTGGTGTACTGGACATTGTGACTAGCCATCTCATTCAGGGACGCCGGGTCACCATGCCGGTGGAGGTACGGGACGCCGCCATCTGCGCTGCCATGTACCTCGTCCGGGCCGACGCCGCCCGCGCGGTGCTCGCCTACGCCGATCTCGACGTCACCGAGGTCCTCCCCGGCAAGGCCCTGTGCGCGCTCGGCTTCATCCGCTACACCGACGGCGACCTCGGGTCCTACAACGAGTTCGGCATGGGCTTCGCCGTCCGTCCCCCGCACGCCGCCCGCCCGCCCACGCGGAGCACGCTGTCCGGGCTCAAGGATGTACGCCTGCACGGCGCCGGAGGCTTCGTCCACTGGCTTCCGGTCGACCAGGGGTTCACCCTGGAGGCCGGCCGCTCCATCTGGGGCTTCCCCAAGGAACTGGCCGAAGTCGACCTCCGGCTGTCCTCCCCCTACAAGCGCTGCATACTGCGCAAGGACGGCCGCCTCGTCGTCGACCTCCTGATCCGCCCCGGCATGCCCGTTCCCAGCCTGCCCAACCCCAGCGGCCTCCGCCTCCACCTTCCCAACCCAGGCGGCCCCGGCCTACCCACCCCCGACGGCCCTTGCGACCCGGGCCTTAGCCTTCCCCTGCCCGGGAACCTCGGGCTGCGCCTTTCCATGCTCGGGGGCGGCCCCGTCACCACGGACGCCTACACGCGCCTGGACGGCCTGACCCGGCGCGTTCCCTGGACGATGCGCCCCCGCGGCGTCCGCACCCGTCCCGGCGGAGCGCTGATCAGGCTCGGCAACCACCCCATCGCCAAGGAGCTCAGCGAACTGGGCCTCCCCAAACGCGCCCTCCTCACCCTCACCGCCTCCCACGCCACAATGACCTTCCACCCCGCCCACCCCCTCGGCGACACCTGATGCGATGACCACGTGCCTTCACCGGACGCGGCTCTTCACCCGGTGTGATGCCGGATGGAACCACCGCAGGACGCGGCTCTTCGCCCGATGTAGCGCTGAATCGAATCGGCGCTAGGCGCGACTCTTCACCCCCGGTATGCCACTGGATAGAACCACCGCCGAGCGCGACACCTCACCCGATGCAGCGCTGAACCGAATCAGCACCGAGCGCGACTCCTCCCTGGCATGGCACTGGTCGCCCCGGTATGACACTGGACAAGACCACCACCGAGCGCGAATTTCACCCAGTGTGACGCTGTATGTGATCGGCGCCGGGTCGGGGGGCGTTGTACGGCGATTCCGGCGCCGCCGTACGGCGCCCGACCCGCGAACGTTCGTAGACAGCGCACTACCCCTCAGCCAAGGGAAGGGCAGCGACGACGTTTTCGACACTCCCGGCATCGAGGTGCTCACCGAGAAGCCGCCGGAACACCTCGTCCCCCAGCACATCCCGCTGCCGCCCCAGCCAGCTCAGGCACATGGAAGCCTGCGGTGCCTGCAGCTCCAAAAAGATGACCAAGCCGTTCAACGTATAGGCGACCGCCTCATCAGCCCGACGTGTCTTGGTGTACAAGACGCCGATCTGCGCAAGCGAGATGGCCATGCCCACCCGGTCGCCCAGTTCCTCCTCGATGGTCAGGGACCGGCGGTACCACTCCAGCGCCTGGTCATACTCACCCCGCAGTTCGGCGATCATGCCGAGCTGGTGGTAGCCGCCAGCCATGCCCACCCGGTCGCCCAGTTCCTCCTCGATGGTCAGGGACCGGCGGTACCACTCCAGCGCCTGGTCATACTCACCCCGCTCCTGAGCGATCATGCCGAGCTGGTGGTAGCCGGAGGCCATGCCCGCCCGGTTGCCCAGTTCCTCCTTGATGGTCAGGGACCGGCGGTACCACTCCAGCGCCTGGTCATACTCACCCCGCTCCTGAGCGATCATGCCGAGCTGGTGGTAGCCGGCGGCCATGCCCGCCCGGTTGCCCAGTTCCTCCTTGATGGTCAGGGACCGGCGGTACCACTCCAACGCCTGGTCATACTCACCCCGCTCCTGAGCGATCATGCCGAGCTGGTGGTAGCCGGTGGCCATGCCCGCCCGGTTGCCCAGTTCCTCCTTGATGGTCAGGGATCGGCCGTACCACTCCAACGCCTGGTCATACTCACCCCGCTCCTGAGCGATGATGCCGAGCTGGTGGAAGCCGGCCGCCTGCTCGCGGCTGCCCTCGGCGAACCACGACAACGTCTCCCGGTGAAGCTGCTCCTCCCACCCCCACGCCCCCCAGGTATGCAACCGCCGACACACCCAGTCGGTCACCGCCGCTGCCGCATCCACATCGCCAGCGGCGTGATGGTGGTACCGCGCCTCCACCAGGTCATCCACATCCTCGCGTGGGTCTTGTGGCAGCACCTTCACCCGCCACCGCCAATACCCTGCCGCGGCCCCATGCGCCGAACCCACATCCTCCGCCGGGGTGAGTTCCGGATGGGCCAGGGTGGCCGCCGTCCACCGATGCACCACGAACGACGTACCGTGCTCCTCATCTGCCAGCGGGACCACCAACCCCAACCCCGTCAGCATCCCCACCGCCGCATCCACCCCCGACGGCTCACAAATCGGCGGCACCCGCCACGCCGCCACATCCCGCGCCACCTGCTCAGACTGCTGCGCCGACAACCCCAAATCCTCCACACCCGCGTGCGGATCCTCCCGCCGCGCCAGCTTCAGACGCTCATCCAGACGGTTCAACCGCTCTTCCACAGCCGGATCCGGGTCCGCTGGGGTGCTCACCGGCCAGGCCAACCCTGTCCGGTACACCGGACGGCGGTACACCGACACCCCCACCAGCACCCGGCGCGCGAAATCGTCCAGCACATCCAGCAGGTCACCCACCAGCGCGTCATCCACCGCCAACGTGACCGCCTCGGCCAACACCCCGTCCAACCGCCCACCACTCACCGAAACCCGAGCTCGGTCCACCTCCGTGGCGCCGGCCGAGACCTGGACCCACGATGCCGCCCGATCACGACCTACGTCCGGCGCGCCGTCCGATGCCCACTCCTCCCGGCTCAGCCAGCCGGACGGATCGGCGATTCCCCGCCGCCGTAACAGCCCTTCCAGACGCTCCCGCACGTCGGCGAAGCGTGCTTGCCCGCCGCGCAGCAGCGCGTCCACGTACTCAAGAGTCCGTGGATGACCGCCCACCATCACCCACGCGCGCTGCTGGTCCTCCACCCCCAAAACGTTCAACCCCGGCAGACGCCACATCAGCTTGCGCGCCTCGGCCCACGACAACGGACCCAGGTGACGAACCACCAACCGCCCCTCCGCACTCTGTGGAAGAACGACCGGGAAACGGCTGGTCACGAGCAGCTTGTGGCGTCCGCGCATGCGGATCCACGTGGTCAGGAAGGCGGCCAGTTCCGCGTCCCGTACGGTCCACGTGGCCTGGTCGTAGACGAGGTTGTCCTCGAAGTTGTCCAGCAGCAGGGTCACGGGGACCTGGGTGAGCAGGGCGCCGAGCGTCTTGAGCCGGTCCGCCCACGTCTCCTGCGGCTGACGGATGTACGCGGCGAGGCGCCGGATCCCCTCGTCGTCGAAGGTGGCGAGCAGGGTGCGGCCGACTTCGTCGAGGAGCTGGTCGGGGCTGGTCTGGCTGATCGCCGACACGATCACGCCCGCGTCGGCGCCGAGGCGGCGCAGGAGTTCGGCGGCCAGGCTGCTCTTGCCCACTCCGCCGATTCCGTGCAGCAGCACGCCCGCCCCGTCCGCACGCAAGGCGGCCACGGCGGTGCGGATCTCGGCGCGACGGCCGACGAACTCGCCCACCTTGCGTAACGGCACCCCGTCAGCGAACTGCGGGTCGACCGGTGGAGCGATGTCCTCGAAACCGTCATCGGGGTTGTACAGCGGCAGGGATGGCCCGCGCAGGAACAGCGCAGGAGTGGCCCATTCCACCAGAGAGGCCCCCAACGTCCCCGGGGGCAGCCTCCGACGGGCCTGCTCCAATCGGCGGCGCGCGTCACAGAAGGCGGGCAGCACCTCCGGGATGTCGCGGACGGCCAGCTCGTAGTAGAGCGACTCGGCCAGCGCCGTCGCGTAGGGATCGGTCACCGGGGCCGTCATCGCCAGGACGGCGGGGACCCCTGCGGCCGACAAGCCCCGCGCCAGGCCGGTCAGATCCGCCGATGCCGGCTGACCGGCTTGGCCGGGTGCCAGATGGCCGGCTTCGTCCGATGCCGGCTGGATGGTGTGCCCGGGGGCCGACTGACCGGTTTCGTGGGGTGCCGGCTGACCGGCCTGGTCGGCCGGGGTGAGGGCGGTGGAGCAGCCGGACAGGACGAGTAGTGGGACGCTCGCGTTGTCGGGGAGCCCCTCGTCGATGAACCGCTGGGTGGTGACCTTGTCGACCCGGCCGTCGGCGTCCTCAAGGAGCAGCTTTCCGGCGGAGGCATGGCAGGAGATGTGCAGGACGTGGTAGCGCTCTTGCAGCAGCGCCTCGCGGATCGCCTCCAGTGTGCCCTGGTTCAGAATCCGGACGTACGCCCCGGGCCTGCCGCGCGATCCCCGGCGCGCGGACTCCACCGAGTCGAGGATCTTGCCGAGCTCCGCTTCCAGGTCAAGCTGCGGACCGCTGCCGTCACCCTGCGGCGCCGCCATCGCGACCAGGATCCGCAGCGGGCCGTTGACGGCCATCACCGGCGCCGCGGTGGCACTGGTTACGCTACGGAACACCTGAACGCGGGACTGCAAGGCCAGCGGCTCCATCTGGCCCGGTACGCGTAACGTCTCCCACGGCAGGTCGGCCAGTTCCTCGGAGATCTCCAGGCCAAGGCGCAGGCCAGCGGCCTGGGTTCGTGCCGTGTCCAGTTCGGCGACGAGCGCGTCGGCGACCGCTGCGGGCAGGAAGGCGGCGCCCAGCTCCCTGCCGTACTCGGCGAGCAGCGTCTCCACCCCGTCGGCCGCCTGCACCCCGCGGGTGACGAGGACGCCCCGGTCCCGTGCCGCCGCCAGCCGCCAGTCCAGCTCCCCCAGCCGCGGACTCGTCTTGACCGCGTCGCTCACCGGTTCCCCGGTGCCAGGCAGCAGGGTCACCCGGTCGGTGGCTATCCGCAGGACGCAGTGGCGCGGGCCGTCCGGCCTGACCTTCGTCCCCGGCCGCCGCGCGGGTCCGAGTACCGGCACAGGAGCCTGCCCGTGCAGGGCGCGTACCAGCTCGGCGAGCCGCCGGTCGGCCTCCTGCCCGTCCACCTGGGAGAAGTCCACGGCGAAGCGGTTGGCCGCGAACTCCGGCAGGTCGACATCCTCGATGCGCACCGGGATGAACCGCCGGCCGTCCTGGATCGAGCGGCGCATCAGGCTCTCGTACGCCTCGCGCACCCAGCCGTCGGCGAGTGAGGCGCGACTGAACACCAGGATGCCCTGCCCGGCCGCGCCGATCGCCTGCTCGAACGCGGCGACGATCAGCGCGCCCGGAGAGGCCAGCACCTCCCGGTGGGTCACCGTCAGTCCGGTCTCTCGCAGCCGGTCGGCGAGCCAGCGCACCCATGCTTCGTCCTGCGGCGCACTGGCGATGAAGACGTCGGTCACGAGGCGGCCCGCAGCGCTTCGGCGAGCTGGTCCATCCGTTCGTCGAAGACGTCGTCGCCGACATCACACAGGTCGGAGTAGAAGCGGGTGCGAGCGAACTCCGGCAGCGGCACGTCGTCGGTGCGTACGGGGATGAACAGCTGGCCGGTCTCGATCGACCGTTGGATGAGGATGTAGTACTCGTTGGTGACCCAGCCGCTGGCCATGGAGGCATGGCTGAAGACCAGCAGCCCGTGTGCCGACTCGCGGATGGTCTTCTCGATCCCGTGGACGAGCGGCGTGCCGGGCCTCATGAAGACCTCGTCCAGAGCCACTCGGATACCGCGGTGCCGCAGGCGTTCCACCAGGTCTTTCACGAGCTTCGCGTCGTCGTGGGAGTAGGAGACGAACACGTCGTACACCGTCGCGGAGGTCGTGTTCACCGAGGCGGCCGGGCTCGCGCTCGTAGGAGAACTCGCGCTCGTGGAAGAAGCGGTGGTGGTATGGCTGGCCGCCGTTGCCGCTGCTCCGAGGCCCTGCCGTCGGGCACGCCTGCGCGACAGCTGTCCCCTGATCGGCACCCACGCGAAGTAGGCGCCCGCGATGCCCGCGACAGTGCCGACCAGGGTGAGCGCCAAACCGGCCAGGTCCATGCCAATCAGGCTAAGTGCCGTAGGCGGACGGTGGCGGTATGTAGCCGAATCGAGTCCACTATGGAAAACAGGAAAACCGATCGCCAAGTACAGGCGTCCAAGCGACAGGACGAAGCAGGCGGGGAACCTCCATCTTCGACGGCGGGACGAAGCATGCGAGGACTGCCGTTTTCGACAGCAGGACGAAGTGGGCGGGGACTTCGGTCTTCGAGGAGCGGGACGACGCGGGGGGATCGAGGGGCGCGACGGAATGGGCGAGCGGGGCGGGATGGGCGAGCGGCCGGCGAGCGCGACCTACGACGTGTTCATCGTGCACGCCCAAGACGACCTCGAATGGGCCCGCCGCCTCCAGGCCCGGCTGTCGCAGGACGGGCTCCAGGCCGCGTTGGAGAGGTACCTTCCAGGCGACGTCATCATCAGCCGCATCGAAGAGCTGATCGGCGCCTCGTCCACCACCGTGTTCGTCTACAGCCGGGCCACCGCGGCCGATCCGATGACGGCCGCCAAGTACGCGGCCCTGCTCACCGGTCCCGACGAGCGAAGGTTCATCCCCGCCCTGCTCGACGACGTCCCGATCGGCCCGTTCGCCGCGGCCCGCCGCGCGCTCGACTTCCGCGGCGAGAACCAGGAGCGGCCCTACCGCGAACTGGTGGAGGTGCTCCGCGGCCCACCGGCCCTCGGTGGAGCCACGGATTCCGACCAGTCATCCGAATCCTTCCGATCCTTCCGGCATCACCGGCCTGAGGGGGCACGAGAGGTCCTGCTGCACATCGGCGGGACGGAGGTGGCCTTCGGCCCGGCCGACGAAGGACCGCAGGCCAGGCACGTACCAGGACAGATCACGCACACTCTGGAAGAACGGATATGGCACCTCGACCGCGTCCGTGACGGGCGGTCCACCGAACTCCCCACCAAGGACGGAGCCTTGTCAGGACGCCGAGGCGCTCGGTTGGACGCCGTCCTGCGCGACGTGGGCGTCCGACTGGGAGGGGTCTTCCTCGACGGGCCGGCCGGGAACGCTCTGGCCACCGCCGTAGAGGACGCGGCGGGACGGAACAGCGCGCTGCGTCTCGGCTTGCGGGTCGAGGACGACCTGGCCGAACTGCCGTGGGAGACGCTGGTGCCGCCCGGCCACGAGCAGCCGCTGGTCCTTCATCCGCACGTGGACCTGTTCCGGCACCTCCCGGCGAACGGGGACATCCCCGCCATCGGCATCCGGGCTCCGTTGCGGATCCTCGCCGTGGTCGCCGCGCCCGACGGACCGGGCGGCGGGCCGCTGCTCGACCTGGAGGCGGAGCTGCGCCGCATCCTCGACTCGGTGGACGACGCCCGCCGCCACGCGGCCGCGCACGTGCGCATCCTGAACGAAGGCACCCTGTCGGCCGTCCAGGACGCGCTCAAGCAGGAACGTTTCCACGTCCTGCACATCTCCTGTCACGCCGGCCCCGGGGTGCTGTTGATGGAGGACGAGCGTGGCGGTGTCGACGAGGTCACCGCCACCCGCTTGGCCAGGGCGATCCCCCGCGACCAGGGCGTCCCGCTGGTCGTCCTGTCCGGATGCTCCACCGCACTCGACGTCCGCACCATCACCGAAGACGCCGCGCCAACCCGGCGAACCTCCCGCGACGGCACATCCTCATCGGACGAGCCGCCGGACCCGGAAACGCCTGACGACGCCGAGGCTTCGCCGAACGAGCCGTCGGGTTCGGAGCCGTCACACGACGGCATGTCGTCGCTGGAGGAGTCGCCGGATCTGGAACCATCCCACGGCGGCGAGCCTTCGCTGGACGAGTTGCCGGGCCCGGAAACGTCCGAGGGGGAGGCTGCGCTCGCGGGGCTGGCGCGGGGCTTGTCGGCGGCGGGCGTCCCGGCCGTCCTGGCGATGACCGCTCCGGTGACCGACGACTACGCCAGCATGCTCACCGGCGCGCTATACCGGGAGCTGGCCGTCCGGCCGCAGCCGGACGTGCTCACCGCGCTGTCGGAAGCCCGCCGCACCCTGGAGGAGACCCGCCGGGCGGCGCCCGCGGGCAGCCCGGACGCCGACCTGGCAGAGTGGGCCACCCCGGCTCTGTTCCTGCGCGGCCCGTCGCTGCCGCTGTACGACGTGAGCGACGGTGTGGACGCGAACGTGAAGCCGCCGCGTGCCGTCATGCTGGACCGGGGCGTGGTCGTGCGGGCGGTCGGCGACTTCGTCGGCCGGCGCGCCGAACTGCGCATCCTGCGGGCCGCCCTCCGTCACCATCCCGGCGTGCTGCTCCACGGCATCGGCGGGGTGGGCAAGAGCAGCCTCGCCGCCGAACTCCTCGGACGGCTCGGCGGCGACGCCGGGCTGGTCGTGTCCCTGGTCGGCCGCACCAGCCCCGACCAGATCTTCGGCGCCGTCGCGGACAAGCTGCTGGCGGCCACCGCCACGGCCGGCGCCCCGGCCGAACCGCTGCGCGAGCTGACCCAGTTCCTGCGCCGGCTGGACTTCCCCTGGCAGGTACGCCTCGACGCGCTCGGCGGGGCCCTGGCCGAAGTGCCCGCCGAGCTGAGGCTCAAGGTGGCCGCTCCGCCGATCACTCTCCTGCTCGACAACTTCGAGGACAACGTCGACGTCAACGAGCACTTCGCCTTCCTCGATCAGGAACTCGCCGCGTTCCTCGCCGCCTGGGTCACCACATCGCGGCAGACGAAACTCCTGGTCACCAGCCGCTTCCCGTTCGAGCTTCCGGAGGGTGCCGAGCGTGGGCTGATGGCTCACCATCTGGGTCCGTTGTCGTGGGCCGAGGCGCGCAAGCTGATGTGGCGGCTGCCGGGGTTGAACGTTTTGGGGGTGGAGGACCAGCAGCGCGCGTGGGTGATGGTGGGCGGTCATCCACGGACGCTTGAATACGTGGACGCGCTGCTGCGCGGCGGCCAGGCACGCTTCGCCGACGTACGGGAGCGTCTGGAACGGCTGTTGCGGCGGCGGGGGATCGCCGATCCGTCCGGGTGGCTGAGCAGGCAGGACTGGGGCTCCGATGACGTGCCGGACGCGGGTGGTGACCGGGTCGCCTCCTCGGCCCAGGTCTCGGCCGGTGCCACGGAGGTGGACCGAGCCTGGGTCTCGGTTAGTGGTGAGCGGTTGAACGGGGTGGTGGCCGAGGCGGTCACGTTGGCGGTGGATGACGCGCTGGTGGGTGACCTGCTGGATGTGCTGGACGATTTCGCGCGCCGGGTGCTGGTGGGGGTGTCGGTGTACCGGTGCCCGGTGGACCGGGCGGGTCTGGCCTGGCCGGTGAGCACCCCGGCAGACCCCGATCCGGCTGTGGAAGAGCGGTTGAACCGTCTGGATGAGCGTCTGAAGCTGGCGCGGCGGGAGAATCCGCACGCAGGAGTGGAGGATCTGGGCTTGTCGGCCCAGGAGGCCGAGCAGACGGCTCGGGATGTGATGGGGTGGCGGGTGCCGCCGATTTGTGAGCCGTCGGGGGTGGATGCGGCGGTGGGGGTGCTGGCGGGGTTGGGGTTGGTGGTCCCGCTGGCCGATGAGGAGCACGGTGCGGCGTTTGTGGTGCATCGGTGGACGGCTGCCACCCTGGCCCGTCCGGAGCTGACGCCAGCGGAGCAGATGGGGTCAGCGCATCGGGCGGCGGCGGAGTATTGGCGGTGGCGGGTGCAGGTGCTGCCACAGAACCGCCGCGAGCGTGTGGATGACATGGTGGAGGCGCGCTACCACCATCACGCCGCAGGGGATCTGCAGCAGGCTGCGAGGGCAACCGATTGGGTGTGCCGGCGGTTGCATGCCTGGGGGGCGTGGGGATGGGAAGAGCAGCTCTACCAGGAGACGTTGTCCTGGTTCGCCGCAGGCAGCCGCCAGCAGGCGGCCGGCTTCCACCACCTCGGCATGATCGCTCAACTACGGGGTGAGTACGACCAGGCGCTGGAGTGGTACCACCAATCCTTGGCCATCGACGAAGAACTGGGCAACCGGGCGGGCATGGCCGCCAGCTACCACCAACTCGGCATCATCGCCCAACTGCGGAGTGAGTACGACCAGGCGCTGGAGTGGTACCACCAATCCCTGACCATCAAGGAAGAACTCGACGACCGCGCGGGCATGGCCTCCAGCTACCACCAACTCGGCATCATCGCCCAACTGCGGAGTGAGTACGACCAGGCGCTGGAGTGGTACCACCAATCCCTGACCATCAAGGAAGAACTCGACGACCGCGCGGGCATGGCCTCCAGCTACCACCAACTCGGCAGGATCGCTCAGGAGCGGGGTGAGTATGACCAGGCGCTGGAGTGGTGCCGCAGGTCCCTGGCCATCGAGGAGGAACTGGGTGACCGGGCGGGCATGGCCTCCGGCTACCACCAGCTCGGCATGATCGCCCAGGAGTGGGATGAGTATGACCAGGCGCTGGAGTGGTACCGCAGGTCCCTGGCCATCCGTGAGGAACTGGGCGACCGGGCGGGCATGGCCACCAGCTACCACCAACTCGGCATCATCGCCCAACTGCGGAGTGAGTACGACCAGGCGCTGGAGTGGTACCACCAATCCCTGACGATCAAGGAGGAACTGGGCAATCGGGCGGGCATGGCCACCAGCTACCACCAACTCGGCATCATCGCTCAGGAGCGGGGTGAATACGACCAGGCGCTGGAGTGGTACCGCCGATCTCTGACCATTGATGAGGACCTGGGCAGCCGCGCGGGCATGGCCATCTCGCTCACACAGATCGGCATCTTGTACACCGAGACCCGTCGGGCTGATGAGGCGGTCGTCTATACGTTGAACGGCTTGGCCATCTTTTTGGAGCTCCAGGCACCGCAGGCTTCCATGTGCCTGAGCTGGCTGGCCCAGCAGCGGGATGCGCTCGGGGACGAGGTGTTCCGGCGGCTTCTCGCTGAGCGCCTTGACACCGAGAGCATCGACTCCCTTCTCGACTTGTTGGATCGCACCGACGAATGATTTTCAACGGGCTTCATCGGACGCGTCATCGAGCCAGAGCGTCGCGCATCAGGAGGTGCTCCCCTGGCTCGGGGGCGGCTTTGGCAGGCCGGCGGTGATCATGTGGATGAGGAGGTCGTAGGTGTCGTCCAGGCCGACGGGGAGGCCGAACCCGTCTGCCGACTCAAGGACGGCGAAGCCGTGGGCGGCCGCGCGCAGGCACCTCACCGCGTGGATGGCGTCCGCCCCCTCCAGCCCGTACCCGCGCAGCGCGGCGAGCAGGATCTCGACCAGTGTCTCGCCCGCCTTGGCGCGCGCGCTTCCCTCGGGCGGCGCCGTCTGGATCATCGCGGCGTACCGGCCGGGGTTGGCCACGACGTAGGCGCGGTAGGCGTCCATCAAGGCGCGCAGCGCCTGGTCTCCGGACCGGCCGAGCAGGGCCTCGCGCAGCCGGTCGGCCAACTCGTCCATGACGCGGACGGTCACCAGGTCGTTGAGCTCGGCGAGGTTGCGCACGTGCTTGTACAGGGACGGCGTGGCGACGCCCGCGCGTGCGGCCACCGCCGACAGGGTGACGGCGGCCGTGCCCTCCTCGTCGATGATGCGCAGCGCGATGTCGACGACCGCGTCCGGCGACAGCCCTGCCCTAGCCACGGGCGTCGTCCTTCAGGAAGCGCAGCATGGCCTCGGCGACCTCGGCGGGGAACTGCGCGTGCGGGTAGTGGCCGGCGCCCTCGATCATCACGACGGCGCCGCGTCCGGCCGGCATCCCGGCGACGATGCCGTCCGCCTCGGCCCGGGGGTCCATCCAGTCGGGGTCGAGCGTCCCCATGACGACCAGGGCGGGCACCCGCAGGTTGGGGAGCTGGGCGCCCGCGTCGGTCGGCGCGGACATGCCCATCTTGCTCAGCACCGCCATCCGCCCCGGCCGGCGCAGCGCGGTCGCCAGACCGGACATGTACGAGTCGTAGTCGGCAGGGCGGGCGCCGGGGTAGGCGTGGTCGAGGTAGCGCCGCCACAGACCCACACTGCGCAGTATCCCGGTGCCGAGCAGCAGCAGAAGGCCCTTGCGGTACCGAGCGTTGCCCAGCAGGCCGCCCAGGCTGATCTTCTGCGCCCGGGTGAACGGGCCGATCTCGACGACCGCGCTGACCAGCTCGGGCTCCAGTGCGGCGGCGATGGTGGCCGCGCCGCCGGCGAAGGAGTGCCCGGCCACGACCGCCGGCCCGCCCAGGTGGCGGATCAGCGCGAGCAGATCGCCGGCGACGTCGGTGCGGGTGTAGGAGGGCCATCCGGTGGTCGACTCTCCGTGGCCGCGCAGGTCGGCCTTGACGACCCGGTAGCCGGCGGCCACCAGGCGCGGCGCGAGCGAGCGGTACGCCTCCCGCCCGTCGCCCATGCCGTGCGCCAGCACGATCAGCGGCCCCTCCCCCGACACCTCGTACGCGAGCCGCCCGCCCTCGATCTCCAGGAATTCCGTCATGATGCCCTCCGCGACCAGCAAGCTAACTTGGATAGCCAAAAAGCTAACAGGCTTAGCCAGCGCCGTCAACCGGCCGGCATGCCACGCGCCCAACCTGGACGACGGCAGGCCGGGCGACCGCCCCCTCAAGAGGCACGGACGCCGAACGGCTTCCTCGCCCAAACCTCCCCGCATGGGTTCGGCGACATCGCCTCTCATCTCGATGACCGATCTGACCGATACCCCCGAATTGCAGGCAAGATTGTCTAGAGTTGGAGCGTGAGCGGAGAGTTAGCGCCCCGGTCCCCTGAGTGGCGCATGTCCGACGCCGACCGCGAGCGGGTCGCCGAGAGACTGCAGGCGGCGGCAGGCGAAGGACGGCTGAGCCAGGAAGAGTTCGAGCAACGCCTGAGCGGGGTCCTCGCGGCACGCACGTTCGGCGAGGTCGAGCAGTACGTCGCCGACCTTCCCGGAGCGGCGATCTCGATCCCGGTGCAGGAACGGGGCGAGTTGCGCACCACGGCGGCCGGCCTGAAACGGCGCGGCCGATGGGTCGTGCCCCGGCAGCTCCTGGTGACGGCCAAGGCCGGCTCGGTGAAGCTCGACTTCACCGACGCCCTCATCTCCCATCCGGTCGTGGAGATCTACCTCGATGTGGTCGCGGGCTCGACCACGCTGGTGCTGCCGCGCGGCGCCACGGTGGACATCGACAACGTGGAAATGGTGGCGGGCAACTCCCACGTGCGGAAGTTGACCACCTCGCCGATCGCGGGAGACGGCCTCCACTTCGTGGTCCGTGGCAAACAGCGCCTCGGCAGCCTCACCGTCCGGCCCCAGCGCCGCCTCGGCAACTGGAAGTGGTGACCTCCCTCCGCCACCCGCCTCCGTCCCACCTCTGATCGCAGCCGCGTCATACGCGCGGCCGACGCGACTCACACGCCCGCCTCACTCGTACGCCCCGTACTGCTCGCGCGCCCGATGCTGTCAATAAAGGTTGACGGACGAGGTTCGTCAATATAAGTTGACAGCCGAGACGAGCTCCGCCTGGCGAGCTCTCGACGGATGTCGGACGGAGACGAACCATGAAAACCCGCGCGCACCCGGGGTCGAGGCGGTCGCGATGAAGAGCCCCGTCACCCGAGGTCTGTTATGGGGCGGAACGGTCGCCGGGCCGCTCTTCACTGCGGCATTCCTGATCGAAGGAGCCACCAGGGCCGACTACGACCCCCTGCGTCATCCCGTCAGCTCCCTCGCGCTCGGCCCGTCCGGCTGGACACAGGACCTCAACTTCATCGTGGCCGGGCTGCTGACCCTGGGCTTCGCCGTCGCCCTCCGCAAGCTCCTCCGTCCCGGCCCGCCCACTCCGGACGCGCTCGAAGCCGGCACGCGGAGCACGCGCGACGAGCCCGTCCCGGCCGGCGGCACCCTCGTCCTCGAACGTCCCTCCGCGCGCGCACCGGAACCTCTCCCCGCATCCCGCACCGGATTGAGGCGAGGAGCCACCTGGGGTCCAATCCTGATCGGTGTCTGGGCGGTCCAGTTGATCCTCGCCGGGATCTTCGTCACCGACCCGGTCAGCGGCTACCCGCCGGGCACTCCCGACCGTCTCACCGAGTACGTCACCACCCACGGAGCCGTCCACGACCTCGTGTCCATCCCCGGCTTCATCGCCCTGGCGGCGGCCTTCCTCGTCTTCGCCGTCCGGTTCGCCGCACAGCGGTCACGCGGCTGGGCCGCCTACTCGGTGATCACCTTCGCCGTCTTCGCAGTCGCGTTCTACCTCTCCAGCAGGGGCTTCGACCAATCGCCCGGCCTCGTGAAGTTCGGCGGCCTCTTCCAGCGCCTCGCCGTCACGACCGGCTGGCTCTGGCTGACCCTCCTCGCCACGCGCCACCTCTCCCCCACTGCGGCACCCACGAACGAACCAGCGAGCACGACGGCCAGATAGAACGACTACATCCAGCGGATCACCACGATCCTCGGGCCCGGAAATGACACAACCCTAATCACTAATCCGACATTTCCTTCTCTGTCGATTTAGCAGGAAATCTTGTCTTAAGTCGGCTGGTCATGTGATGCTGGCTCGCTGTGGCGACGGGGGTTACCGAACTTCAAGGCGTCTTATCGCGGGTCGTACGGCTGGCCGAGGAGAACACCTCGGCGCTGGACTCGTGCGCCCGCTGCATGTCGGCCAGCGCATGGGTCGGCGGAGGCGCACCGGGATTCGCCAAGGCCCTGTCGGGACAACGCATCGCCTTACAGCGCGCGTTCGAGGCGGCGGCCCACGGCATCGTCGACCGCATCCGCCAGGAGGGCGGCCAGGCGTCCTACCCCTCCTTCACCACCTCGGCGAGCGCCCTCAGCGCGGCCGGGCACGGCGACTTCGCCGGCATGAACGTCGACGCGATGACCCGCATGGTCGCCGACCTCAAGCAGGCAGGCCAGAACCTCCCGCTCGCCGGCCGGCGGCTCGCCGCCGAACTGGTCCCCCTCTGCCTGCCCGCCCAGGCGGCCCATCAGGTGACGAGCACCGGCACCTGGGCCGAGGAGCAGTCCCGCGACCTGCGATCACGCCTGGCCATGCTCCAGAAGGAACAGGACTCCGGCATGGCCACTCGGGCGATGGCCGCTTTCGGCCTGTTCGGCGCCCACGCGCCCGACCCGAAGGGCGCCGACAAGCTCCTGTCCGCCGCGACCACCGGCGACACGATCGCGCTCAAATCCCTGCTGACCCTCCAGCACACCGCCGAAGACCCCTCGCTGGCCGCCCGAGTGAACGTATGGTGGCGGCAACTCGGCAAGAGCACCCAGGACCGGCTCATCACCGCGTCCCCCGACCTCGTCGGCAACCTGAACGGCCTCCCGACCACCGTCCGCAACGAGGCCAACCGCGCCACCCTCGCCACCCAGGAGAAAGCGATCCAAGCCGACCTCGCCCGCCTCACGGCCCTCGGCACCGCAGGCGACGAGATCAAGCAGCTCCAACTGAAACTGGACCAGATCAAAGCCGTGAAAGCGAGTTTGCAACTAGGAGGGAAAGATGGACGTCCTCCTACCTACTTGATCGCCTTGGAGCTCGGTGGCCTCGGCAAGACGGCGATCTCGTTCGGCGATCCCGACAAGGCCGACAACATAGTGTCTTACGTTCCCGGGACAGGTACGACCCTCGGCGGCATCCTGGGCGATGCCAAGCGCGCGGACAGGCTATGGAGACAAGCCAGTCTGACGGCCGTCGGCGAGAACGTCGCCTCCATGGTCTGGCTCGGCTACGAAGCTCCCCAATGGGAAGCGACCGTGAAGGATTCGGACCACTCAGTGGCTCTACCGAAGGCCGCAGCGAAAGGAGCGCCGCAGTTGGCCGCCTTCACTGACGGACTTCACGCTACGCATCAGCCCGGCTCCGACGTCAGACTGACCGTCCTGGGGCACAGCTACGGATCACTCGTCACCGGCATGGCCGCCCGCCTCCGTCCAGGAAACTTCGCCGACCAGGTCATCTTTGTGGGCAGCCCCGGAGTCGGAGCATTGCAGGCCAAGCAACTACACGTCGGCCAGGTCTGGGTGGGAGAAGCACCGAACGATCCGGTGGGCGACATAGGCCACGTCAGTATCACGAAAGAGGGAATCGTGGCGGGAACGGGCCCCTTCGGCACCGACCCAAGCAGCCCCCTGTTCGGCGCGAAGCAATTTTATGCCGAGGGGACCAAGGACCCTTCGTACACTTTCAAGGGGCACTCGAGTTACTGGGACATCGATCAATCGACCGGCTACCAGTCAGCCTCTCTCAGAAATATCGCCTACCTCGTCAACGGACAATTCGACAGGCTGATTTCCTTTCCGATGCCCACGCCCTCACCCACTCCGCTGCCGGTCCCTCCTACACCCGCGCAGACCATGCCGTCACCGATCGTGGAGCCGACAGCGAACCCATCGCCACGTCCGCTTCCCTCCCCCTCGCCTTCGGGAAAGTAGGAGACCAGATGAGACGGCTGAGCATCGTCGCCATTGGAATCATCGCCCTCACCGCGGGCTGCAGTAGAGGAGAGATCGTGGACGGACCAGCGACTACGGCGACCTCGGCTGCGGGCGGTCCCACCATGACCCAGGTGCAGGCTTTGTCCCGTGTGGAACAGCTCATCAGTGACACGGCCAAGGCGATCGATCCAGAACCCCGGCTCGAACTGTACCGGCCCAGTCTCGCCGTAGATCATTGTGATGATCAAGGGGCTGACGGCTCGGGGGGACATGTGATGATCAGCCGCACCTACTACTTGCAGGGGATACCCAAAGACCGGCTCACTGACGTAGCGAAACAGGTGAAGACGTCCTGGGAGCGACAGGGTCATGCCGTCGAGGGAGTCTCAGAGAGTGGCACGGTCCTATCCGGTCACTCTCGCCCTGATAATTTCAGCCTGTCACTGGACCATGCCGACAATGACGTACTGGCGCTGGGGGCTACTTCTCCATGTGTATGGCCGAACGGTTCTCCAGCGCCAGGATCATAGGGTTCGCAGGCGCCGTACTCACGCCGTTGACCGGTACCGCTCGCTGCGATCTTCACCGCATGGTGTCAGACGAAGTCCCCACGCTTGACTCCGGCGATGAACTCCTGCCAATCCGATGAGGAGAACAACAGGACGGGCCCGACCGGTCGCTTACTGTCTCTTACGGCTCGTGTCCGATCCAGATGCGCCACCTCAACACAGTTCTCCTGCTGGCCGCTGTAGGAGCTCTTGTGCCATGTAGGTGACAGCGACGGGTGATCCATCTTGCCTCTACTCTCGTTGTAGACGAGCGATCAACGATGCGATGTAGGTGACCGACTCTTCCGCTGTGAGCGCCGCGGCGAGGACGCGGTTATGAATCAGCGTATATGCCTGCACCTCCTCTGGTCTTTCCAGGAACAGCGAATCTGTAGGCGTTTCCATATAGACGATGGATGGATCGAGGTCTCCCGCGAAGTCCAGAATGACGAAGCCGCAGGCCATCGCCACGTGGGCGCCGGCCGAGTTGGGAAGTACCTGGATCGTGATGTTGGGGAGCTTCGCCATCTCGATGATGTGCTTGAGCTGTTCCGCCATGACGTCGACACCGCCGACCAGCCTCAGCAGAGCCGCCTCGTCGATGACCGCCCACAGTTCGGGTGGATCTTCTCGGCGCAGGATTCCCTGGCGCGCCATGCGGCCCTCAACGCGACGGGTCACGGCCGCTTGATCTTCTTCTAACACCTGGCCGGCCCGGAAGATCGCTGTCGCGTACGTCATCGTCTGGAGCAAACCGGGCACGAACGCTATCTCGTACGTTCGCAACTGCGTGGCATCCGCCTCGAAACCAGGCAGGCTGCCCTGGAAGATGTCCTTGTAGCTCTGCCACCAGCCCTTCTCTCTGGACTGCCGCGCCAGGTTCAACACGGCTTCCCGAACTTTGGGGTCGGTGACGCCATAGAGGTCGAGAAGGAGCCGGATGTTACCGACGTCCGGCCGTGTCCACTTGTTCTGCTCCATATGGGTCAGGCGTCCGCGCGACCACTCCAGATGCTTACAGACTTCATCATGGGTCAAGCCGGCCTGTTCACGAAGCCGGATGAGCTCGGCGCTGAGACGTCGCCGTTTGACGGTAGGACTACCGGCCATGTGATGCCTCCTTCACGATCAGTGGCCGATCCTACGCATCACCTCTATGCACTGTGAGTGATTGACCGAATCCGGTCAGTTGTCTTTCGGCCTTGAAAGTTGGCATCGCAAGCGCCATGATGTGTGGCCAGTGACAGGGCGTAATCAACTCGTCACTATAACCGACATGTCCGATCAGCACTGATCCAGAAAGGCCGAGTGAATCCGTGGCGCTCACTTCAAAGAACGGCCACATGGCGGCGGACAGGGCGAAGGGGCAGCACCGACGCGGAACCGTCGAACAGCGAGTTGTGCCCAAAGGCTGGGACGCCGCTGAACGTGCCACTGCTGAGCACATCGATCAGCTGGAGCCGACGTGGGCCGTCTGGTACGGGGTGGGTAGTCGGCGGTTCTATGCGGTCGCCACTTGGCCGGCTCCCGTGCCGCTGATGGTGGAAGCCCGATCGGCCGACGAGCTGCGCGATCTCATGCGTGAGGCCGAAGTGACCTCGCTTACCTCCCGCGACATCGATCCACGGCCCAGGGTTCGGTGGCAGCCGATGAACCCGGGCCGGACACCGAAACTCACCGCGCTCTCTCCCCAAGGAGCATCGATGATCGAAACACCGGACGGTCTTCGTACCGTCAGCTGGGACCTGCCGCACGAGTTGGCGGCGGTCGGCAAGGCGCGGCACATGGCGAACGAGGTGCTCATCGCGTGGGATCTCGCCCATCTCGCCGACGATGTGGTTCTGGTGATCGGGGAATTGCTGGGGAACGCCATTTCCCACGGTGCGCCCCCGATCCGCCTCTCCCTGTGGTCCACGTCCGGCGAGCTGAGCGTCCGCGTCACCGATCACGGCCCTGGGACACCTCGGCGGCTCGACCTGGGACTCGACGCCGACCACGGGCGCGGGCTACCGATCGTGGCGGCGCTGGCCGGCGACTACGGCGTCATCCCCCTGGCCGACGGCCCGGGCAAGACGGTGTGGGCCCGCTGGAAGACCCGGCCGGCTCCATCGCGAGAGGCGCGCAGTACTCCCGAGAGGCTGATCCCCCGCCCGCGAACGCCCATGGACCCGGCCATGCCTCCCCCGGTCACCGGCAACGGCCATCACCCACGCTAGACACGACGGCGGCAGTCGCCGACTGTCTCTTGGCCGGGCACTGACGACCGCAGTATTCGAGATCACGTCGACGTTGACCGGACAGATCGACGTCACGACGGCGCAGGGAGTGTGATGGGGCGGACGGTGCCGTTTCTGCGGCGGGTGCGGGTGACGAACTACAAGAGCATCGCCAGTTGCGAGGTCGCCTTCAGCTCACTGCTGGTCCTGCTGGGGCCCAACGGGGCGGGGAAGAGTAACTTCGTGGACGCGCTCCGGTTCGTGGCGGACGCCCTGAACACGACGCCGGCCGATGCTGTGGCCAAACGTGGTGGCCTGAACGAAGTGCTCAGGCAGGCGCCCGATGCCGCGGATGAGTTCACCATTCATGTGGAGTTCGTCATCCAGGCTGCCGGGAAGCCGTCGCTGGTCGAGTACGCATTCGCGATCGGCCGGGACTCCACCGGACGCCGGCCGCTGCTGGTCAAGGAGGAGCACTGCGTCATCCGCCATGACCAGGACGATTCCAGATCGAAGGAAATCCGATTCGACACGCGGGCCGGCCTGATCCTCGGCGGCGGAGGCATCGAGCGGGACCGTCTCTACCTACCGCTGGCCGCCACCCAGGAGGACTTCAGCAACGCGTATCACGATCTCCGGGACATGCTCTTCCATCACCTGGACATCGAGGAGCCGGCGGCCGCCCTGCATCCGGCCGCCGCCGGCGCCTTGTTCGACGCGCTGACCGAGGCGAGCGAGCGGGTACAGGTTGTGATCACCACGCAGAGCGCCGACCTCCTCGATCGGGACGATGTCGATCCGGACTCCGTCAGGGTGGTGAGCATGACCGATGGGATCACCTTGATCGGTGAGATCGACGAGGTCAGCCGACGCCTTCTCCAGGACAGGCGGACCACCCTCGGCGAGCTCATGCGTGGCGGTCAACTCCGCCCGGGGCAGCGAATGGCCGAACCGATCGGCACCTGATAGGCCTGCCATCGCCGTCAGGCTCACCACCGCAAACTGAGGCCCCCACCAGCACCCGCTTGTCAGCGGGTGAGAAGGCATCGGCCCTGCATCCGGACTTCGGGATGGCGCGGGCGTAGGGTCCGATGAGTTCTCGACGCGCAAGGGGTATACACCGTTATGGCTACGCACATACTCGAAACTCCCGAGGTCGACCTCGCCTACGACGTCCACGGCCCGCTGCCGACCGCCGATGGACGGCCACCGCTGGTCATGATCGGCCAGCCCATGGACGCCAGCGGCTTCGGCGCGCTGGCGTCGCATTTCACCGACCGCACCGTGGTCACCTACGACCCGCGCGGCCTCGGCCGCAGCACCCGCAAGGACGGCCGGGTCGACCATGCGCCCGGAGTCCAGGCCGGCGACGTGCACGCCCTCATCGAGGCGCTCGGCGCGGGCCCGGTCGAGATGTTCGCGAGCAGCGGCGGTGCGGTGACCGCGCTCGCCCTCGTGGCGGCGTACCCCGATGACGTGACCACCCTGGTGGCGCACGAGCCGCCGCTCATTCCCGTGATCTCCGATGCCCAGGCCGCCGAGCGTGCCCGGGCCGGCGTCCGGGATGCGTACGAGGACAAAGGCCGGGGTGCCGGCATGGCGGCCTTCATCGCGATGACCTCGTGGCAGGGCGAGTACACCGACGACTACTTCGCCCAGCCCGCGCCGGATCCCGCCGCGTTCGGGATGCCGGCCGAGGACGACGGCTCCCGTGACGATCCGCTGCTCTCCGACCGGTCGTGGGCGGTCAGCAGCTACCGGCCCGACGTCGACGCGCTCACCTCCGCGCCGACCCGGGTCGTGATCGCGGTGGGCGAGGAAACCGGGGACACCTTCACCGGACGCACCTCGGTGGCGACGGCCGAACTCCTCGGGCAGGAGGCGACGGTCTTCCCGAGCCACCACGGCGGCTTCCTCGGCGGCGAGCACGGCTACGCAGGGCAGCCTGAGGCCTTCGCTCGCAAGCTGCGCGAGGTCCTCGACGCCACCGGCTGACGGTGGTCCTTCTGATGTCACGGGTGTTCGTCCGCACTCGCTCTCGGACGCCTGACGAGCCGGCAGCCATCGCGGTGAGGTGCGCCGATGCCCCGCGATGGCTGTGCGGACGACCCTGTCGAAGCTCCGGATCGCGCCGATCGCAAGCCGATGCTGAAGTACACTTCAGTGGATCGTACTTCAGTATCGGGGTGATGACTCTTGGTGGAAAAGCCGGGGCACATCTTCGGGCGGGACTGGGAGTGGGAGGCGCTGCGCGAGTTCGCCACCGGAACGCAGGCGGAGGTGGCGTTCGGCGTGGTCAGCGGCCGGCGGCGTCAGGGGAAGACGTTCCTGCTGCGGTCGCTCGCCGAAGCGCTGGGCGGCTTCTTCTTCGAGGCGACCGAGGGAACGGACGTCGAGTTGCTGCGCCTGTTCGGCATGGCGCTCGCCCGGCACACCGGCTCGCCGGTGGGGTACCCGTTCGCCGACTGGCGCGACGCGCTGACCTTCTTCTTCTCCCTGCCGAGGGAACGCCCGATGCCGCTGGTCATCGACGAGTTCCCATACCTGATGAAGGCCAACCCCGCCATCCCGTCCCTCCTCAAGCAGGAGATCGACCTGCGCGGGCGCACCCACGGAGGGAGCAGCAACGCGCGTGTGCTCATCTGCGGCTCGGCGCTGTCGGTCATGGGCAAGGTCCTGGCCGGGCAGGCGCCGCTGCGCGGGCGTGCGCGCCTGGAGCTCCTCGTCCAGTCACTGCCGTACCGCGAGGCGGCCGACTTCTGGGAGGTGTCGGATCCTCGGCTGGCCGTGATGCTCCATGCGATCGTCGGCGGCACTCCGGCATACCGGGACGAGTTCGTGGCGGGCGACCGGCCGGCTTCGCCGGAGGACTTCGACGCGTGGGTGGCGCGCACCGTGCTCAACCGGCGGACCTCCCTGTTCCGCGAAGGGCGGTACCTGCTGGCCGAGGAGCCGGCCATTCGTGACACCGCCCTGTATCACTCGGTACTGGCGGCGGTCGCGGAGGGCAACAACACCTGGGGGGGCATAGCCAGCCACATCGGGCACAAGTCATCGGACATCGCCCATCCGCTCAACGTCCTGGAGGACTGCGGCCTTCTCGTCAAGGAGAAGGACGCCTTCAGGACCGGACGGACGCGGTACCGCATCGCCGAGCCGCTGATCACCTTCTATCAGGCGATCATGCGTCCTGAATGGACCGATCTCAGCCTCGGTCTGGCCGAGGAGGTCTGGGGGCGCTCACGTCAGCGCTTCCTGTCGAAGGTCATTGGCCCGCACTTCGAGAACCTCTGCCGGGAGTACGCCCTGCGCTACGGGCGGCACCACTTCGGCGAGGGAGGCATCGGCGAGGTAGTGGCCGGAACGGTGGCCGATCCGCACGACAAGGCACAGATCGACGTGGACATCGCCGTTCTCGGCGTGCCCTATCCGGGCGAACCGCGTGAGATCAAGTCATTGGGCGAGGCCAAATGGGACAAGGTCATGGACCTTCGCCACCTCGGCCGGCTGCGCCGGGCCCGCGACCTGCTGGCGGCCAAGGGGTATGAGACGGCGAACACGGTGCTCGCCTGTTACAGCGGCGCGGGCTTCGACGACGCTCTGCGCGCCGAGGCGCGGCAGAACCCCGATGTGGTGCTGGTGGACGTGCCGATGCTCTACGGGCAGGGCTGAAACCGCATCTCACGGACGGTGCGCCGTGAGGACGGCGCGGACCGCCGGTCCACCGCCGTCCGAGGACGCACATCGATCACGAACGTTCCGTCTTTCCTGACGCGGAAGCCCCTCAATCCCGGACGGCTTTCACCTGGGCTTTCACCACTGCCGCCGGGGCAGAGGAAACCTGCGCTCTCCTCACGGCATCGAGGGGGAGATCGGTAGGCTGGTAGGTCTTAGCCGGGTCTTTCCCCTTCCGCGTGGGCCGTTGGTGATAACGGATGTTCGTACCGCTGCGAGATCGGCCATATCAGCTGTTCATCAGCTACGCGCACGAAGAGCGGAAGTTCGTCGTCGCGCTGGCCGCCTGGCTGGCGCAGGTAGCGGACGTCAGGATCTGGTGGGACGAGGACCGCCTGCCGGTGGCGTCGTCCGTCAGTTACAGCCTTCCCGAGGCGATGGGGCAGGCGAGGGGAATCATCATCGTGGTGTCCCGCGCCTCCGTGCGTTCCGGATGGGTGCGCGAGGAATGCGCGGCCGCGATAGGCCAGCGTGCGGCCGATCCCGCCTTTCGCATTCTGGCCGTCAAGATCGATGACGTGGAGATTCCGAAGCCGCTGGAGACGACCGTCTACATCAATATGCCGGAAAGCGGGCTGACGGCCGAGACCGCGTATCGCCTGCTGTGCGCGCTGCACACGGACGCGACCACGGTGTCACCGAAGGACGCGAACGACCTGTACGTCAGCCGGACGTGGCGGAGCAGCGAGTCGGGCCCCGCGGACGAGATCTGCTCGGCCTTCGCCGGGTCGGGATACCGGCTCGTCGGCGACTCGATCGACCAGCAGCGGGCCGACCGGGCGACGCGGGTCGGGTCCATCATCCGTAGTTGCGGCGCGCTGCTCGCGATCATGCCGTTGCGGGACGCGCGCGGGCGGACCTCCCCGTACATCCTGGAGGAGGTGGGCATAGCCCAGTCGCTGGGGCTGCCGTACCTGCTGGTCGCGGATCCGGGTGTCGTCGTGCCGGAGGGCCTGACGGAGGACGCCATGGACGGGCGGGTGTACCGGACGGACGAGCTCGCGAACTTCTCGGTGCTGGCGCAGGCCGTCGACGCCGTGCGCGAATATTACGAGCCGCCGCGCACACCGGACTACGCGTTCTACGCGGGGTCGCTCTCGAATCCCGCCAATGAGCACGTCTGCGGCCTGATCCGCGCGGTCACCGGAATGGACTGCGTCATGGGGCAGTATCTCCACGAACAGCAGGCCCAGCGCGCCATCATCGAGCGGATATCCCATGCTCGTTTCGTGGTCGCCGACGTCTCGGAGGACAATCGGAACGCGCTCATCGAGGCCGGCATAGCGCGCGGCGCGAACAGGCCGCTCATTCTCATGGCGCATGGCAGGCCACAGCCGTCCCGGTTCATGTTCCGCGATCTGGAGACGAACTTCTACGAGGACGAGGTCGAGATGCTCGGCAAGCTGTACCGGCTCGTCCACCCTTACCGGAAAAGGATCCTGAATTACGAGCTGGGTTAGTCTCGGCCGTCGGTGCGCACGCCCGCGACGGCGTTCGAAACCTCAGGCCACGCGGCCGGGCATGGCGGCATGGACGGCGAAGGCAGTGGCGGTCAACGAGCAATGGAGGAGCGGGTCATGCGGGTCGCGTTGTGGACCATCGTCGGGGTGGCGATCGCCGCGACCGTCGCCCGCTACGCGCTCTCCATCGCCATGGGCCTGGCGGATGACACGGCGGGCGCGACCGTGCTCACTGTCGTCTCTCTCGCCGCGGGCGGATGGCTGGCCGGACGGGCCGTGACCCGGCGGATCGGGCTGGTCTTCGTCGTCAGCGGGCTGCTCGGCTCCATCGAACCGGTCTTCTGGCTCTGGGAGCGGGTCGGGCCGCCGTTCCCGGAGATCGGCAACGAGATCGGCTTCGACGGCTGGCTGACGTACTGGGTGTGGATACCTCAGGTGCTGCTGATACCGCTGATCGCCATGTCTCTCTATCCGGACGGCCGCGTACGCCGGCGATCGGTCATGGCGGTGGCGGCGGCCGCGGTGGTCACGGCGTCGTTCACGGGCGCGACCCACAACTGGCCACGCAGCGATGGCGGCGCCCACGGCAATCCGCTGAGCCTGCCCTTGGGGCCCGCCCGGCTGCTGCTCGCCGCCACGCCAGTGCTCGTGGCCATCGCCCTGATGGTCGTGCTCGTCTCGCTGGTCGCCCGCCGGCCGGCCGGCGACCAGGTCACCCGCCGGCTCCTGCTGATCCCGTACGCCGTGGCCGCCGCGGCGCTGCTTCACCTGTCGTCGATGAGATTCCTGCCGGATGTGGCGCGCGACCTGAGATGGACGCTCGTCCTGCTGGTCGCGGCCTCGGCCGTCGGCCTCAGCCGTGCGACCGACGCGCAACCAGAACCGAGCACGCTCAGCGCGCGAAGCTGAGGGTCTTCAGGGGTTCAGGTACCCCCGAGGGCGGCGTGGACGGCGGGGAGGGTGGCGGCGCGACCAGGTGCTCCTCATCGAAGATCGCATGAGTCCTGGCCGGGGCGGTGAGAAACTAGCACGTGAGAGGTGTCCTCTCGATTTGGTTGACGGAAGCCTCAAGAACTTTCATCATCCCAGGTCGGAGGGCACCTCCTCTCATTTCACAGCAATCGGTTCAGATTCGGCTCGGTGGATCCAAGCTGAGCCAGCGTAAGAGCCCCTTGTGTGCGCGCCCGAAAGTGACCTCAGCGTTCCTCCGTCCTTGGAACGCGTCAATGCTCCGCACGCGTCCAAGACCGGCCACGCTTGCCGGTTGATACCGATAGGTACAGCCGATCAGGCGGGCGCATCCAGACCCGCGAGATCTTTTGAGGCGCCGCGCTCTCCGAGGCTGCAGACGCCGGCCTGTGTCCTCTACGGCTCTGATGAGGTGATCACCATAGGATGCGGTGACGCCTACTTCATCTTCCTGGAAGCGACTCGTTCCCGCACCCAATCGCGTGGAGTGGATCGCAGGTTCGCTCCGGTTGATGATTGACAAGTGTATTTCAGTCAATCATCATTGAGTCAATGAATTTGTTGTATCTCCGGCTGCGCCGGATGCGGCTTTACATTGTTCCATCTGAGCGCCGACTCCGATGAGGCGTCCGCCTCGGCCGTGCGGCTTTGTCGGCGCGCTTTGACGGCGCGCTTTGACGTATGCGCCTGTCCTGCGCGGCTGGGTGCTCTGTGAACCCCTCTAATCAAATAGGGATGCTTTCGCGCAGACCGACGCCTCCGCGAAATCAGGCGAGTAGGGGCGCTCGGGTGTAGCTCCTGCCCCCGCTCGCTGGGGCTCTGGCCTCACGAACGTCGCAGCCCGGTCACGCCGGCACCGGCGAGCGTTCACAAGGCTCCAGAGACCCTGACCGTCCCGTCGGAGTCTTCTCGGCGAAAGCCGGGTCTCCCGGTCCCACGACCGGAGCATGAGGCCGTGGTGCTGTCACGGCATGCAGCCGTCGGGACCGCTTCGGCGGTGGCGCCGAGACGCCGGGCGGCATGCTGCCTGCCCGGACCACTTTCGCGCGGCGCCGATCAACACAAGAGTGTCGCGGTACCACATGGAAGACTCCTGAATCCTCAGGGCACGGAGTCACGCGGCGCGGTGGGCGCGAGTGTGACGACGCAGGCGACGAATCCAACCCCTGATCCCTCATTGGCCTTGCGACCTCGGTTCCGATGGCATGCGCGAAGACCGTCACTCGGACGACCGCGCACGAGCACCGATTGAGACAGGAGACGAAGAATGGTCGACCAGGACGGCACCTCGCTCACAGACCACAAAGGCGTCACCCGGCGCGGCGTGTTGCGCGGTGCCCTGCTCGCCGGGGCCGGCACAGCCACAGGGGGCGTCACGGGGATCGTCTCACCGGCGGACCAGGCCGCCTTCGCAGCGTCACCGCCGGTCGGCGCGGGTGCTGGTGCGTCCTCGATGCCGGATCTCACGGTGGGATCGGCCGCTCTGACGCCCGACCGCGTCGTGAACAGTTCCTGCCAGTTCTGCAACAGCAACTGCCGGCTGCAGGTCTTCCTCAAGCTGGGCCGGGTCCTGGAGATCCGGGGTGAGGGGAAGGACCCGGTGCAAGACGGCAACTTGTGCGTCAAAGCGTCGTTGATGACGGAGCTCACCTACAGTCCTCTGCGTCTGACGAGGCCGCTGCGCCGTGTCTCCGGGCGCAAGGGCGACCCGGACAGCCGGTTCGAGCCCATCTCATGGGACGACGCGCTGGATGTCATCGCTCGTCGGTGGCTGGCGTTGCGCGATGCCGGAGAGGCCCGCGCGATAGCCAACCGGACCAACGGACGGTTGCCCCGCGGGACCGGCTCGCTGGCGACCCGAGTGTTCGCTCTGCTGGGCAGCCCCAATGACACGGACGTGGGCCCGGTGTGCAACGACGCCGGAGGGAACGCGCTCGCCACCACTTTCGGCCTGGGCAACTTCACGAACGGCTACGGCGTTGACGGTGCGACTGGGAAGGAGGATCTGGGCTCGGCGAAGTTCTTCCTCTTCCTGGGGACCAACCAGGGGGAGACCCATCCGGTCACCTTCGCTCATCTGCTGCGATGCCGGGAGCGGACGGGGGCGCGCCTGGTCGTCGTGGACCCGCGGAGCACTCCCACCACCGCCCTCGCCGACCAGTGGGTGGCGCCCAAGCCGCATACGGACTTCGCGCTCGCTCTCGGCATGCTGCACCACATCGTCACGACCGACCGCTATGACAAGGACTTCGTCGATCGCTGGGTACTCGGCTTCGACGAACTGCGCAAGCACCTGACAGCCGAGGGTTACACCCCCGAATGGGCGGCCGAGGTGAGCGGTGTTCCGGCGGAGACGATCCGCCGGCTCGCCGTCGACTACGCGACCATGCGGCCGGCCGCCATCTTCTGCAACGCCGGGATCTCCCACCAGCTCGGCGCGTTCGACACCTACCGCACGCTGGCCATGCTGGCGGCCGTGACCGGCAATATCGGTGTGGCCGGCGGCGGGTGCAACTTCATGCACAACACCTGGCCCGGCGGACTGAACCTGCCGCCGCTGAAGAGCACGCCTCCTGAGCGAGGCCCGGCTCTCCCCGTCGGCCCTGACGCGTTCGCCGAATCGATCCTCACGGGCAAGCCCTACCGGCTGAAGGCCGTCATGACCGAGGGGAACCCCCTGATCAGCTCGGCCAACACGAGCAAGGTGAAAGAGGCCTATTCCAAGCTCGACTTCTACGTCTACACGGGCCTGTTCATGGAAGAGGCGGCATACTACGCCGACATCATCCTGCCCGTCTGCAGCGGCCTGGAGTTCGAAGGCGTCTACATGCGACGCGACGACCGTGCCATCCGCTGGCAGGACGCCGCCGTCGCCCGGATCGGGGAGACCCGTTCCGACACCGAGATCTGGATCGACCTGGCCCAGGCTCTCGGCCGCAACGACCGGCGCCGCCCCGCCTCGTACTGGACCGGCGCTTTCCCCGTCGAGTGGAAGAACTACGCCACACTGTGGGACACCTTCGTCGCCAATACTCCCGGGATGGGCGGCATGACCCGCGAGCGCCTGCGCGCACGCACCGAACCTCTGCGCTGGCCGTGCCCGAGTGCCGACCACCCTGGCGTAAGCACCCTCTACCTCGATCATCCCAGCTGGTACAAGGCCGCGGACGCGCTGGACCCGGCCAATCGCGGCAAGCGTTTCCTCACACCGAGCGGCAAGGTCGAGATCACGACCCCGGACCTGGAGCGGCGGCTCACGCCGAGCGGACATGGCGCCCTGCCGGTCTTCTACACCCATCCTGAGGTCACCGGCGCGAATCCGACGCTGACCTACGAGGATCGGTACATCACCAATCCGATCAACCCGCATGCGCTGACGCGGCCCGTGCGCCTCGCGATCCCGGGATCGGGCGTGGTCCACAAGAAGTACCCTCTGATGGGCATGACAGGGCGCCCCAGTGTGGTGCACTTCGCCTCCGTCACCCATTGGGCGCCCACCGGCGAACGTCTCAACGGGATCCGTCTGGTGCAGATCCATCCGGCGACGGCCCGTGCTCTCGGCATCGCCGACGGCGACGCGGTCGTCGTCGAGAGCCCTCGCGGCGCGGTCACCGGCACCGCGCTTCTCGACTCCGGTATCCGGCCGGACACCATCTACATCCCCAACACGTTCGGCCCGGCGCAGCGCGTCGGTGACGATTATGGAGACCCTCGTTACGAGGCGGTCAACACATTGCTCGATGATCGCTTCTACGACAATCTTTCCGGGCAGCAGGCGTACAAGTGCTTCGCCTGCCGCGTTCGTAAGAAGTAGCGGCCGCCACCGGCAGTTCGACCAGCACGCAGAACCAGCACTGAGCGAGTCACCCAGAATCGTACGGTCGAGATGCCCCGCTTAACACCCACCTAGGGGCGTGCTATCGCCTTCAGGTGCGCCCCAGAGCGGCGTGGACGGCGGGGAGGGTGGCGGCGCGGAAGGCGGCGTCGAGGTCGGCGGGGGTCGCGGTGACGTCGCCGTCCAGCCAGGCGCGGAGCAGGGCCATGAAGGCGCCGACGACGCAGATGACCAACAGGTCGAGTGAGGGCGACGGCCGGCCGCCGGCGGCGATGAGTTCGTCCCGGACGATCGCGCTCAGCAGTTGCTCGCCGCGTGCCGCGATCGGGCCGCCGCCGCGCCGCCCCAGCAGGGCCCGCATGAGGCGGCGCCGCTCCTGGGCGTGTTCGAACATGGGCAGGCTGAACGCGAAGAGCCGTCCTGAGCGGGCCGCCGGCGCAGGATGGAGGAAGCCGAGCTGCTCGACGTTGCTGAACAGCACCTCCTGCTTGTCGGTGAAGTGCGCGTAGAACGTCGATCGGCCGACGTCGGCGCGGTCGATGATGTCGGTGACGGTGACGGCGTCGTAGCCCTTCTCCAGGATCAGCGACACGAGCGCCTCCTGGACGGCCCGCCGGGTGCGCCGGACCCGCCTGTCCTCGGACACTTTTCCGGCTCCTGTTCCGTACGGCACATCTCGGCCGATCTGCTCGTTGACTCCTCCACCATAGTGAACGCACCATTCATTACTGAACAGCCCGTTCGGAAATGGAAAGAAGGGACACATCATGGGCCTGGGAAAGCTGTTCCACGACCATGCCGAGCATGCGGACGGGGGCGGCACCATCGACCGTCCGCGCGTGTACGAGATCTTCGTCACGATCGCCTACCTCGGCGGCCGGCGCGCCGCCTTCACCCGCGCCGCGACGCTGGGCAGGGCGAGGGCGGGCGACCGCGTCCTCGACGTCGGCTGCGGCACCGGGTACCTGAGCCGCGTGCTGGCGCCGGTCGTCACCCCGACCGGGCACGTGACGGGCCTCGACCCCTCCCCCGCCATGGTCGAGTACGCGCGTCGCCGAGCGCCGGGCAACTGCGACTACGTCGTCGGCGAGGGGCAGGACCTGCCGTTCCCCGACGCCTCGTTCGACCTGGTGGTCTCCAGCCTCGCCGTCCACCACATCCCGGCCGGCGCCCGCGCGGCGGCGATGAGCGAGATGTTCCGCGTGCTGCGCCCGGGCGGGCGGCTGCTCATCGTCGAGTTCCGCCCGCCGTCCGGACATCTGGCCCGGCACGTGATCGGCCTGTTCACCGGCCCCGCCATGCTGCACAGCCCCGCCGAGCTGCTCGGCACGCTGATCCCCGACGCCGGCTTCCGGGTCGAGTCGGAGGGCGGCCTGCCGTCCTTGATGTACCACGTGCGCGCGGTTCGCCCGGCGGAACCGGCGCTCTGACACCGGCCGGCGCCGGGCCCGTGACGTCGTCGTGCGGGCGATCGACCGGCCGGAGGAATCTCCGTGCCATGGCCACCCGCTACGACGAACGCCCCGCATCCGCGTCCGGACCGTCACGGTCGCCGCCTCGGCCGGTCGGCGCCGCCTGGTCCGAGGAACGGCTCCTTATGGAATGGCCAGGAAGAACGGGGTGTTGGCGGCCACCTTGGTGTCGCTGGTGTTGAAGGCCACCATGATGGTGTGGAGCAGGTTGCCGCACAGGGGATGCGGCGCCGTCCAGACCCCGTAGGTCTTGTTGAGGTCGTTCCACGGGGTGACCAGCACCACCTCCGTGGACAGGTCGACGTCATTGCCGACGCGTACGCAGTACCGGCCCGTGAACGGCCGCGAGACGGAGACGATGTTCTTGCCGTAGGCGAGGGTGCCGATCGCACGGACCGCGGCGGCGGCCTGCGCGTAGGGCGAGGGTGCGGCGGCGGCCTGGACGGCGGTCGGCGCCAGGATCGCCGCGGCGGCCAGAGCTCCGGCGGCGATTCGTGTACGTGATTTCATGCTGTTCCCTTCGTGCCGGGTCCGCCCGAGAAGCGCGAATACCGCGGGCGGCCCATAAGATCAACAGCATGCAGAGTAATCAGCTGATTTCGCTCAGCAGTGAAGGCCCTCCGTGACGCCGGTCGAAGATCCACAAAATATGACTTTGGCCAATGCCGACGCTTCGCGCTGAGGAACCGTCGGTGTACGGGGTACACCCGCGCGAGTCAGAGGGTGGGCGGGCCGGGGGTCGGTCAGACGATGGGCGGGCGGCCGAGGCGGAGCATGCGCCAGGCGGTGCGCCACGCCATGGGGCGGCGCTCGCCCGCCGGCTCGCGCAGGCCCTCCTTGAAGCCCCGGAACCACGACTTGATCGCCACCGTGGACCGCTCGCGCAGCAGGGTCAGCAGCATCCAGTCGAGCAGGTAGAGCCCCGCGAGCGGCCAGGGCAGGTTGCGGCGGGCCAGCCAGACCCGGTTGCGCGCGTTGAGCCGGTAGAAGTCGGCATGGCGCGTCGGCGGCACCTGCGGGTGGTACATGACGGCATCGGCGTCGTACTCGATGCGGTAGCCCTCGCCGAGCAGGCGCCAGGCCAGGTCGGTCTCTTCGTGCGCGTAGAAGAACCGGCCTGGAAGACCGCCGACCTGCAGGAACGCCGAACGCCTGATGGCGCAGGCACCGCCGAGGAAGGTGGTCACCGGCGAGGAACGCTGGGGGTCGCCGGCGCGGAGCCGGGGGACGTGGCGCCGCTGGCCGACGCCGCCCTCGGGGTCCATGACCCGGAAGGAGATCACCGCGAGGTCGGGCTCGGCGGCGAAACGCTCGCGGACGTGCACCGCCACCTTGTCGTCGGCGTACCAGCCGTCGTCGTCGAGGAACAGCACGACGTCGCCCGTGCATTCGCGGACGCCGTGGTTGCGGCCCTCGGGGATGCCGACGTTGTGCGGGATGCGCACGGTGCGCACCGTCGCCGAGCCGTTCTGCGGCGGCACCGCGAGCGCGGGCACGTCGGCGCCGTTGCCCACGACGATGACCTCGATGTCGCCGTCGGTCTGCGTCAGCGCGGACTCGATCGCCCGGTCAAGCTCGGCGATCCGGTTGCCCATGGTGAGAATGACACACGAGATCTTCAACGCGTCATCGCCTCGACGCATGGAGAACGCATTGGGTCATGTTCACCGAGTCTGTGTGAGCGGGTCGTCTTGGGTGTCGCCGGGTACTGCGAAATAAGCGTATCGGAACTGTCCGCGAACCCCCGCCAAACGCTGACGGTGAGTCCGATGACGGCTCTTGACAGAGATACGACGCCGGTGGGCCGCCGCCGGTTCCGACGCTTTTCCATCTCGTACGAGCCGCTGCTCGGACGGCTGCCCACCACGGGCGGGCAGCCGCTCGTACGGGGGCCCACCACGGGCGGGCCGCCGTCCGGACGGCCACCCGCCTCGGGCGGGCCGCCGTCCGGATGCGTTCTCGTCTCGCGCGAGAGGCCCCGCCTCATGTCACGCCAGCCGCCGCGACGCCAGGATGCTGACGAGGTGGAGGACGGTCTGCAGCCCGGCGAACACGACGCAGGCCACGGTGAGCACCTGGGTGGCCGTCAGACCGCCCGCGATGGCGTCCCACAGCGCCGCGATCACTGCGATGATCGACAGCTCGACCGCCTGGAACACCCGGTGGAAGCGCAGCGCCGCCGCGATCTTGCGGGCCGCGCCGAGCCGGCGGGACTGGAAGTGCTCGGCCGCGGCCTCCGTGGTGGCGGCCAGGCCGGAGCGGGCTCTGGCGACGTCGACCAGGTCGGTCTCGGACTTGATCAGGATCGCGCCGAGGGCGGCGGCGAACCCGAGCACGGTGTACCAGTCGGGCAGCGTCTCGGAGGCCCGGAAGCCCAGCCCGATCAGCAGGGCCGCCTCGGCGAAGTAGTGGCCCACCCGGTCGAGGTACACGCCGGTGATCGAGGTGCGGTGCGTCCACCTGGCCAGCTCGCCGTCGGAGCAGTCGAGCAGCAGGTAGACCTGGATGAGCACGGCCGCGGCGACCGCCGCCCACAGGCCGGGCAGCGCCAGCACGGCGCCGGCCAGCACACCCGAGACGATCATGAGGCCGGTGACCTGGTTGGGCGAGATCGGCGTGCGGGCGAGCGCCCACGTCACGTAGATCGACAGCTTCCGCATGTAGAGCGCGCCGGCCCAGTGCTCGCCCGAGTTGCGTTCCATGGTGGTCTGCGGCTGCGCGACCGCGCGCAGCTCAATGACCGACGGCCCGGACATATTCCTCCACCCGGTCGCGCACCTCGGCCTCGGACAGGCGCAGGTGCTCAAGAATCGTGTATCGCCCGGGACGGGTCGACGGCGCCAGCATCACCGCGTCGGTGAACTGCGCGGCCGTCAGGCCGACATCGGAGGGGGTCACCGGCAGGCCGTGATGGCGCAGGCAGTGGGTGACCTGCGACAGCCGGTGCTCGTCCTCCCGCAGGAAGAAGCAGAAGGCCGCTCCGACCCCGGCGAGCTCGCCGTGGTTGGAGACGCCTGGATAGAGCTGATCCACGGCATGCAGGATCTCATGATCTCCGCCACTGCTGGGACGCGAGGACCCCGCCACGACCATCGACATGCCGGAGAGGATCAGCGACTCGGCCAGGACGGTGAGGAAGGCGTCGGACTCGACGGAGTCGCCGCGCCCGAGCACGGCTTCGGCGCTGGTGCGCGCCATGGCGACGGCCAGGCCGTCGATGGGCTCGCCGCGTTCGACGTTGCCGAGCTGCCAGTCTTCGATGGCGGACAGGTTGCTGATCACGTCGCCGACGCCCGACCGCACGAGCGCCGGGGGGGCGCCGTGGACGAAGTCGAGGTCGACGAGGATCGCCAGCGGCATCGGGACGCCGAACGACCCCTTGCCGCCCTCGTGCTCCAGCGAGGAGACCGGCGAGCAGATGCCGTCGTGGGAGAGGTTCGTGGCGACGGCGACCATCGGGATGCCGGCCAGCGACGCGGCGTACTTGGTCACGTCGATCGTCTTGCCGCCGCCGATGCCGACCACGGCCTCGTAGGCGCCCTTGCGCAGGTCGGCGCCGAGCGAGACGGCGGAGTCGACCGACCCGTCGGGGACCCGGAAGACCTCGGCGTCGCACAGCGTCGGCGCGATCAGGTCGGAGATGTGGGCGCCCTGCCCGGCGCCGACGGCGACCGCGACCCGGCCCGAGGTGGCCACCCGGCTGTCGGCGAGCAGCGCACCCAGCTCCGCCACCGCGCCCCGGCGGACCTCCACGGTCAGCGGAGCCATGAGCATCCGTGCTAGAAGCGGCATGCCGGCTCCCGCCCGCTCGCCGGCCCCGTGGCGCCCTCGCGGGCCGGCGGCCGGGCGCCCGCCGGCGGCTCGCCTAGTAGGTGCACGCGATCTCCCTGGCCCGGGCGAGGTCGTCGTGGTTGTCGACTTCCACCCAGTCGACCTTGCCGATGGGCGCGACGGCGATCTTCTCGCCGCGGGCGACCATCTCGCCGTACCCGTCCTCGTAGTACTGCTGGGGGTCGCGCTCGAAGGTGGCCTTCAGCGCGTCGGCGAGGCGGGCGGCGGCTCCGGGACGGATGAGCGTCGCGCCGATGTACTCGCCGAAGGCGTCGGCGGGGTCCATGAGCTTGGTGATGCGCCGCAGGTGGCCCTCGTCGTCGAGGGTGACCTTCATCTCTTCGTCGGCGAGCTGCTTCACGTCGTCGACGGCGAGCAGGATGTCGCTGGTCACGGGGGCCGACAGCAGCGTCCGCTCGACCGAGACGGGGTGGACGGTGTCGCCGTTCACCAGCAGGGCGCCCTCGGAGAAGTGATCGCGCGCGCACCACAGGGAGTAGGCGTTGTTCCACTCCTCGGCCTTGTCGTTGTGCACGAGGGTGAGCCGCACGTCATGCCGCCGCTCGAGCTCGGCCTTGCGGTCGTGGACCGCCTGTGCCGCGTAGCCGACGATGACCACGACATCCTTGAGGTCCACCGCCGCGAGGTTCCGCAGCGCGATGTCCAGGATCGTGGTGTCTCCGTCGACCGGCACGAGCGCTTTGGGCAGCGTGTCGGTGTACGGCCGCAGGCGTCGCCCGGCCCCGGCGGCCAGTACCATTCCCAGCAACGTGCACTCCTCAATCAAGCCAGAATCTGTAGGCCAAAGGTTAGTTGCCTGCGGGTGGTGATCGTGTAATCCGGAGTTCACCTATTCCGATACGCGACCAAACGTTGGCAACGCGGGCACCGCGTCCGCGGCCGGCGCGCGGTCTCAGTCGTGGCCGCCCAGGTCGGCCGCTTCGACTCCGGATCGCGGCGCGGCCAGCCAGCAGGTGACGCTCTCCCAGCAGAACAGCGCCGACAGGTAGAGCGCGAGCAGCGCGAACACCGGTGCGACGATGCCCAGCAGGGCGCCGAAGGCCACCAGCAGCATGCGCCCTTCCCAGCCCAGCCCCGCCGAGGCCAGCCACGGCGGCGGGTAGACGTGCTGGCGGCAGCGGTAGACGACGTCGTAGTGGTGGAACAGCATCGCGCCGAGCAGGGCGTACACCAGCACGCGCGGCACGTTCCACGCGAAGCCCACGCACGCCACGAACCCGTACTCGGTGAGGCGCAGGATGGGCGGGACCAGCCAGTCGAGCCGCCCGTCATGCGGGTGGGAGCTGCCCGGACCGGCGAGCATCAGCACCACGGCGGGCGCGAAGACGGCGGGCCCGTCGGCGCCCGCGACGCCGAGGAACAGCATCACGCCGGTCACGAACGCCCCGGCCAGCGCCGGCGGCAGCGGAGGGAGCTGGCCGGCGACGAGCAGGCCCATGCCGCGAGCGAGGACGCCGTCGTCCCGGTAGGTCACCACCGAACTGCGCGGAACCCTCGTCATGTGCACTCTTGTCATGCTCAAAGAGACCTCCTGATCATGTCCGAAGACCTCCCGCTCACGCTCACCGCGACCCCTGGTCGTGCCCGCACGGGCCTCCCGCCCGCGCTCGCAGCGGACCTCCGGTCGCGCTCACGGGGACCTCCTGGTGGTGTGCTCACAGGGACCTCGCGATGCGGCCGGTCAGCGTGTAGAGCGCCGCCAGGCCACCCCACGCCAGCAGTGCCAAGAAGGTGACGCGCGCGTTGAACAGGCCCGCCGTCACCGCGATCAGCATCATCCGCTCGCCGATCGGCAGGATGATGATCTTCTTCAGCCAGCGCGACGCCGTGTTCCGGTCGAGCCGCGCGGACAGCCGCACCACGAGCCCGCCCGTGCCGCGCCGCCTCACCACGGGGTTCGCCCCCGTCATGGTCGCCGCCCCGGCCGCCGTCGCCGTCCGCCCGGCCGTCGCGGCGAAGGGGGCGCCCGGAGGGTCACGCCTGAGCGGGACCTTCAGGTCGAGCGAGGCCGCGTGCCCGGGACGCTCCCAGATGAGGTCGACGCCCGCGGCCTCCGCCCGCGCCCCGGCGTAGGAGAAGTCGATCATGTGACGGATGGCCTGGACCAGCATGGCGGCCACCGCCAGGGCCCAGACGCCGCCCGGCCCCGTGACGCCCCCGTCCACGCCGCCGGCGTACCCGACCGCGAGACCGACGTAGACGACGTACTCTTTGACGCGGTCGAACGTGGCGTCCAGCCAGGCGCCGAGCGGCGAGAAGGCCCGGGTGTAGCGAGCCAGCTGCCCGTCCACGCAGTCGAGGACGAACGACAGGTAGAGCAGCACGGCTCCGGCCAGCTGCGCGCGCCGCTGCCCGGCGGAGAAGGCCACGGCCGCCAGGCCCGCCAGCCCCACGGACAGGCCGGTCACCGCGTTCGGCGTGAGCCCCAGCCGCGCCGCCGCCCGCACGACGTGCCGCGACCAGGAGCTCACCAGGAACGTCGCGACGAAGCCGTCATCGGACTTGACGGCGGCGGCCAGGCGGGCGCGGTCCTCGTCGACCTCGGCCAGCCGGGCGATCGCGGCGTCGGCGTCCTTCTGCCCGGTCACTCTCGCGCAGTGCAGCCGGCCGAGGGGCACCGCCCGTACGGTCACGCCCACCCGGACCAGTCCGGCCAGCAGCAGCTCGGTCACCTCGGTGTCGTCGGTGCCGCCGAGACGACGGTCGCGGGCGAGGTTGGCCAGTTCGTCGGCCACGTCGGCGAAGCTCGCCAGATCGGCCTCGCCCACGTGCAGCACGCCCCGGAAGCGGGCGTTCGGCTCGGACACGGTGTGGAAGGAGTTGCCCGCGGCGACCACGCGCCCCCGTTCGGCGCGTACCGGCGCGCGCGACGGGACGGGCGGAAACGGCGGGGTCGTCGTGAACGGGGGGATCGGCGTCGCCGTCGTCGCCGGGAACGGCGTGGCCGGCGCGCCGGGGCGGGAGCGGAGATCGTGCTCTGGGGCGACCAGCGCTCCGGTGCCCCGTGCCGGGTCGGCGAGCAGCAGGGCGAGCGCTTCGGTGTGCGCGACCAGGTCACCGGGGAACACCGCCACCGGGCCCGCGCCGGCCCGCGCGACGGCGGCCACCGCGCGAAGATCACCGGTCAGCCCCGGGCTGGGCACGGTGCCGCTCGCGTCCTCGGTAACAGGGTCGCTCCGGTGCCGCGTCACAGGGTCGCTTCGGCGCTGCGCCGCAGGGTCGTCTCGGTGTTGCGCCGCAGGGTCGTCTCGGCGCTGCGCCGCAGGGTCGTCTCGGTGTTGCGCCGCAGGGTCGCCCTCGAGCTCCCGCTCCAGGGCCTCGGGCCGCCCTGCCCCAGGCCGAGGCCCGGGTTCGACCTCATGCCCGGACGCGGTCCCGTCCGGTGACGGAGGCACGGTGTCCGGCACCGGGTCGAGCACGGGCGGGAGCCCGTCCGGGGACGGGGGCACGGTCTGCGGCACCGGGTCGAGCACGGGCGGGGTTCCGAACTCGGTGGCGTGCGCCGTGGACGTCCGGTCCGGCGATGCCGCGCCGGCCGCGGCCCTGGTGACGGTGTGGAGGGTCGTGACCGCAAGAGTGGTGAGCTGGTCTGCCAGCCGATCGACCAGCGTGCCCTCGGCGCACGCCAGCCGGGACCCCTCGGTGGTGGCGAGCACGACGGCGACGGCCGGCGCCGTCTTCCTGCCGGGCGGATCTCCCGGACGGTTCACGGACGCGGCGGGGCGCCTGCTCGGCGGCCTCACGGGGGGCGGGTACGCGGAGTCAGGCAACCGGGGTCTCCTTCCGCGACCGGGGATCGTCCACCCCGCAAAGTAACCGAGCCGTCACGGGCCTTGCAATCCCATCGGCGCGTTACCCGGCGATCCGCAGGTCATGGCCCCGCAGAAGTCGAGATATGACCACCCACCAGCCACGGTAAGTGACCGATTCCCACCATCAGCCCGTCACCGGACAAGAGGGACCGTCCCCCGGCCAACTCGCCGTACGGGCGGCCGAAGGGGAAGGAGGAGGATCCGGTGTGGGGCTCGGGTAGGGCTGAGTAGGGTCGTGCGCGAGCGAGCAGCGAGGAGGACGTCGAACTTTGGCCGCACAGGAACCAGGTCCGCCATCGGCCGAACAGGGCCGCCGCCGGACCGTCGGGGTGGTCCTCGCCGGCGGCGTCGGGCAGCGTGTCGGGCTGAACATGCCCAAGCAACTGCTCAAGGTCGCCGGACGGACGATCATCGAGCACACGCTCGCCGTCTTCGAGGCCGCGCCCGAGATCGACGAGATCGTCGTCCTGATGGCCCCCGGCCACGTCGCGGAGGCCGAGGAGATCGTCCGGCGGGGCGGCTTCGGCAAGGTGAGCACGGTCGTGGAGGGCGGGGCGAGCCGGACCGAGTCGACCTGGCGGGCGCTCCGCGCGATCGGCTCAGAGGAGTGCGACGTGCTCCTGCACGACGCCGTGCGCCCGCTGCTGGAGCCGCGCATCATCTCCGACTGCGTCGAGGCGCTCAGGACCCACCGCGCGGTCGGCGTCGCGATCCCGTCCTCGGACACGATGGTGGTGGCGGCGTCCGGCCCTCATGGGGAGGTCATCCAGGACGTCCCGGACCGTTCGCGGCTCCGGCGCGTCCAGACCCCGCAGTGCTTCCGGCTCTCGGTGATCAGGCAGGCGTACGAGCGCGCCTTCGCCGATCCGGAGTTCGCGACGCGGCCGGCCACCGACGACTGCGGCGTGGTGCTGAGGTACCTCCCGCAGGTCCCCATCCGCATCGTGCCGGGCAGCGAGCACAACATGAAGGTCACGCACCGGGTCGACGTCCACATCGCCGAGAGGCTCTTTGAGCTCGCCGGCCGGGCCGCTCCGGCCGCCGCCGGGCCGCAGGCCCGCCGCCGCGCCTTCGAGGGCAGGACGGTCGTGGTGTTCGACGGCGGCGGTGACGACGGCCTCGGGGCGCGGGTCGCCGCGCTGGCCGCCGGGTACGGCGCCGCCGTCCACCGCTTCTCCCGCGACCGGGACGGCGTCCGGGTGGAGGACCCCGCCTCGGTGTCCGACGCACTTGACCGGGTCGCCAAGGAGACCGGGCGCGTCGACCACGTGCTCGACGCCTCCGGCATGCCGCGCGCCGGGAGGCCGGGCGACCCCGCGGACCAGGCCATGGCGGAGGCCGTCCAGATCGGCTTCCTGGGCCCGGTCACCGTCGCCAGGGCGGCCTTCCCGCACCTGCGCGAGACCGGGGGGCGGCTGGTGCTGACGGTCGCTCCATCCGCCGCCTTCGGGCGCGCCGGCGCCGGCCCGGACGCCTCGGCCAGGGCGGCCAGGGCGGCCGTGGCCGAGCTGACCCGGGCTCTGGCGGAGGAATGGTCCGAGGCCGGCGTACGGGTCAACTGCGTGAACACAGAGCCCGAGGGAACGGGCGGCGCCGCCGGGGAGCCGTCGCCGCGCGCGATCGCCGAGGTGACCCTCGACCTGCTCGTCTCCGGCCTCACCGGCCGGGTGGTCGACCTTCCCGGCAGGCCCTGAAGCCCGGATTCACGCGTTCAGCAGCGCGCCGGCAGAACGGTCGGCGAGCGCATCGGGGAGAGTGGCGGCGCTTCCGGGATCGCTGGACGAGGGCACGAGCCGGAGGTGGGGCGCCCGAGGGCGCCCCACCTCCGGTGCTCAGGCGTCCTGCGGCGGCTTGCCGAGGCTCGGCGGGCTGGTGAGGAAACCCCAGCCCCACGAGAGGTGCATGGTGGCGTAGACCAGCGGCAGCCGGGCCAGCGCCGCGGAGGAGAGCCCCCGGCCGGTGGCCACCGAACCGGCCAGGATGGCGGCGACGTACGCGCCCGGGACCAGCAGAGTGGGCCAGTAGAACGGCGAGAGGAGCACCCCGAGCAGCATCGCCGCCACCGCGAACGGCGGCGCCAGATAGCGGAGGTTGATCGTGCCCTCGTGGGTGCGGGCCACGACCCGCCGCCAGCGCCCGTAGTGGAAGTACTGCTTGGCCAGGGCCTTCACGCTGGGCCGGGGCCGGTAGGAGACGCGCATGCGCGGCTGGAACCACACCAGGCCGCCGGTCTCGCGGATGCGGTGGTTCATCTCCCAGTCTTGGGCGCGCTGGAAGTGCTCGTCGTAGCCGCCGACGCGTTCGAGCGCCTCGCGGCGGAAGACGCCGAGGTAGACGGTGTCGGCCGGGCCCGCCACGCCTCCGGTGTGGAACCGCGCGTTGCCCACGCCGATCTTGGAGGTCATGGCGCGCGCCACGGCCTGCTCGAACGGCGAGACGCCCTCGGCGGCCATGATGCCGCCGACGTTGTCGGCGCCGGTGCTCTCGAGCGTCTCGACGGCGACCTGGAGGTAGTCCTCCGGGAGCATGGCGTGCCCGTCGACCCGGGCGATGATCCCGTTGCGGGACGCCCCGATCGCGGCGTTGAGCGCGTTCGGGGTGCGTCCGGTGGGGTTGGGCACGACCGTCACGCGGGGATCCTCGGCCGCGAGAGCGTCGGCCACCTCCTGCGTGCGGTCATGGGACGGGCCGATGGCGAGGACGACCTCGACAGGACCGTCGTAGCGTTGGGCGAGAACCTGCCGCACGGCCTCACGCAGGTGCCGCTCTTCGTTGAGCACCGGCATGATGACCGAGATCGGCGGCCAGACGCGCGTGGTCTGGCCCATTCGGGGCGAGTCGGGGAACTCCTTCATGGCGGCGCTCACGCTACTGTACGAGCGGGTGGGGACGGCAACCCATCGGGCGACGCGAGCGTCCTCACCGGTGAGCGTTCGACGCGGAGGGGGCCACCAGGTGACCGACGACGACTCCGGCGTCCACGTCGGCGGAGACGCCTACGGCGGCGTCCGGCTGTCGCAGCGCCGCACACGGCGGGCACGGGCCGGCCTGCGCGGGCTGATCGTCACCGGCGCCCTGTCGAGCACGGTGCTCCTCGGGTCGGGGGTGCTGTGGTTCCTGTCGACCTACGCCACCAGCCAGATCAAGTCCGTCAACGCCGGCACGGCCGGGTCGGACGCCCGCGGCGCCATGAACATCCTGCTCGTCGGGGTCGACAAGCGCGACGATCTCACGCGCCGCCAGCAGAACCAGCTCCATCTCGGCCGGGAGGTCGGCCAGCGCACCGATACGATGATGGTGATCCATCTGTCGGAGGACCATTCCAAGGTCACCGTGGTCAGCCTCCCCCGGGACAGCTGGGTCGACATCCCCGGCAAGGGCTCTCACAAGATCAACTCGGCCTACTCCCTCGGCGGGGCCCCGCTCGCCGTCCGCGCCGTCCGCGAGGCCACGGGGCTGACCATCAACCACTACGTCGAGGTCAACGTGCTGGGGTTCATCAACGTCGTGGACGCCCTGGGCGGCGTCTCGGTGTGCACCCCTGTCGCGATCGACGACCAGCACACGGGGTTCAAGCTCCAGCCGGGCACCTTCGAGCTGGACGGGGTGAAGGCGCTGTTCTACGCGCGCACCCGCGCCACCGCCCGGTCCGACCTCGACCGCATCGACCGCCAGCAGCAGGTCATCTCGGCCCTGCTCCAGCGGGCGCTGAGCGGCGGCACCCTGGCCAACCCGGCGAAGCTCACCGCGCTGGTCTCCTCCACCCTCAAGACCCTCACCGTCGACCAGGCCCTCGCCAAGGACCTGCTCGGCCTCGCCGACCAGCTGAAGGACGTCTCCACCGACGACGTGGCCTTCACGACGGTGCCGCTGGCCGATGTGGACTACAAGGCCCCCACCGGCGAGTCGGCGGTGCTGTGGGACAAGACGGCGGCCCGCGACCTGTTCAGGCGCATCAAGGCGGACGAGCCCCTGGTCAAGCCCGCCGCCACCAAGAGCGCGAGCGCGTCGCCCTCGCCGTCCCCCTCGAAGGCCGCGCTCACCGTCCCGCCGTCGCGCATCGCGGTCCGCGTCGTCAACGGCACCGCCATCGCCGGCCTGGGCGCGCGCACCAAGAACGAGCTGCTGAAGGCGGGTTTCCTGGTGCCGTCCCCTCCCGGGGACACCACCCCGAGGAACCACACCGACACCCTGGTGCGCTACCCGGCCGGACGCGAGGAGTCCGCCCGCACCGTCGCCGCCGCCATCCCCGGCGCCGACCTGCGCGAGGCGGACGTCCCCGGCATCGAGGTGATCGTCGGCAGCGAGTACTCCGGGACCAAGAAGGTCACCGTCAAGGAGACCGCGGCTCCGAGCACTCCGGCGGCCACGGCGCCCCCGGCGGCCAAGACCGCGACCCAGAACATCTGCAAGAAGTGAACTCCGGCGCGGCCGCCGGGGAATGGTGACCCTTCGCGTTGACACCGGCCGGGGCGGCACGCGACCGTGATCCTGTCGTTCGGCCACCATGGGAGGGCGAGGCATGGACAAGGTCGGGCACGGGGAAACGGACTCCAGGTCGTCCACGCCGGCGCCGTCCACGCCCGAGGAGGTGAGAGTCCTCCTTTCGGAGGCCGAGCGCCTGCTCGCCGCCGCCCGCGCGCTGGCCGCCGATGACGCCGCCGCGCGCGCCGGCGTCCAGCGGGCGCTGTCGGCCCTGCGAGCCCGCTCGGCGCGGGCGGACCTGGCCGCTATCCCCGTGGCGCGCCTGAAGGACGTCACCGACGGGCGGCTTCGGCTCGGCACGCTGGAGCAGGCCGGATACGCGACGGTCCTGGACATCCTGGACGCGACCCCGTACGCGCTGCAGTTGCTGCCCGGCATCGGCGCGCGGACCGCGGCGCAGGTGCACGCCGCCGCCGGGCAGATCGCCCGGGCGGCCGAAGAGACCGTGGCCGTGCGCATCGACGTGGACAGGCGCGACGCCGAGACCACGGCCCTGCTGATCGCGCTGCACCGGCTGGTGACCGCCGGTCCCGACCTGCCGCGGGCCGGCCGTGCGGCCAGGGCGGCGCAGGAGGAGCTCGGGGCGCTGCTGCCGGCGGCGCAGCCCGCGCGAAGCCGGCTGCGCATGCTGCTCGCGGGACGAGACGGGCGCCGCCGCGCGCGCGAGGCCGCCGCCGGTGTGGCCGGCGTGCTGGCGGCGGCGGCCGCGTCCGGGACGCCGCTGCTGCTCAACCAGGCCTCGGTCGACCTGCTGCGCCCTCAGGCGTCCGACATCGAGGCGTGGGCGGACTTCGAGCTGCGCCCGCCCGAGTACTACAACCTCCTCGCCGAGATCGCCGCCCTGGAGCCCGACCGCGTCGCGGCCGAGGGTTTCCTGCCCGACGTCATCTCGGCCCGGGTGCGGGCCCAGGAGCTGGACGACGTCCACCGGCGGGTGTCCCTGCGCGGCTACCAGGCGTTCGGCGCGCGGTTCGCCCTCGCCCAGCGGCGGGTGATCCTCGGGGACGAGATGGGGCTGGGCAAGACCGTCCAGGCCATCGCGGCCATCGCCCACCTCTGGGCGGGCGGGGCGCGGCACTTCCTCGTCGCCTGCCCGGCCAGCGTGCTGATCAACTGGATGCGCGAGATCGAGTCGCGCAGCACGCTGAAGGCCTACCGCCTGCACGGCCCCGACCGCGGCGCGGCCCTCGCCGAGTGGGTCCGCGGCGGCGGGGTCGCGGTGACCACCATCGACTCCCTGCACCGGCTGCCGACGACGGGCGAGGTGACGCTGAGCATGCTGGTGGTGGACGAGGCGCACTACGTCAAGAACCCGGCCACGCGGCGCTCCCAGGCCGTGGCCGAGTGGTGCGCCCGCACCGACCGGGTGCTGTTCATGACCGGGACTCCGATGGAGAACCGCGTGGAGGAGTTCCGCAACCTGGTCGGGCACCTGCGGCCCGACATGGTGCCCGGCGTGCGGGGCAGCGACGCCGCGGCGGGCGCCCAGGCGTTCCGCAGGGCCGTGGCGCCCGTCTACCTGCGCCGCAACCAGGAGGACGTCCTCACCGAGCTGCCCGACCTGGTGATGGTGGACGAATGGGAGGAGTTCAGCCCCGCCGACCTGGCCGCCTACCGTGCCGCGGTGGCCGAGGGGAACTTCATGGCGATGCGCCGCGCCGCCTACGCCGTCCCGCGGACCTCGGCCAAGCTCCAGCGGGTGCTGGAGCTCGTGGAGGAGGCCGCGGGCAACGGTCTGAAGGTCGTGGTGTTCTCCTACTTCCGCGACGTCGTGTCCGCCGTCCACCAGGCGCTGGACGGCCGGGCGTACGGCCCGATCTCCGGAGGGCTGTCCGTCACCGCCCGTCAGCGGATCGTCGACGCCTTCGGCGCCGCCCGCGGGCACGCCGTGCTGCTCAGCCAGATCCAGGCCGGGGGTCTCGGGCTGAACCTGCAGGCCGCCTCCGTCGTGGTCATCTGCGAGCCGCAGGTCAAGCCGACCATGGAGAGCCAGGCGGCCGGCCGGGCCCACCGCATGGGGCAGACCCGCAAGGTGCAGGTGCACCGGCTGCTGACGGCCGACAGCGTGGACCAGCGGATGCTCGACATCCTGCGCGCCAAGGCGAGGATCTTCGACACCTACGCCCGCCACAGCGACCTCGCCGAGTCGACGCCCGACGCGATCGACATCTCCGAGCAGACGCTGGCGCGGCAGATCGTCGCGGAGGAACAGCGGCGCCTCGCCCTGGCCCCCGGCACCCCGCCTCCGGAGGACGCCGGGGCGGGTCAGCCGCCCGAGGGGCCCGGCCGGGTCACCAGGACGTGCCGGTGATGCGCTCGTAGGCCTCGATGTAGCGGGCGCGGGTGAGCTCGACGATCTCGGCGGGCACTTCGGGGCCGGGCTCCTTCTTGTCCCAGCCGGTGCCGGTGGCCCAGTCGCGGACGAGTTGCTTGTCGAAGGCGTACTGCGGGCCGCCGGGCTTCCACCGGTCGGCCGGCCAGAAGCGGGAGGAGTCGGAGGTCAGCACCTCGTCCGCCAGCACCAGCGTGCCGTCGGCGGCCCTGCCGAACTCGAGTTTGGTGTCGGCGACGACCACGCCCCGCTCGGCGGCGAGCTCGGAGCCGCGCCGGTAGACCTCCAGCGTGATGCGGCGCAGCTCCTCGGCGGCCTCGGCGCCCTCTTGCGCGGCCACGTCGCCGAAGGTGATGAACTCGTCGTGCGCGCCGAGCTGCGCCTTGGTCGTGGGGGTGAAGACCGGCTCGGGCAGTTTGGAGCCCTCGACGAGGCCGGGGGGCAGCGCCACGCCCGAGACCGAGCCCCGCGCCTGGTACTCCTTCAGGCCGAGCCCCGCCAGGTAACCGCGCGCGATGCACTCGACCTGCACCATGTCGAGCATGCGGCAGCGCACCGCGCGGCCGGCGAACTCGGCCGGGACGTCGGTCGCCGAGATGACGTGGTTGGGCACGATGTCGGCGAGCTGCTCGAACCACCACAGCGAGAGCCTGGTGAGGATCTTGCCCTTGTCCGGGATGGGCGTCGGCAGGATCACGTCGTACACCGACATGCGGTCGGAGGCGACGAGGATGATGTCCCCGCGGTCCTCGTAGACGTCCCGGACCTTCCCGGAGTGGAGAAGTTTCACCCTGCCCCCTGCTCGTGCACCTCGCGGACGGACCAAGGCTACAGTCGCGCCGTCCACTGCCTGCGCCGCAGGGTTCTCCGGCGGGCGAGGACGCCGAGCAGGGCCGCCAGCGCGGCGACGACGCCCGCGCCCGCGTACCAGAGGCCGGGCCAGGGCCACCGTGACCCGTCCACGGCCGGGACCGGCAGCCGGTCGGAGTCGGCGGCGCAGACGATCGGCCGCTTGCCCTTCTTGGCCGTGGCGCAGGCGACGGCGGCGAGCCGCTGGGTGCCCGAGGGCAGCCGTCCGACCTGGACCGTCGTGCTGAACTGTCCGGTCCCGCCCGCCGGCACCACCCTGCTCCACGTCAGGCGGCCGTCCGTCACCTTGCCCTTGGGTGCGGAGGAGATGAGCCGCAGTCCCGGTATCAGGGTCTGGGTCAGCAGCAGAGGCGGCGAGTCGGCGTTGCCGCTGTTGCTCACCTTGATCGTGTACGTGAGCCGGTCGCCCGGCCCCACGTCGCGGCGGCCGTTCTCGATGCCGATGCGCAGCGCGTAGGCCTTCTTCGGTTTGTCCGGCTCCGGCCTGTCCGGGTGCGGAGTGACCGGGTGCGGCGTGACCGGGTGCGGCGTGGCCTGGCCCGGAGCCCCCGGGCCCGGAGCCGCCGGGCCGGGAGTGGACGGGCCGGGAGTCGCCGGGCCAGGAGTGGACGCGCGGGCCGCCGCGACCCCCGCGGGCAGCAGTGCGACCGCCGCGGCCACGCCCGCGCCGGCCACCCGCCACGCGAATGCGAAGCCTCCGGATCCTCGCCTCAGGACGAACGGAAAGCACATCGGCAACCACCCTTCGAGCGAAAGACCCACGCCGGTGCGAGTTCGCCGAATGGAATTCGCGACTCGCACGGTAACGGCGGCGAGCGCGGATCCGGCTCCACGCACCGGCGCGTCTCGAAGTCTTTGACGAAATGCGGTCGAATACCGGCCCTCACCGTGGCCGGGCCGGAACCCGCCTCTACAACGTGGTCGCGACGTAGTCCAGGATGCCGCTGTAGGTGTCCGGCCGCACGAACGGCACGGTGATCCGGTAATTGTTGGTGATGAGATCGCCGTCCGTGGCCGAGGCGGTGTTCTTGATGGCCACCACCACCGGGGTCGGATAGGTCAGGTTGACGTATGCGCCTCCCTGCACCGGCCCGTTGACCTGCAGGGAGTTCGCCGGGATGACGTCGGTGTTGCCGGGGGTGGCGCCGGTGAGGTTCGCCGTGCGCGGGACGACCGACACGTTGTAGCCGGCGAAGTTGTTCGTGGTCACGGTCATGGTGACCGGGTCGGCCACCGTGGTCGGGACGCTTCCCGGTGCGCCGGTGAGGGTGAAGGACTCGGTGAGTCCCGTCAGCGTGATCGACGACAGCACCACGACGTTCGCGGTCGTGCTGTCGGTGTCGGTGTCCGCCAGGACCGATGACGCCGTGAAGCCGAAAACTCCCGCTGCCAGAGCCGCGGCTCCCACGCCCGCAGCGAGGCACGCGCACCACTTCGCACGATATCTGTTCACCTTCGACACCAACTCCCTAGAAGCTCCGTTGCATCAATATGATCACCGGGAAATGCCATCACCAAACCCCGAGAACAGGCCTTTCAGCACCATTGGCATTTCAAAGTCCTACCGCACGAAATTGCCCCTGCAAACACCGTAGAACGGACATCGTCGACATTATTCCGTGGTCGCCACATAGTCGATCGTCGCGGAATACTGCCCGGACGGGACAAATGGAATATCCACCTCGTAGTCATTCCTGAGAACGTCGCCGTTCTGTGCCGAGGGACCGGACTGCTGGTGGACGGGCACAGGGACGGTCGCCGACAGCGGCTGGAAGGACGACGTGCCGGTCTCGCGCACCTTCAGTGCGGAGATCGGGATGGTGGCGTCGGTGCGGGGCGAGGTGAGCACCGCCGAGGCGGCCTGCGCCGTGACGCTGTAGCCGCCCGGGCTGTTGGTCACCACGGTCATCGTCACCACGCCGTCACCGCGGACCGTGGTGTCGGGCAGCCCCGTCAACGTGAAGCCCTCGCCCAGGTCGCTGAGGGTGATGCTCTGCGCGATGACCGTGACCGTGTCGCCGCAGCGGCCGTCCGTGCCCCCCACCGGGCAGTTGCCGCCCACGGCCGCCGAGGTGACGGTGGTGGTGAGCACGCCGTCGCCGCTGATCGGGTTGTTCGCGGTGACGGTGTAGGTGATGGTGGCGGTGGCTCCGACGGCCAGGTTTCCGGTCCAGGTCAGGGTGGGCGCGGTGTAGGAGACGGCGCCGCTGGTCGCGGTGGCGTCGTTGTTGTAGACGGCGTCGTCCACCACCCCCGCGAGCGAATCGGCCACCGTCACACCCGTGTACGGCGTCTGACCGGTGTTGACCACCGTGACGGTGTAGGTGACGGTGCCCGCCGCCACGACGGTCGCCGCCCCTGCGGTCACGGTGATGGTGAGTGCGGGGATCAGGACGGTGAAGCGGGCGATGCACGCCTGGTCGGTGCCGCCGGGTGGGCAGTTGTTGCCCAGGGTGGTGGAGGTGACGCCGTTGTAGGGGCGTTTGTCGCCGGGGTCGGGGTCGCGGACGGTGACGGTGTAGGTGATGGTGGCGGTGGCTCCGATGGCCAGGTCGCCGGTCCAGGTGAGGTTGGGCGCGGTGTAGCCCACCGTTCCGGTGGAGGCGGTGGCGTCGTTGTTGTAGACCGCGTCGGTCAGCACCGTCGTCAGCGAGTCGGTGAAACTCGCCCCGGTGTAGGCGGTGGGGCCGGTGTTGGCGACGGTGACGGTGAAGGTCACCGTGTCGCCGGGTGTGGCGGTGGCCACGTTGGTGGACTTGGTGATGGTCAGCTGCGGGACCAGCACGGTGACCGTGGTGACACACCCGGGGTCGCTCCCGCCGGCCGGGCAGGTGTTGCCCGGCGTGGTCGAGGTGACCAGGCTGGTCACCGTGCCCGCGCCGGTGTAGGGATTGTTGACCGTCACCGAGGCGGTCGCGGTCACGCTCTGCCCGATGGCCAGATCCCCGACCCAGGTCACCGTCCCGTCCAGGTTGAAGGTCAGGTTCCCCGAGGTGGCCGTGCCGTCACCGTTGTAGGTGGTGCCCTCCGCCCCCGCCAGCGAGAAGGTGAAGTTCGCCTCCCCGTTGACGTACGCCGTCTGCCCGGTGTTGGTCACCGTCACCGTGTAACGCACCACATCGGTCGGCACCGCCGTCGAGATGTCCGTCGCCGTGACGATCGTCAGCACGCCGACCGGGACGGTGGCCAGGCACCGAGAATCGGTCCCGCCGGTGAGACAGTTGCTGCCCGAACTGGAGGACGTCACCGCGTTCGTCAGCACCTTGTTCCCCGTGTCCGGCGAGTTCACCGTCACCGAATAGGTCACGGTCGCCGCCGCGCCGACGGCCAGTGCGCCGGTCCACGTCAGGCTTGGACTGGAGAAGGAGACCGTCCCGGACGACGCGGCGGCGTCGCCGTTGTAGACCGCGTCGTCCAGCACCCCCGCCAGCGAATCGGAGAACGTCGCCGCCGCGTAGGCCGTCTGGCCGGTGTTGGTGACCGTGACGGTGTAGTTCACCGTGGCGCCCGGGGTCGTCGTGGCGGCGCCGGTCGTCTTCACGATCGTCAGGGCCGGGGTGAGCACGCCCACCGTCGCGGTGCACGCCGCGGGCCGTGTCGTGGACGTACAGGTGCTGCCCGCCGCCTCCGAGGACACCGGGTTCACCAGGACCTTGTCCCCGGGATCGGGATTACGGACGGTGACCGAGTAGGTGACGGTCACCGTCGCGCCGACGGCGATGTTCCCCGACCAGGTGAGGACCGTCCCCGCGAACGACACGGTGCCGCCGCTCGCCGAACCGTCGTCGTTGTAGACGGCGTCGTCCAGCACGCCGGACAGCTGGTCGGTGACGCTGATGCCCGTGTACGCCGTCTCTCCGGTGTTGTGCAGGGTGATCGTGTAGCCGACCGTGCCTCCCGGGACCGTGAACGCCGCGCTGCCGGTCTTGGTGATGGTCAGCCCGGGAATCAGAATCCGCACGTCGGTGGTGCACCTCGGGTCGCCGCTCCCCGTGAAGCAGTTGTTGCCCGGCGCGGAGGAAGAGGTGAGCAGGACGATGTCCCGGTCGCCGGTGGGCGGGTCATTGACCGTGAAAGACGCGCTGAGCACCACCACGCCGCCGACAGGGACGTCACCCGTCCACGTGAGACCGGCGGTACCGACCGACATGGTGCCCGAAGTGGCGCTCTGGTCGCCGTTTCCCGTGACGTCGTCCGACAGGTCCGTGCCGTCGAAGTAGACGCTGATCCCGTTGTAAGGCGTCTGCCCGGTGTTGGTGAAAGTGGAGGTCAGACGGATGAGGGCACCCGGTGTCGTGGTCGGCACGTCGGAGGTGTTGACGATGGTCAGTTCGGCGACCGTCACCGTGGCGGCGCAGCGGGGGTCACCGCTGCCGGACAGGCAGTTGCCGGTCGGCGAGGTGGAGACGAGCGTGTTCGCCAGGATGTCGTCGCCGGTCTTGGTGGCGTGGACGGTCACCGAGTAGGTGACGGTGACCGACCCACCGGCCGGCACGTCTCCGGTCCAGGTCAGCGTGGGCGCGGTGTAGCCCACCGTTCCGGACGAAGCGGCGGCGTCGGCGTTGTAGGTCGCGTCGTCCAGCACGTCCGTCAGCGGGTCGGTGAACGTCGCCCCCACGTAGGGCGAGGCCGCCGAGTTCGAGATGGTGATCGTGTAGCCGACCACGCCACTCCGGGTCGCCGAGGCCGCGCTGGGCGTCTTGACGAACGTCAGCACGTTGGTGGACGTGATCGGCACGGTGACGGCGCAGCGAGAGTCGGTGCCGCCCACCGCCGGGCAGTTGCCGCCCGCGGCGGTGGTGGTCACCGCGTTGGACAGGCTCGCGTCGCCGAGGTCGGGGTTGTTCACGACGATCGTGTAGGTGATGGTCGCCGCCGCGCCGACGGCCAGGTTCCCCGTCCAGGTCAGCGTGGGCGCGGTGTAGCCCACCGTTCCGGACGAAGCGGCGGCGTCGTTGCCGTAGGCCGCGTCGTCCAGCACGCCCGTCAGGTCGTCGGTGACGACCGCTCCGGTGTAGGGCGTCTGCCCGCTGTTGGTCACCGTGATCGTGTAGGTGACGGTCGAGCCGGCCGTGGTGTAGGGCTGGTCGGCGGTCTTGACGACCGTCAGGGCGGGAGTGAGCACGGCCACGTTGGCAGAGCAGGTCGCGCTCCCGCTGTCGGGCGGGCACAGGCTGCCGGCGGCGGTCGAGCTCACCTTGTCGACCATCAGCTTGTCGCCCGGATCGGGTGAAAGGACGGTCGCGGTGTAGGTGATGACGGCGGTGGCGCCGACCGCGAGGTCGCCCGTCCAGGTGAGAGTGGGCGCGGCGTAGCCGACCGTCCCGGTGGTGGCGGCGGCGTCGTTGTTGTAGACGGCGTCGTCCAGCAGGCCGGACAGGCTGTCGGTCACCGTCGCGCCGGTGTACGCGGTCTGGCCGGTGTTCTGGACGGTGACCGTGTAGCCGACGGTGCCACCGGGGACCTGGACCGCGGTGTTCGCGACCTTGGAGATGGACAGGGCCGGGATGAGCACGTCGGTGCGGGCCGTGCAGCGGGGGTCGGTGCCGCCCGCCGGGCAGTTGTTCCCCGGCGCGGAGGAGACCAGCGTGCCGGTGATCACCTTGTCGCCGGGGTCGGGATTGCGCACGGTCAGGGAGCCGGTGACGGTGACGACGCCTCCGGCCGGGATGTCCCCGGTCCAGGAGATGCCGGTGGGGCTGAGGCTCAGCGTCCCCGACGTGGCGGACTGGTCACCGTTGGGGATCGCGTCGTCCACGGTCCCGGCGGTGGGCGCGAAGACCGTGATCCCTGTGTAGGGCGTCTGGCCGGTGTTGGTGAAGGTGGCGGTCAGGTGCACGATGGAGCCGGGCGTCGTGGTGGGCTCGGCGTAGCTCTGGGACAGGATCAGCTGGGAGATCGGCACCGTGCTGGTGCAGCGGGTGTCGGTCCCGCCGGCCGGGCAGTTGTTGCCCGCGGCCGTCGAGGTGGCCGCGTTGACGAGCAGGCCGTTGCCCGAGATGGGGTTGTTCGTGGTGACGGTGTAGGTGATGGTGGCGGTGGCTCCGACGGCGAGGTTGCCGGTCCAGGTCAGGGTGGGCGCGGTGTAGCCCACCGTCCCGGACGAGGCGGTGGCGTCGCCGTTGTAGACCGCGTCGTCCAGCACCCCCGCGAGCGAGTCGGCCACGGTGATGCCCGTGTACGGCGTCGGGCCGGTGTTGGCGACCGTCATCGTGTACGTCACCGTGCCGCCGACGGCCACGGTGGGAGCGCCGGGGGTCACGGTGATGGTGAGTGCGGGGATCAGGACGGTGAAGCGGGCGATGCACGCCTGGTCGGTGCCGCCGGGTGGGCAGTTGTTGCCCAGGGTGGTGGAGGTGACGCCGTTGTAGGGGCGTTTGTCGCCGGGGTCGGGGTCGCGGACGGTGACGGTGTAGGTGATGGTGGCGGTGGCTCCGATGGCCAGGTCGCCGGTCCAGGTGAGGTTGGGCGCGGTGTAGCCCACCGTTCCGGTGGAGGCGGTGGCGTCGTTGTTGTAGACCGCGTCGGTCAGCACCGTCGTCAGCGAGTCGGTGAAACTCGCCCCGGTGTAGGCGGTGGGGCCGGTGTTGGCGACGGTGACGGTGAAGGTCACCGTGTCGCCGGGTGTGGCGGTGGCCACGTTGGTGGACTTGGTGATGGTCAGCTGCGGGACCAGCACGGTGACCGTGGTGACACACCCGGGGTCGCTCCCGCCGGCCGGGCAGGTGTTGCCCGGCGTGGTCGAGGTGACCAGGCTGGTCACCGTGCCCGCGCCGGTGTAGGGATTGTTGACCGTCACCGAGGCGGTCGCGGTCACGCTCTGCCCGATGGCCAGATCCCCGACCCAGGTCACCGTCCCGTCCAGGTTGAAGGTCAGGTTCCCCGAGGTGGCCGTGCCGTCACCGTTGTAGGTGGTGCCCTCCGCCCCCGCCAGCGAGAAGGTGAAGTTCGCCTCCCCGTTGACGTACGCCGTCTGCCCGGTGTTGGTCGCCGTCACCGTGTAACGCACCACATCGGTCGGCACCGCCGTCGAGATGTCCGTCGCCGTGACGATCGTGAGCTGGGGGATCAGCGCGGTGACGGAGGTCCTGCAGCGAGGGTCGGTCCCACCGGCAGGGCAGTTGCTGCCCGAGCTGGAGGAGGTCACCGCGTTCGTCAACGCCTTGTCCCCCGTGTCCGGCGATTTCACCGTCACCGAGTACGTCACCGTCGCCGATCCACCCGCGGCCAGGGCACCGGTCCACGTCAGCGTCGGACTGGTGAACGCCACCGCCCCGGATGACGCGGCCGCGTCGCCGTTGTAGACCGCGTCGTCCAGCACCCCCGCCAGCGAATCGGAGAACGTCGCCGCCGCGTACGCGGCCCGTCCGGTGTTGGTGACCGTGACGGTGTAGTTCACCGTGGCGCCCGGCGTCGTCGTGGCGGCCCCGGCGGTCTTCACGATCGTCAGGGCGAGCAGGCGGACGGTCGTCTGGCATCGCGGATCGGGGCTGCCGGTGGTGCAGTTGTTGCCGAGAGTCGGCGAGGTGACGGTGTTGGACATCGTCCCGTTCCCCGACCCCGCGGGGCGGACGGTCACCGAGTAGGTGATCGTCGCCGTCGCGCCGGCCGCCAGGTCACCGGTCCAGGTCACGTTCGGGCTGGTGAAGCCCGCCGTGCCGGAGGTGGCCGCGACGTCGGCGTTGTAGGTGGCGTCGTCCAGCACGTCCGTCAGCGGGTCGGTGAAGGTCACGCCGGTGAACGGGCTCGCGCTGGTGTTGGCGACCGTGATCGTGTAGCGGACGACCGTCCCGGGAGAGGCGTCCGCCGTGTCCGCCGTCTTGGTGATGATCAGCGGGCCGGCCGTGACGACGATCGTCGCCGACCTGGTGTCGCTCTGGCCGCGGGCGTCGGTGACCCGGACGGTGAAGGGGTAGCTCCCGACGACGGTGGGCGTGCCGGACAGCAGGCCCGTGCTCGGGTTGAGCGTGACGCCGGGCGGCAGGCTGCCCGCGCTCACCGACCACGCGTACGGCGCGGTGCCCCCGCTCACCGTGAGCTGGTCGCTGTAAGGAACGCCCACCTGCCCGGCCGGCGGTGGCGGGAAGGTCAGCGTCGGCGAGGCGACGATGACCACGGTCGCGGCGCGGGTGTCGCTCTGCCCGGCGGCGTCGACGATCCTGACGGTGAACGAGTAGCTTCCCGCCGCGGTGGGCGTGCCGGACAGCAGGCCCGTGCTCGGGTTGAGCGTGACGCCGGGCGGCAGGCTGCCCGCGCTCACCGACCACGCGATCGGCGCGGTGCCTCCGGTCATCGTCAGCGGGACGCTGTAGGCGATCCCCACCTGCCCGGAAGGCGGCGGCGGGAAGGTCAGGAGCGGGTTGGCGTTCGGCGTCACCGCCGTCGATCGGAGGGATGCGGGGCCGGGGCCGGCGGCGTTCACGGCGGTGACCGTGAAGGTGTAGGCGGTCCCCGCCGTCAGCCCGGTCGCGGTCCTGGTGGTCGCGGTGCCGGAGAAGGACTGCGGCGTCTGTGCCACGTCCCCGATGTACGGCGTCACGATGTACCCGGTGATCGGGCTGCTCCCGTTCGAGGGGGCCGTGAAGGTCAGCGTCGCCGACAGGTCCCCCGCCGTGACGGCGGTGATGGTGGGCTGGCCGGGCACGGTGTAGGGCACCACGGCGTTGGACTGGACGCTGGCGGCCCCGGTGCCGATCGCGTTGATCGCCGTGACCGTGAAGGTGTAGGACGCCCCGACGGTCAGCCCGGTCAGCGTCCGCGTGGTGGTCGAGGCGTCGAACGACTGCGGCGCCTGGGCGACGCCGTTGCGATAGGGCGTCACGACGTAGCCGGTGATGGGGCTGCCGTTGGCGGCCGGCGCCGTCCAGACGACGGTCGCGCTGGTGACGCCCGCGGTCGCCGTGGGGGCCGACGGCGTCCCCGGCGCCGAGGTGTAGACGTAGTTCGCCGCCCCCGCGACGCCGTCGGTCACCACCGTCACGGTGACGGTGGCGGCCGTGGCGCGCGGCGGCATCGAGTGGATCGTGAGGGTGCCGTTCCCGTTGTCGGTGAAGCATCCCGCGGCCGGGCCGGCCGCGCAGGGCAGCAGCACGACGGGCGTGCCGGCCTGCTGCTCGGCGGTCGTGCCGATCTCGATGGCGTTGGCGCCGATGAGGTTGGCGCCGCTGACCGTGACGGTGCCGCCGCCCGAGATCGTGCCACTGGCCGGCGAGAGCGTGATGCCCGACGGAGCCGCGGGGATCGTCCCCGCAGTCGTGGTCGTCGCGATCGCGGGGTTGGCGTCGTTGGAGGAGGCCGTGACCACGGAGGACGACTGGATCAGCGCCGGTGTCACGCTGCCGCCGGTGACGATGCCGACCATGGTGATCTCGGGCAGCGTCGACCCGGCCGCGAACGGCCCGTTGCTGTTGGTACAGGTGATCTTCTGCCCTGACGGCACCCCGCAGACCCAGCCCGCTCCGAACGCCCCGACCGGGACGACTCCGGCCGGCATCGTCTCGGTGACCGAGATCGGGGAGGTCTCGTTGTTGCCCGTGGCGGAGACCCCGGCTTTGACGGTGTAGGTGACCGGGCCGCCCGGCTGCGGCGATGAGCCGTTGTAGCTCGTCTGGGCGATGGTCAGCGCCGGAACGGGGTTGAAGCTGACGACCTTGGCGAAGTCGATCTCGTGGAAGTCGGTCGACCCGCCGGTGGATCCCACCCAGCCGAACGCCAGCTGGCGGGGGATGCCGTTGGCGTTGAGCCAGGTCGCCGACGGATACAGCGCCGGCGAGACCGTGGGAAGGGTGCCCTGCAGCGTCCGCTGTGTGCCGTTGACCGGGGTGAAGGCCACCTTGTAGGTGCCCGCGGGAACCGTCAGCCCCGAAGAGGTGACGAACGCGCTCGCGGTGGGGTTGATCGCCACCTCGACCGGTACGAGCGACGCGCCGCGGTTGTTGTTGGATCGCAGGGCGAGCGGCGGGGAGGCGGTCGTCGCGGCCGTGCTGTTGATCGCGCAGTAGCCGGTGGTGTTGTCGCCCGGGCCGCGGACCACCACCTGCCCGGGCACCCTGCCCCCGACGGTGCTGATGTACGGCGGGTCGGTGCAGCCGCTGCCCTCGTAGACGTTGTTGCTGAAGTTGCCGAACACGTCGAACCCGACGCCGAGATAGGCGTTCTCCAGGCCGGCGAGGTTGCCCTGCTTGCTGGAGGAGTAGCCGAGCGCGCCGCCGGGCTGGCCGATGGTCGCGGGCGGCACCGGGTTGGCCGGGTCGACGGCCGCCACGACGAAGGCGACGCCGTCGGCGCCGCTGCCTCCGTACTGGTACATGTTGAAGGTCACGTCCAGGCCCTGGGAGGTGGGGACGCTGACCGCGCCGAACACACCACCCTCCTGGAACGTCGAGGTGTTGGTGAGCCGCAGCACACCGAGCCCCGGGGCGTCGGTGTTGGTCGGGCAGGTGTGCAGGCCGGTGCCGGTGGTGTTGCCGCGCGCGCTCAGGCACACGGGGTTGGCCGCCGCCGACGGCAACGCCGGCAGGTAGACCGGATAAGTGGGGTCGGCCGAACTGGTCTTGAACGGCTGGTCGAACAGCGTGGTGCCGGCCGCGTGCGCGAACTGGGGCGCGAGGCCGCCCGCGCCGCTCAGCGTGGAGGCGAGCAGGCCGGCGAACGTGACGCGGGCGACCACGCGGCGGAACGCTCCCGGCCGCCCGGCCAGAACACGGCGGAGCGCGTCCGGCCGTACACGCCGGAGCGCGCCCGGCCGTCGGGCCAGGACGCGGCGCGGCCGGTCTGCCGCCGGCGCGTCGGCGGAGACGTTGCGCCTAGGCATCGGTGCGGCCCCCGGTGGCGTCGTGCCCCTCGGCCGCGTTCAGCGCGGCGGCGGCGGCGAGCACCTTGGCCCGGTAATGGCGCCGCGCGAACCACGCGAGCGTCAGGAGCGCCGCGAGTACGCCCAGCGCGACCGCCAGCAGGTGCAGTGGGAAGACGATGATCCGGGCGGTGGCCGAGCGCCGGGTGCCGTCGGCGGCGGGAATCGACACGGCGGCGTGGCAGACGCACATGAGCGGCGGGTTCCATTGGGTGGTCACCTCGCGGACCGAGCCGCGCAGGACGGTGAAGTCAGGGAAGGCGAGATCGTCCCCGCCGACCCGGACGTGCAGCCGCCCGCGGCCTCTGAAGTCCCGGTGCACCGTGCCGACGTCGCGGATCCTCGTGCTGATCACGACCGGTCCGCCGGTGACGAACTTCGGAGCGCGCAGATCGGCGATCTCGACGGTCCGGTCGACCGGACCCGGGACGGCGACGAAGACCGGCGCGGCGATCGCGCGGTTGACCCGGATGTTGGAGCGCGTGGTGCCCGCCGGCACCTTGAAGATCACGGCCAGGTGGTGCTCCCCCGGCTCCGGCGACGCCGGAACGGCGATCCGGACGGCCACCTTCCGCGTCTCGCCAGCCTCCATGCGAAGGCGCGCCGGCTGGACGCCGACCCACGCGGCCGCGGCGTACGGGGTCTCGCGCTCGAATCGCAGCGTGCCCTTCTCATCGGCGGTGAAATCGGCCTTCTCGACGGTCACCACGAACGGCGAGCGCCCTTTGTTCGTCACCTCGAAGTGCTGGACGGCGGAGACGCTGCCTGCCGGCACGACCAGCCGTGTCGGGCTCACCTGCAAGGAGAACCCCGGCTTGGGTCTCGAGGCCGCGATCGCGGCGGAGCCGGGCGCCCCCAGGCAGAGGATTCCCATGACCGCGATCAGCTTCGTCGCCAGCCGGCCGGTCACGACACCCACGGGCGTGACCGGTCGCCGATACTCAATCAACCTCATCCACGCCATCCCCGGCACCGTTAGCGATCAATGCTGGAAGTATCAGAATGATTACGGAGCGTAGTCAAGGATGATCGCCACACCGATCGGGTGTCTTCGCCCACGTCGGCGGATCGGCGTGACCGACCGACATATCCCCCAGCGTGCCATCAAATCGCATATACGACGCTTTCCGGACGGGGCGACATTGAGGTAATCACGTGATATCCCGCGGAAAACGGGAAAAGCCAGAAAGGGCGTACATGTCAAATCCGTAGGCAACGAACGGATTTTACGGTTCTTTCGGGGGAAATCATGATTGGACGGCTCGGGTCAACCGCGCTCGGCATCGAAATGGCGATAGTGTTCGCCCTGTCCGCGCCCGTGGCGGCGTCGGCGGCGTCCATCACCGCACCCGGCGACGACGGCCGGAACGCGCCCGGAGAAGCGGCCCCGGGCAGGGAGCGGTACGACCTGGGCTCGACCGAGGTGTCGATACGGGTGCTCCCCCCGGACGGGCCGACCCCCACCCCCAACCCCACGCCCACGCCCACGCCCTCACCCTCGCCCTCACCGACCCGCGGTGAGCCCGGGACGGGCGCCGGCGACCCGGGCACGGGGCCCGGAGCACCCGCCGGGACGGCCGGCGAGCCCGACGGCCCCGGGCCGGACGGGCACTCCTCCACCATGGACGGCGCCACGATCGACGGGTCCGAGCTGACCTCCATCGAGATCGGCGACACCGGCACCCGTACCCACCGCCGGCACCGCTCGTCGAACGCCGGTGACGCGGCCGGCGCGCGTGAACCGGGGCACGAGGGCGACCACCGCGGCCCGGCCCCCGCGCCCGCCCCTGCCCCCGCTCCCGCGCCTGGAGGACTCCCCTTCACGGGCGTCGACGCCCGGAGCCTGGGGATCACCGCGGCCGGGGGGCTGGTCGCCGTGCTCGCCGGGGCCGCCCTCGTCCGGCTCGCCACCCGGCGGAGGGGAAGGCCGACCCCGGACCGCGACTGATCACGCCAGGGCGGCCGGCGGCCGCCCTGGCGTGATCAGTCAGTAGACGATCAACCGGACGTGGGCCTGGTTGCGGACGACGCCGCCGGAGTTGCCGGGCTCGTACGTCGCCCTGACGATGTAGTTCCCCGGGGTGGCCCTCGCCAAGATCTCTATCTCGTTGGAGACGCAGTTGCTCCGCGTCCGCGTGCCGACGAAGGTCGCCACGTACGCGCCGTTGGATTCCCGGTAGACGTCCCAGAACGGGTCCTCGCCCTGCTTCAGGCCGTTGCCGCCGAAGCGTACGACGCCGTAGTACGGGACGTAGATGGTGCCCACCGGGCCGTCGATCGGGTCGGTCTCGTACTTGACGAACCCTCCGTTGGCGTACACGTGCGCATTGGTGGCGCACGCGGCGGCGCCGGCGGGCGCCCCGGTGGCCACCACCAGCGCCGCCGCGCTGACGAGCACCATCAACAGGCCGACGACCCGAGCCCGCATGCGGTGGGAGACGAACGTGCTCATCTCATACCTCCTTGGGTGGGGAACAGGATGAGGGTGAGCCGCCCGGCCGGAGCCGGCCGTGCCCACCCCGCCGCCGTCCGGCGGCGTCCGAGCCCATTACCGTCGTCCCGGCGGCCCGGCCGCTAGATCAGGCCACCTGACCCGTCGCGGGGCAGTGCGGGCCCGCTCTGATCCATCGGCCCGTCGTGACCTGCGGTCAGGCGTCCCGGCCGCCGAGCGCCGAGAAGATCTCGGCCAGTTCGCCGCGTCCCGTAACGCCGAGCTTGGTGTAGACGCGGGCGAGGGTGTTGTTGACGGTGTTGACCGAGAGGCCGAGCCGGGCGGCGATCTCCCGGCTCGGCAGGCCGCCGGCCAGCCGGGCGACCTCGCGTTCGCGCCGGGTGAGCACCGCGCTCAGGCCGTGCTCCTCCAGCAGCGGTGTGCGGGCCGCCGCGCACGTCTCCGCCAGCACCGTCGCGCGTTCGAGCATCGGCCGGGCGCGCGGGCCCCTGCCGCTCCGCAGGTACGCGTTCGCCGCCGCCCGCGCCGCCTCGGCGGCCAGCAGCAGGTGCCCGTGGTCGGCGAAGGCGCGGGCGGCCTGGTCCAGCGCCACGAAGTCGTCGGCGGCGAGCGCCGTGGCGGCGGCCGACAGGTGCGGCGCGAGCGTCAACGGCGTCGCGGCGGCCACCGCGGACAGCCGCGCGCGAACCCGCCGCGACGCGCCGAGCCGGGCGGCGTCATATAGGCAGACCGCCTCCATCGCCGGCTGCTCGGTGTCGCGGGCCAGATCGGCGGCCCGCTCCGCCAGACCGGCGGCCGCCGTGCGCATGCCGCCCGCCGCCTCGACCCAGGCGCGGGACAGCAGGATCCGCGGCTCGAAGATGCGGTTGGCCGCCCCGTCGTGCTCGTCGGCGCGGGCGAGCCATTCGCGGGCGCCCGCGGCGTCGCCGGTCAGCGCCACGGCCCCCGCGAGTTCGCCGAGGCACACCCGGACCAGTCCGTAGGTGTCGTCCTCCTCCAGCAGCATGACCGCCACGCGCAGCGCCGCCTGCGCGGCGTGCAGGTCACCCCGCGACTTCGCCACGATCCCGCGGAACCCCGCCCAGACGGCGGTCATCATGCCGGCGTCGCTGGCCACCGCCGCCCGGTGCCCGGCCTCCGCGACCTCGGCCGCCTCGGCCAGCCGCCCGGAGGCGTGCAGCGCGAAGCACAATCCGTAGCCCGCCTGTGCCCGCGCCCAGGGCAGCCGGCCGGCGTGCGCCTCGGCGAGGCGCACGCCGCGTTCGGCGATCGGCCTCGCCAGGTCCGGCCGGCCGAGCAGCCCGGCCGCCATCGCGCCGGCCATCGCGGCCCAGACGACGGCCTGCTCGCTCGCCTCCGGCAGGTCGAGGACCTTCCCGGCCACCTGAAGCGCTGATCGGCACCGCCCGTCGAACAGCAGGATCCACGACCGCGTCGACTCGGCCTCTCCTGTGCGGTCCTGTCCCTCCACACTCCCGAGGACGTCGCTCCCGCCGGCCCCGGGGACGCCGGCCGCCTCACCTGAGCCGTCGGGCGCGGGGCGGTACGAGGCGGGCACGGGATCGGAGGAACGAGCCGGCCCGGAAGCGCCATCGGAGAGGCGGGCGTGCCCAGGGTCCGGGTCACAGGACCGGGCCTGGCCGAGGGCCTGCTCGGCCTCGTGGGTGCGGCCGAGGCCCCAGTAGAGGATCAAAGCCCGCGTGACCGCCTGTGCCACCGGTGGTTCGCGGGTGGGCTCGGAGGTGGCCGGCAGCACGGCCACCGCTTCCCTGCCACGGCCCTGGAAGCTCAGTATCCGGGCCAGAAGCCAGTCCGCGTCGGCCCCGGCGCCGCAGTCGCGGGCGGCGCGTGCCAACTGCTCGGCCAGTCCCAGCTCGAAGCGGGATATCGCCTTCTCCGCCGCCTCCACCAGGTCGGCCGGACGGCCGGCGGTGCCCGACCTCAGGCGCCACACCCCGGCGAGGAAGGCGTCGTCGCGGCGGCGCCTCGGGCCCTCCGCCAGGGCGCCGGCGAGCCGATCCCAGATGACGCGGGCCCGGGTGACCGGCAGGCCGGCGCGCAGCGCCTCCGCGTACAGCGGGTGGGCCAGCCGCAGCGCCACCCTGGCTCCCGACCGCTCGACCACCGCCATGCCGCTGCGCTCGGCCGCCTCGATCGCCGCCGGGCCGGCCAGCCGGCCGAGCAGGGCCAGCGCCAGCGGCTCGCCACAGGCGATCATCTCCAGCACCTGCCGCGTCGCGGGGCTCAGCCCGCGCAGGCGCGCCGCGACCAGCTCCGCCACCCTGGCTCCGCCGGGGACCGTCCCGCGCCACCGCCAGACGCCGTTCCGGCGTACCAGCGCGCCGGTCTCCCTCGCGTCCGCCAGCAGCTCGCGCAGCATCAGGGGGTTGCCGCCCGCGAGCCGGTGCAGCGCACGCCTGCTGATGGGGTCGATCTGCCTGCCGAGCGCCTGGTCCAGCAGCGCGTCGACGGCCCCGGGCGGCAGAGGTTCCACCCGGAGTCTGAGCGTCGTCTCCCTGTTCAGCGCCGCGACGGCGTCGTTGCCCGGCTCACCGTGCCGCACGGTGAGGAGGGGCACCACCAGGCGCCGGGCCGCGAGCTGGTGGAGCAGCGCGGCGGAGGGCTCGTCCAGCAGGTGGGCGTCGTCGACGACCGCGAGCAGCGGTCCCTGCGCGGTCCTGGACGCGACCCGCTCGATCACCCGGGCCAGCAACGCCACCCGGCTCCCGGCCGACCACATGGAGTCGGGCAGCAGGTGCGACAGCGCGCCGAAAGGGATGGAGGCGGCGGCGCGGGTCGCGACCACCCACTCGTGGTCGCGTCCGCGCGCCGACCAGCGTCCCAGCGCCTCGCGGGCGAGCCTGGTCTTGCCCACCCCGGCGACGCCGACGATCGCCACCCCGCCGCCGTCGGCGGCGAGCGCCGCCTCGACCGCCCGCAACTCCGCGTCACGGCCGGTCAGCGGCCAGTCGCCCATCTGTACAGGTGTCACTGTCGTCTCCCATACAGCGCTTCGCCGGTCGAGACGGCGCTCAGCGGACACCGATATACGTACGGCGCCACACCGCTGGATGACGCGGGCCGCCACCGGGCTCACGCCGTCACGACGGCCGACCACGGCACACGGCCCGCGCGTCACACGGTCAGCCCGTCCTGCGGTCAGCCCGTCACACGGTCAGCGAGTCCGCCAGGCCGTCTCGCGGCCAGGCCTTCATCGGTCATAGGTGAGGTCAGGCCATCACCGGGCGGAGGCTTCGCTGAGCATCTCGTCGCGGGCCGTCCGGTGGGCGGCGGCGCGGCGGGCGGAGGGGACCATCAGCGCCAGGGCGAGGGTGACCGCCGCGATCACGGCGAGCAGCAGGAAGGCCGAGGTGAAGCCGGACGCCTGGGGCAGGCCGTCCGGGCGGGGGTGGGCGATGATGACCGAGCCGATGACCGCGGCGCCGATCGAGCCGCCGATGGTGCGGATGTTGGCGTTCATGCCGCTGGCGATCCCGGTCTGGTGTGCCGGGACGTTCTGCACGATCAGGCTGGTCATGGCGGAGTAGGCGAGGCCGAGTCCGATGCCCACGACGCCTTCGGCCACCGCGATCTGCCACGGCCGGTCGTGGTAGGCGGCGAAGCCCGCGGCGGCGACCAGGCAGAAGGCCGAACCCCACACGAGCTGTGCCTTGACCCCGACGAACGGCGCGATCGGGCCGCTCAGGTAGCCCGCGAGCGCCATCGTGACGAGCATGGGCAGCGTCAGCAGGCCGGCCTCGGTGACGCTGGAGCCGAATCCGTAGCCGGCGACCGGCGGCGTCTGCAGGAATATCGGTACGAACGCGACGACCGAGAACATGCCGGCGCCGAAGAGCAGGGCCACCACGTTGGTGGTCCACACCGCGGGAAGCCGCATCATGCGCATGTCCACCAGCGGATCGCGCGAGCGCAGTTCCACGGCGATCCATGCGGCGAACGCGAGCACGGCGACGGCGAGCAGCGTGATGACGCGGGCCGATCCCCAGCCCCAGGAGGAGGTGTTGCTCAGTGGGATCAGCAGCGCCACGAGCCAGGTGGACAGCAGGGCGGCGGCGAGCCAGTCGACGCGGCCGGGCGTGCGGACGGGGGACGCGGGGACGTACCGGTGGGCGAGGGCGGCGGTCCCCGTCACGACGAACATCGGGATCCAGAACAACCACCGCCAGTTGAGGGCCTGGACGATCGGCCCGGCGAGCACGGTGCCCAGTCCGCCGCCGACCGCGAGCACGGCCGACAGGCCGCCGACGGCCGAGGGCACCCGCTCGGGCGGGAACTCGTCGCGGATGATCCCGAAGGAGAGGGGGAACACCGCTCCCCCGAGGCCCTGCATGACCCGGCCCGCGATGAGCACTCCGATGTTGGGCGCGAGCGCGGCGACCAGGCTTCCTGCCGCGATCGCCCCGAGCGCGACGAGCAGCGTGCGCTCCTTGCCGATCATGTCGCCGACGCGGCCGAGCAGCGGGGTGGCGACCGAGGCCGACAGCAGCCACGCCGTCAGCACCCAGGTCACGGTGCTCTGGGTGGTGTGAAGATCGTGCTGGATGGTGGGGAGCACCGGGCTGACCAGCGACTGCAGCATCGCGAACGAGGCCGCGGCGGCCGAGAGCACGACGAAGGTCAGCCGTGGTGACGAGGTCTTGCCTGCCATGAGGGTCCTTTGGTGACGATGACGCGAGCAGCGGCGTCGCAGACAGGTGCGCCGGCATGCGGGTCGCACGAGCGGGCCACTCGGTCTGTTAAAGTCGAGGTGGGCCTCCACAAAGACGGAGGCAAGCCTCCGATCAAAGCGGAGGCACTCCTCCACAGTAGCGGAGGCCAGCCTCCGCTACAACCCCGAGGGCCGCGTCCAGGAGGTGAGCGTGACCGAGAACACCCCCCGCACCCTGGGCGTCGCGGTACGGCGCCCGCAACGCGCCGACGCGCGCCGCAACTTCGACGCCCTACTCAACGCGGCACGCGAGGCGTTCGCCGAGAACGGCACCGGCGCGTCACTCGAAGAGATCGCGCGCCGCGCGGGCGTCGGCATCGGCACGCTCTACCGCAACTTCCCCACCCGCCAGGATCTCTTCGACAGCGTGTACGTCGGCGAGGTGGAGGAGCTGTGCCGGGTGGCGCAGGAGGCCGCCGATCTGCCGCCGTGGGAGGCCTTCGTCGGCTGGCTGCGGAGCTTCGTCTCCTACTTCGCCACCAAGAGGGCCCTCTACGAGGAGCTCAACCGCGACTCCGAGATGTTCCGCGCCTGCCGCGCCGCGATATACGCCGCGGGCGAACCGCTGCTCGCTCGCGCCCAGCAGGCCGGCGAGGCCCGCGCGGACGCCGGCTTCGACGACGTGCTCCGCATGGTCAGCGGCATCACCTCGGCCGCCTTCGTCGACGACGACCAGCGCGACCGCGTCCTCACCTTCGCCCTCGACGGCCTGCGCACCGGCCGCGTCTAGCCGCGGCAGGCAGCACACGGGCGGCGCCTGACATCCGGTACGCCCGTGGAAGCGGCCCCCATCTCGCGGCCGGGCTCGCCGGGACATCACCCGGAAAGCAGAATCCCTAAAAGGACTTCTGCGACATATCAAGAAATTAAGGGATTCAAGACACTGGCACCCATTCCCTCCTGAGAGGGCTGTCACGATCAGGCATACACGCCCGTCCGAAATGGCGTGTCGCGATTTCCGCGCGCCCTCCGGTACTCCACATCCGGATCACCCGCGTCTATTCGTTGAATCACTGGAGATCCGCCGAGGCGGCGCCGGAGAAAGGCGGGACCATGGATCTGGCCGCACTTCTCGGCGCGGCCATCTCGGGATTGACGGCCATAGCGCTGGCCGCCGAACTCGCCCGCCGGTCGCTTCGCCGCCGCCGGCGTGAGGACGGCGGATACTCACCTGACAGGAACAGGCAGAATCAGCCACCGGCGTCGCGCCGTCCGCCGCAACCCCCTCAGGGCCCGGTCCTCCCCGAGCCGCCGTGGCCTCCGGCACCTGGCGAGCCTCCGTCTGCCCAGCAGCCCGGACCGGCCACCGCCCCCTCGCCCATCCCGCCCCTCGGGGCGGCCGCCCCGCCCCCGTCCTCCGCCCGGCCTGCCCCGTCCGCACCGCCGGGGTACCAGGAGCCTCCCCCGCCCTACCCGGTACCTCCACCGCGCGCCAGTGGACGCCACGCCGCGCCCCTCGAAGGCGAGTCCGCCGGCGGCCGTCATGTGAACATCTACGTGGCCCGCGAGGGCTCCGAAGTGCCGGTCGGCGAGCCGCTGGCCCCCGAGACGGGCTACGAGGTCGTGTGCAACGTCGGCGCACCCGACCCGCGCAGCCTGCTCACGCCCGAGACCGGCTCGGCGTTCCCCGGCGAGATGCTGCCGAGCGACGCGCCCGAACTCCAGGCCGTCCTTTACGTCCGCGGCGCACCCGCAGGCAGGGCTGTCCGCCTCCAGGTGCCGGCACGGGGCGACAGTCCGTGGATCCGGCTGCCCCTCCCCGGGCAGCCCGCCGGGACCGCCGTCCACGCCGAGCTGACGCTCTACTACGGCGTCGTGGCCGTCCACGTCACGGCCATCACGGTCCCCGTCGGCGGCCCGCCCGGCCGCGGCCGCCCGACCGCGAAGGCCCTGTACAAGCTGTCGCGGTCGTTCTCCGGTCTCGGCCGCCTGGCGTCGCGCCGGCTGAGCGTCCTGGTCTCCGGCGAGCCGACCTCGCCGGCGCTGCAGGTCAACGGCATGAGCTTCGCGCCGAACAGCATCTCGGTCGAGGCGAAGGCCGTCGACGACGCCGTCTTCGCGGCCCGCAAGCACCTCTATCGGATGCAGTTCGGCGAAGGGCCGGTCAGCCGTTACTCCGGTTCCTACGGCAAGTCCTACGACGCCCTCGTCGCCGACCTCCGCGTCCTGGCCAACCTCGGCGCCAGGTTGTACGACAACCTGTTCCCCCGCCCCGACGTGTACACCACCATGGCCGAACTGGTCCGGATGGAGGCCGCCAGCCATGTTCGCCCCCCGATTCTGCAGGTGGTCGGCCTCGGTGAACGGCCGGCGCCGATCCCTTGGGCGGTGCTCTATGACCTTCCGCTCGGCGGCGTGCCGAGCCGCTACAAGCCCTGCCGCTCCATCGCCGAGTACGGCCCCGGCGCGCCCGGGTCATCCGCGCCCGCCCGTTGCCCCTATGAGGCCGACCACCGGGACGGCGACCGGTGGAAACCCGACCAGCTCTGCCCCTGGGGGTTCTGGGGCCTGTCCTCCATCATCGAGCACCCGCCTTACGTCGAGGGGCGCGACCTGGAGCACGTGGTCGAGGACGGCGGCGGCGGGCTTCCGGTGTCGGTGCTGGCCGTGGACTCCTCCGACGGCCTGGACCTGGGGCTCACCCGCCGCCACTTCGACGCCCTGACCACCCGGCTCGGAGAAGCCATCATCCGGCCGGCCATCACGACCCTGGAAGGGCTCTGCGCCGAGCTGGCCGGCGAGACCATGGACGTGGTCTACATGTACTCCCACTGCGGCTACGACATGGCGGCCGACGGCGTGGGCTACGACCTGTACCTGCGCATGTACGGCGACACCCTCACCCCCGCCGACGTCAACCAGTGGACCCGCACGAGCGGCTGGCCCGACCCGCACTGGCCGCGCCGTCACCCGCTCGTCATCCTCAACGGCTGCCACACCACCGAGACCGTCACCGGCACCTTCAGCAGCTTCGTCAGGTCGTTCGCCAACCGCGCCCAGGCCTCCGGAGTCATCGGCACCGAGATCACGATGGAGCAGGGGCTGGCCGGTTGGGCCATGGAACTGTTCCTCACCGAGTTCGTCCACGGGGCCACCGTCGGCGAGGCGCTGCGCGACACCCGCTGGCGGATGTTCGCCAGGGGCAACCTCATGGGCCTCGCCTACACCCCCCATTGCCTGGCCGAGCTGACGCTGCGCCGGGCCCTTCGCATGGAGTCGCCATGGTATTGACCATCGGAGTCGTCTGCTTCGGACTGCTCGTCGGGTTCATCACCTATCGGACACTGATCCGGGCCACGGCCGCCGCCTCGATCAGCGATCTCGCCACGGTCATCGGCGCCGTCGGCGGCGGCGCCGTCACGGTCATCGCCCAACCGGGCACCGACCTGTTCGGCTGGTACGCCATCGCGCTCCTCGCCGGTTTCGTCGCCTACGGCGCGCTGTACGCCCTCACCCGGGGGGCGGGGAACTTCGCGGTGGTGATGGCCCAGCAGACGGTCATCGCCGGCAGCGCCGTCACCCCCTCCCCCTCCGCCTCCCCCTCCGGCCCACAGGCCCGCTGAGCGGTTTCGCCCGGCCGCAGAAGGAGGAGGAACCGAAGGGCTGATCGCTCAGCCTCGCCCGGCCGGCTCGCGACCACCCCCGGCGGACAACGCCATCGGCCGCACCGAAGGTGTCCATTCGGCGGCGTGAGGTGGTCCGATACTTTTCGGCTCACAACTTTCGATTTTTCTCTGTTCCTCCCCGGCCCGTGTGCCTATTCTGCCGATACCAGAAGTTTTGGCGATGCCTAAAACCGGATGAACTGGTACTTCTATGCCCATCGACGGGGTGTGGACGGCCGAAATATCGGCGTTGGGGGCAAAATGTTTCGGACCCGTGCGGCAGAGGGCGGCCGTTGGCTCGTCCTCCCCAACCTGCTCGCACGTCGCGCGGAGGAGCGGGCAGGCAGCCCGGCGACCGTCGTGGCGGACGTCGGAAAGATCTCGTTCCAGGCCCGGCGACTCACGTGTATGGACCGGAGAGAACGCACATGACCCACGGACAGGAAAGCAGTCCGGCTTCGTTCGCCCAGCAGGGCATCTGGATCGGCGAGCGGCTGGGCGCCGGCCAGGCTTACCACATGCCGCTGGCCCTGTGGTTCGACGGCGACCTCGACGTGCCCGCGCTGCTCGCGGCGTGCGCCGGCGTGGTGGCCAGGCACCCGGTGCTCGCCACCACCGTCGTGGAGGGCGGCGACGGGCCTCACCTGGCCGAGGCGGCGGAGCCGTCGGTCACCGTCGTCGAGCTGCCCGACCCCTCCCCGCAGGCCCTCGACCGGCTCATCGCCGACGAGACCGCCCGCCCGTTCGACCTGGAGAAGGGGCCGCCCGCCAGGTTCGTCCTCGCCCCCGCGGGCCCGCGACGGCACCTGCTGCTGTTCGTCGCCCACCACCTGGTCTTCGACGGCATGTCCAAGGACGTCCTCGTCGGCGACCTGGCCCGGTACTACGCCGAGAGGACCGCCCTCCCGCAGCCGCCCACCGAAGGGACCGCTCTGCGAGAGCCGTCCACCGAGGGAACCGCGCCGCGGGAGCCGTCCACCGAGGGAACCGCCCCGCGTAAGCCGTTGTCCTTCGCCGACGCCGCCCGTGCGGAGCGGGAGCGGGTCTCGGCCGCGCTGCCCGCCGCCCGCGAGTTCTGGGCCGGACGCTGGAGCGAGCCCGCCGAGGTCGTGCTGCCGGGTCAGCGGCGCACGGCCGGACGCTACGGGCCCGGTGAGCAGATCGGCGGCGGCGCCGACCACGAGTTACGCCGCTTCGCCGCCGAGGTGGCGCGGGCGGCGGGCGCGACGATCTTCGAGGCGCTCGTCGCCGCCGTGCACGGGCTGCTGTTCAGGTACGGCGGGCAGAACGCGACCGTCATGGTCGATGTGACGACGCGCGGTCCCGCGACCCGCGACCACATCGGGCCGTTCGTCAACGAACTGCCCGTCATGGCGCGCCCGGAGCCCGGGCAGAGCTTCCGCGAGTTCGTCCAGGTGGTCCGCGGCGGGCTGCGCGAGATGTACGCGCACCGGGAGGTGCCGCTCGCCCGAGCGGTCGGCCTCGCGCCGCGCGGCGCCGTGGCACCCGTGTCGATCAGCTACCGCAGGCGGGACTCCGAGCCGGAGTTCCCCGGCCTCGACGTCTCGGTCGACTGGACGATGTTCGGCGGGGGCGTGCGGAACGCCCTGCACCTGCAGTTCGTGGACGGCCCCGGCGGGCTGGACACGTGCCTGCGGTTCGACCCCGCCGCCGTCGACCCCGGCGCCGTCGTCCGGTTCCGCGACGGCCTGCGCGCGCTGCTCCGCCACGCCGCCGCCGATCCCGGCGTGCGCCTGGCCGAGCTGGACGTCATCTCCCCGGCCGAGCGGTCGCGGCTGCTCGTCGAATGGAACGCCACCGCGGCGGCCCGTTCCGGGGCGGCGACGCTGCCCGGCCTGTTCGCCGAGCAGGTGCGGGCTCGCCCCGACGCGGTGGCCGTGACCTGCGAGGGCCGCTCGCTCACCTTCGCCGGGCTGGACGCCGCCGCCGACCGGCTCGCGCGACGGCTGCGCAGGGCCGGAGTGGGCCGCGGCGACCTCGTCGCGGTGCACCTGCCGCGCTCGGAGACGCTGCTGGTAGCCCTGCTCGCCGCGCACAAGGCCGGCGCCGCGTACCTGCCGCTGGATCCGGACCATCCGGCGGAACGGCTCGCCATGATCATGGCGGACGCCCGGCCACGGCTGTCGCTCTCGGACACCGCCGCGCCCTTCGCCCTGCCGGGACCGGTCCTTCTCGTCGCGGAGGAGGACGAGGAGGAGGAGAGCCCGGACCCGGTCGAATCGGACGAGACGCCCCCGGCCACACCGGGGGATCTCGCGTACGTGATCTACACCTCGGGGTCGACCGGCCGTCCGAAAGGCGTCGAAGTCGAGCACGGCAACCTGGCGAACCTGCTGCTCTCGATGCGTGACCGGCTCGGCTCGGGGCCCGGCGACGGCTGGCTCGCGCTCACCTCGCCCGCGTTCGACATCAGCGCCCTGGAGCTCTACCTGCCGCTGGTCACCGGGGGACGGGTCGTCGTCGCCTCCCCCGGCGCCGTACGCCGCCCCGAGGCGCTGGCCCGGCTGGTCGCCGAGCAGGGCGTCACGTACGTGCAGGCCACCCCGTCGGTGTGGCGGCTGCTGCTGCCGGGCGGCATCGCCGGAGCGACCGCGCTCACGGGCGGGGAGGCGCTGCCGCCGCGGCTCGCGGCCGAACTGCGGGCGCGGTTCGACCGCGTGTTCAACGTGTACGGCCCGACCGAGACGACCATCTGGAGCACCCTCGGCGAGCCGGGCGAGCCGGGCGAGCCGGGCGAGGTCGTCACGATCGGCCGCCCGATCGACAACACCCAGGTGTACCTGCTCGACGAGGCGCTGCGCCCGGTGCCCGCCGGCGTGGCCGGTGAACTGTGCGTCGGCGGCGCCGGGGTGGCGCGCGGCTACCGGGGCAGACCGGGCCGCACTGCCGAGCGGTTCGTCCCCGACCCGTTCGGCCCGCCGGGATCGCGGCTGTACCGGACCGGCGACCTGGCCCGCCACCGGGCGGACGGCGAGATCGAGTTCATCGGCCGCCAGGACGGCCAGGTCAAGCTGCTCGGCCACCGCATCGAGCTCGGCGAGATCGAGGCCCGTCTGCTCGACCATCCTCAGGTCGCCGAGGCGGCGGTGCTGCTCGCCGGCACGGACGCGGGCGAGCCCCGCCTGATCGCGTACGTCGTACCCGCGGCGGGCGCCCGTCCGGAACCCGGGGCGCTGACCGCCCACCTGGGCAGGACCCTGCCCCGGCCGATGCTGCCCGCCGCGTACGTCATGCTGGACGCCCTGCCGCTGAACCCCATCGGCAAGCTCGACCGCGCGGCCCTGCCCGAGCCGGCGGCCTCCTCCGATGGCGGCCCCCGCGGCACGGCCGCCGCCGCCGTCCTCAACCAGGCCACGGCCGCCGTCCCGGACCAGACCACCGCCACCGCCACCGTGCCGGGCGGGGCCGGCGCCGCCGGTCTCGGGCAGGCCGGCGCCACCGTGCCGGGCGAGGACGGTGCCGCCGGTCTGGTCGAGGAGATCAGACTGATCTGGCAGGAGGTCCTGGAGCTCGACGAGATCGCCGACGACGACGACCTGTTCGACCTCGGCGGGCACTCGATCACCATCACCCAGATCACCGCGCGCATCAGGGAGCGCCTCGGGGTCGAGATGTCCCTCGACGCCTTCTTCGACGACCCCACCATCACCGGGGTCGCCGAGGAGATCACGGCTCTGCGCGGGGACGCCGAGGACCCGGGCGAGGAGCCGCCCGTGCCCGCCGGGGTGCGGCCCCGCCCGGCCGGGGTGAACCCGCCGCTGTCGCCCGCGCAGCAGCGGCTGTGGTTCCTGCAGCGCTTCGATCCCGGGGACGCCTCCTACAACATGTACCTGGTGCTGCGGCTGCGCGGCCGGCTGGACGGCGAGGCGCTCGGCGCGGCCCTGGACGCCGTGGTGGCGCGGCACGAGAGCCTGCGCACCTCGTTCACCGACGGCGGCGACGACGGCGAGCCGGTGACGGTCGTCCACCCGCCCGGCCCGGTTCCCGTCGAACGGTTCGACCTCACCGCGTACGCCGACGCCGAGGAGCGGGCGCGGAGCCTGGTCGCCGAGCGCACCAACGCGCCGTTTGACCTGGCAGGGCCGCCGCCGCTGCGGGTCGGCCTGCTCGCCCTCGGCCCGGACGACCACGTGCTCTGCTTCGTGCTGCACCACATCATCGCGGACGGGTGGTCACTCGGGATCCTGCTCGACGACCTGTTCGCCCTCTACCAGGCCGGCGTCGAGGGCCGCGAGCCCGGCCTTCGCGCGCTGCCGGTCCAGTACGGCGACATCGCGTCGTGGCAGCGGGAACACGAGTCCGGACCGGCCGCCGAGGAGGCGCTGGAGTACTGGCGCGGCCGGCTCGCCGCGCCGCCGGTGCTGGAGCTGCCCACCGACATGCCGGCGGGGCGGCGGCCCGAGGGGGCCTTCCACCCGTTCCCGATCTCCGAGCGGGTCGTCACCCGGCTTGAACGGCTGGCGCAGGAGCACGGCGCGTCCCTGTTCATGGTGCTGGCCGCCGCGTACCAGGTGCTGCTGGCCCGGCACAGCGGGCAGGAGGACATCCTGGTCGGCACGCCGTGGGCGGTCCGTGACCGGGTCGAGTTCGAACCGGTCGTCGGCTACCTCACCGACACCCTGGTGCTGCGCGGCGACCTCGGCGGGGACCCGGCCTTCTCCGACCTGCTCGACGCCACCCGCCGTACGGTGCTGGAGGCGCACGCGCACCGCACCGTCCCGTTCGAGCGGCTCGCCGGGGAGCTGGGCGTGCCCCGGGACGTCCAGCACAACCCGCTCCTCTCGACCATGATCATCCTGCACAGCCAGGCCGGTGACGGCGCCCCGCCCGAGCGGATCGGCGATCTCCGGGTGGAGCTGTTCGACGGCGGGTACCGGCAGGCCAAGTTCGACCTGGCCCTGGAGACCTGGCGCCAGAGCGACGGCCTGCTCGCCGTGCTCGGCTACGACGCCACGCTGTTCCACGCGGCGACCGTGGAAAGCCTCGCCGAACGGTTCGCCGCACTCCTGCGAGGCATCGCCGACGCCCCCGCCACCCCGATCTCACGCCTGCCGATGCTGACGGCCGCCGACGAGGCGATCCTCGCCGCGACCCGTACGGCCGGAGGCGGTACCGCCGGGAGGGATACGGAGCAGGGCGGTACGGCGCAGAGCGATATGGCTTGGAGGGATACGGGGCAGGGCGATACCGCCGAGAGCGGTGCCGCTGAGAGGGATACGGCGGAGTGGGGTGCGGCCGACGGGCCCCGCAGGGCCGTCACGGCCGTCACGGCCGTGGAGACGGTCCCCGCGCTGTTCGCGCGGGTGGCGGGCGCGACCCCCGGCGCCACGGCTCTGGTCTGCGGCGACGAGCGGCTGAGCTACGGGGAACTGGACACCAGGACGGCGCGGCTGGCCGCTCTGCTGCGGCGGCGCGGGGTCGTCCCCGGCGAGGTCGTCGGGGTCTGCCTCGGCCGCTCGGCCGACGCGCTGGTCGCGTTGCTCGCCGTGTGGCGGGCCGGCGCCGCGTACCTGCCGCTCGATCCCGACTATCCAGACGAACGCCTCGCGTTCCTGGTCGATGACAGCGGCGCCCGCCTGGTCGTGGCCGGCGAAGGACTCGCCCACCGCCTGCCGCCGGGAACCCCGCTGCTCACCGCCCGCCTCAAGCCCGGCACAGGCGAGCCGGGCGCGCGCGGCTACGAGTGGCGGGCTTCAGACCCCGGTGACGACGAACGGCGGACGGTAGAGCCCGGCGACGACGAGTGGCGGACGCCCGAGCCCGGCGACCCGGCGTATGTGATCTACACCTCCGGCTCGACCGGCCGCCCCAAGGGCGTGCTGGTCGAGCACGGCGCCCTGGCCGGACGCGTGCGCTGGATGCGGGAGGCCTACGGCATCGGCCCCGCCGACCGGGTCGTCCAGTTCGCGTCGCTCAGTTTCGACGCCCACGCCGAGGAGCTCTACCCGGCGCTGACGGCAGGGGCGTCCGTGCTGCTGCTGCCCGACGGCGCCGCGACCCTGCCGGACGCGCTCCGCGGCGCGGCCGGCAGGCAGGTCACCGTGCTCGACCTGCCCACCGCCTACTGGCACCGGCTCACCGAGGCGCTCGACGACCTGACCTGGCCGGAGCGGCTGCGCTTGGTGATCATCGGCGGCGAGCAGGCGCACGCCGCCGCCGTGGCCCGCTGGCGCGACCGGTTCGGCGACCGGGTCCGGCTGGTCAACACCTACGGGCCGACGGAGGCGACCGTCATCGCCACGGCCGCCGCCCTCGGCGCGGCGGACGCCGGACGCCGCCCGCCCATCGGGCGGCCCATCGCGGGCGCGACCGCGCACGTCCTCGGCCCGTACGGCGAGCCGGTGCCCCCCGGCGTCTCCGGCGAGCTGTACCTGGGCGGGGCCGGGCTGGCGCGCGGCTACCTCGGCCGCCCGGCGCTGACCGCGGAGCGGTTCGTCCCCGACCCGTACGGTCCACCCGGCTCGCGGCTGTACCGCACCGGTGACCGGGCGCGGTGGCGGCCGGACGGGACTCTGGAATTCCTGGGCCGCTTCGACGGGCAGACGAAGGTGCGCGGCTTCCGGGTGGAGCCGGGAGAGGTCGAGGCGGCCCTGCTGGCCGACCCGCGGGTGCGCCAGGCGGTGGTGGCGGCGGACGGCGACCGGCTGGTGGCGTACGTGACCGGAACCGCCGATCCGGACGACCTGCGGCGGCGGCTGTCGGCGACCCTGCCGCCGCACCTGGTGCCGACGGCCTGGGTGCCGATGGACGCGTTGCCGCTCACCGTCACCGGCAAGGTGGACCTGACGGCGCTGCCGGCGCCCGCGCCGGAGCCCGCCGTCGAGTTCGTGCGGCCCCGTACCGACGCGGAGACCCTGGTCGCCAGAGTCTGGGCGGAGGTGCTCGGCCTTGAGGAGATCGGCGCACTCGACGACTTCTTCGCCCTCGGCGGCCACTCGCTGCTCGCCATCAGGGTGGCGGCCCTGCTGCGCAACGCCGTCGACGTCGAGGTGCCGATCCGCACGGTGTTCGACCGGCCGACCGTCGCCGGGCTGGCCGACGCGGTGGAGAGCCTGCTGATCGAGCAGCTCTCCGGCCTCTCGGAGACCGAGGCGGCCCACCTGCTGGACTCGGAGGCTCTCCGTTGAGCGGCGCGCGCACCGGCGCCGACGAGCGACCGGCCACCGAGGACGAACCCCCCGCCCGCGAGAACGGACCGTCGGCCGGCAAGAACGGGCCGCCGGCCGAGAGCACAGACGGGCTGCCGACCGGCAGGGACCGGCTTTCGGCCGGCAGGGACGGGCCGCCCTCCCGCAAGGACGGACCGACGGCCGAGAGGGATGGGCTGTCGGCGACCAAGCGGGAGTTGCTGGCGCGGCGGCTGCGCCAGGGCGCGGCGGCGGCGCCGCGGCGGACCATCCCGGCGCGCCCCGCCGGGGAGCCGCCTCCGCTGTCGCACGCCCAGGAGCGGTTGTGGTTCCTGGAGCAGTTCGCGCCGGGCACCACCCAGCTCACCATCCCGCTCAGGCTCCGGCTGCGCGGGCCCCTGGACTCGGGCCGGCTGGCCGACGCGCTCGCCGGCGTCGCGGCCGCGCACGACGCGCTGCGCACGCGCTACCCGGCCACCTGGGACGGCCGGCCGGAGGCGGTCACCGACGACGGCGCCACCCTGTCGCTGACCGTGCGCGACGCCCCCGGCGAAGCCGCCGCGAAAGCGCTGGCCGAGGAGTTCCTCGCGGTGCCGTTCGACCTCGCCACCGGCCCGGTGGCACGGGCGCTGCTGGTCAGGCTGGCCGACGAGGACCACGTACTGGTGATCGCCGTGCACCACATCGCCGCCGACGGCTGGTCGGCCGAGCTGCTGGTGGGCGAGGTCCTCTCCCGGTACGACGGCGCCGTCCCCGCGGCGCCCGAGGTGGGATACGGCGACTACGCGGCCTGGCAGCGGGGCCTCGCGCCGCCGCAGGGGGACCTCGCGTTCTGGCGGGAGCGGCTGGCCGGGCTGGAGCCGCTCGACCTGCCCACCGACCGCCCGCGCCCGCCCGAGCGCACCTACGCCGGCGCCGCGCACGCCTTCCCCCTTGGTCCCGAACTGGCCGGGGCGCTCACGCGGCTGGGCCGCGAGCACAGGGCCACGCCGTACATGACGGTGCTCGCCGGGCTCGCCGCCCTGCTGGGCCGGTACGCGGGCGGCTCCGACGTGGCGGTGGGCTCCCCTGTGGCGGGCCGCCGGCTGCCGGAGCTGGACGGCGTGGTCGGCTGCTTCGTGAACATGCTGACGATGCGGGTGGACCTGTCGGGCGATCCGGCCTTCGGCGAGCTGCTCGACCGGGTGCGGGACGTCTCCGTGGACGCCTTCGCCCACCAGGACCTGCCGTTCGAGCAACTGGTCGCCGAGCTCGACCTGCCACGCCACGTGTCCCGGTCGCCGCTGTTCGGCGTCATCCTCGCCATGCAGAGCTATCGCACCGGCGCCGTTCACCCGCCCGCCGGGCTGAGCGTCGCCGACTTCCCCGTCGACGGCTGGGCGACCCGCTACGACCTGGAGCTCTACCTCGCCGACGACGCGGACGGCGGCCTTTCGGGACTGTTCGTCTACAACACCGACCTGTTCGAGGCGGCCACGGTCGAGCGGCTGGCCGGGCACCTGCGCACCCTGCTGGAGCGGGTGAGCGCCCGGCCAGGACTTCCGCTGTCGCGCATCGACCTGCTCACCGAGGACGAACGGCGCCTGGTCGTCGACGGCTGGAACGACACCGCCACCGAGTTCCCCGGCGAGGCCACCCTGCACGGGCCGATCGAGGCACGGGCGGCGAGCACGCCCGAGGCGGTCGCGGTCCGGTTCGAGGGGCGCTCGCTGTCGTACGGGGAACTGGACGCGGCCGCGACCCGGGTCGCGCACACGCTGCGCGACCTCGGGGCGGGCGTGGGGTCGGTGGTCGCGGTCTGCGCCGAGCGATCGCTGGAACTGCTGCCCGCCCTGCTCGGCGTGCTCAAGGCGGGGGCGGCGTACCTGCCGATCGACCCCGGCTACCCGGCGGACCGGGTGTCGTTCATGCTGGCGGACGCCGCTCCGGCCGTGCTCCTCACCCAACGGCGGATCAGGCCCACGCTCCCGGACACCTCGGCGCGCGTCCTGGATCTGGACGACGTTCTCGACCCGGACGCGTGGACCGGCGGCGCGGGCCCGCTGCCGGACGTGCACCCGGGCGACGTCGCGTACGTCATCTACACCTCGGGCTCCACGGGGCGGCCCAAGGGCGTGCCCAACACCCACGGCGGCATCGCCAACCGTCTCGACTGGATGCAGGACCGGTTCCGCCTCGGCGCCGGCGACGTGGTGGCCCAGAAGACCCCGCTGAGCTTCGACGTGTCGGTATGGGAGCTGTTCTGGCCGCTGCGCGAGGGCGCGCGCATGGTGCTCGCCACCCCCGGCGGTCACAAGGATCCGGCGTACCTGCGCAAACTGATCGTCACCCAGGGGGTGACCACCGCCCACTTCGTGCCCTCGATGCTGGGCGTGTTCCTCGGCGAGGCGGGCGCGGCGGGCTGCGGGTCGCTGCGCCGGGTGATCTGCTCGGGCGAGGAGCTCCCGGCCGACCTGGCCCGCCGCTGCGTCGCCGCGCTGCCCGCGGCCGAGCTGCACAACCTGTACGGCCCGACCGAGGCGGCCGTCGACGTGTCCGCCTGGCACTGCCCGCCCGAGGCGCTCGCCGCGGAAGCCAGGGTGCCGATCGGCACGCCCATCGCCAACACCGCCCTGTACGTCCTCGGCGAGAGCATGGAGCCGGCGCCGATCGGGGTGCCGGGCGAGCTGTACATCGGCGGCGCCGGCCTGGCGAGGGGCTACCTGAACCGGCCCGCGCTCACCGCCGACCGCTTCGTCCCCGACCCGTTCGGGCCGCCGGGTTCGCGGCTGTACCGCACCGGCGACCTGGCCCGCCGCCGGCCCGACGGGGCGCTCGAGTTCCTCGGCCGCCTCGACACCCAGGTCAAGCTGCGCGGCCTGCGGATCGAGCTCGGCGAGATCGAGGCCGCGCTGCGCGCGATGCCCGAGGTGCGGGACGCCGCCGTGATCGTCCGCGAGGACCGCCTGGTGGCCTACCTCGTGCCGGACGACGCCGACCTCGCCGCCGTACGGGCGGAGCTGAAGAGGACCCTGCCCGACTACATGGTGCCGGGCGGCTACGTCGGCCTGGACGCGCTTCCGCTCAGCCCCAACGGCAAGCTGGACCGCCGGGCGCTGCCGGCGCCGGTCGCCGGGCGCGACGCCGGGGTCGAGTTCGCCGCGCCCGGCACCCCCACCGAGCTGGCGCTCGCCGAGATCTGGGCCGAACTCCTCGGCGTCGAGGTCATCGGGCTCGACGACGACTTCTTCGACCTCGGCGGGCACTCCCTGCTCGCCATCCAGGTGGTGGCCCGGCTGCGTAACCGCGTCGACGGCCAGGTCGCCGTGATGGACGTGTTCAAGAACCCCACCATCCGGGAGCTGGCCGCGCTCGCCGACGTCCCCGCCGAGCGACGCGGGCCCCGCGAGCTGCTGCACCGCCTGACCTCCGCCGGCAGCACCGCGCCGGTGGTGAGCTACGTGTGCGTGCCGTACGGGGGCGGCAGCGCGGTCGTCTACCAGCCCCTCGCCGACGCCCTGCCGGACGGGCACGCCCTGTGGTCGGTGGCGATCCCCGGCCACGACGTGGGGGTCGAGGAGGGCACGCTGCCGTTCGACGACCTCGCCGCCGCGTGCGTGGGCGAGATCATGGACAAGGTCGAAGGACCCGTCATCCTGTACGGGCACTGCGGCGTCGGCTCGGCCCTGACCGTCGAACTCTCCCGGCGGCTGGAGGCGGCAGGACGCGACCTCGTCGCGGTCTACATCGGCGGTATCTTCCCGTTCGCCCGGCCGCGCGGAGCCCTGCTGTCGCGCATCTCACGGCTCGCCGAGGCCGAGCGGCTGCGCGGCGACCAGCGCTACGTCAACTGGCTGATCTCGATGGGCCTGGAGATGGGCGAGATCGACCCGGCGCAGGCCCGGCGGATCGTGCGCAACATGCGCCGGGACTCGCGGGAGGCGGAGGACTACTACACCCGCCTGCTGGAGGGCGGCGTCGACCGGCTGCGCGCACCGGTGATCAGCGTGGTGGGGACCGAGGACCCGGCGACGGACTACTACCAGGAACGCTTCCGCGAATGGCACTTCCTGACCTCGGTCTCGGCCGTCGTCGTCCTCGCCGAGGCCGGTCACTTCTTCCTGAAGTACCGGGCCGAGGAACTGGCGGAGATCGTCACCACCACCCACCGGACGCTGACCGAACTCCAACCCGCACCCGAGCCCGAAACCGGACACAGACCCCCACCCACACCTGCACCCCGACCCGGACCGCGGGACCTCAGGCCACAGGATCCGGCACCCCACGAGCCCGTATCGCGCGAGTCCGGCCCTCAGGCCCCCGGAGCGCGCGAATCCGGACCACGCGAATCCGCCTCGCGGGACAGGCCGGCGCGGACGCCGGAGGCCACCTGGTGGCTGCACGACACCTCGCGCTCCGAGACGCGGGTGGCGCCCGGCGGCGTGCGCCCCAGCATCCCGCGTTTCCTGGCCGTCGCGCTCAGCCAGCTGACCTCCGTCATCGGGTCGGCGCTGACGGAGTTCGCCGTACCCCTGTGGGTCTACACGACGACGGGGTCGGTGGCGAAGTTCGCCTTGATGGCCGTCGTCGGCCTGGTGCCCGGGCTGCTCACCGCCCCCATCGCCGGGGCGATCATCGACCGGGCCAGCCGGCGCCGGGTGATGCTGGCCGGCGACGTGGCCGCGTTCTCCGTCCAGCTCGCGTTCGGCGTCCTGCTGTGGACCGGGCACCTGTCGGTGGGGTTGATCTACCCGCTGCTGGGCTGCCTGTCGGTCGCCCTGACCTTCCAGCGGCTCGCGTACATCTCAGCGGTGCCGCAGCTCGTGCCCAAGCACTATCTCGGGCACGCCGTCGGGATCATGCAGCTGGGCACCGGCACGGCGCAGCTCCTGGTGCCGATCTTCGCCGTCGGTCTGCTCGCCGAGATCGGCCTCGGCGGCATCCTGGTCCTGGACGTCGTCAGTTACGCGGTCGCGATCGTCGCGCTGCTGGTGGTGCGCTTCCCCGCCACGATGCCCTGGCGGCGCCGCGAGTCGATCAAGGCGGAGATCCTGGGCGGGCTGCGCTACTCTCTCGGGCACCGCGGCTTCGTGGCGATGCTGCTGTTCTTCGTGGTGCTGAACGTGTTCCTGTCGCCGCTCCTGCTAATGTTCTCGCCGCTCGTGCTGTCGTTCGCCGGGCTGGCCGACGTCGGGCGCATCGCGTTCCTGGCCGGGGCCGGCACGTTCGCCGGGGCGCTCATCATGATCATCTGGGGTGGCCCGCGCCGCCTGCGGCTGCGCGGGGTGCTGCTGTGCACGCTGATCCTCGGCTTCTTCTGCGTGGTCACCGGCCTGCGCGCCGATCTGACCGTGATCGCGGTCGGCGTGTGCGGCATGACGCTCTGGATCACCCTGCTCAACGGCATCTACACGACCATCGTGCAGGTCAAGGTGCCGCAACGGTTCCACGGCCGGGTGTTCGCCATGAACACGCTGATCGCGTGGTCCACGCTGCCCATCGGCTTCGGGCTGGTCGCCCCGTACGCCGCCGGAGTGCTCGACCCGCTGCTCGTCCAGGGCGGCGCGCTGGCCCCGACCGTCGGCGCGCTCATCGGCACCGGCCCCGGCCGCGGCATCGGGCTCATGTACGCCCTCTTCGGCGTCGTCATCGTGCTGATCGTGCTGATCGCGTCGCGCGTCCCGGCGCTGGCCCGCTTCGACCAGGAGGTCCCCGACGCCGTCGCCGACGACCTCGTCGGCGTCCAGGCGCTGCGAGGCGCCACCCCCACCCGTACCGAAACGACGGAGGCGTGACATGAACCAGGTTGTCGTCAACGACGAGGACCAGTACTCGCTGTGGCCCCTCGACCGGGAACTCCCGGCCGGATGGCGAGCCACGGGGTTCACCGGCGGCAAGCAGGAGTGCCTGGACCACATCGACCAGGTCTGGACGGACATGCGCCCGCGCAGCGCGCGGCTCCGCGAGGACGGCGCGGCATGACCTGCGCCACGGACCGGCCCAGGGCGCGGCCGGACGCCCACGATCCGGCGGGACGGCCGAGGTGAACGGCACAATGGACGGCCCGATGAACGGTCCAGCGAACGCCCCGGCCAACGACTCGGTGAACGGCTCGTTGAACGGCTCGGTGAACGTGCCGTTCCGCGGAGAGCGGGACGGCGAGGCGGAGCTGACCTGGGGACAGCGGCTGATGTGGCGGGCCGTCCACCTGATGGGCGACAGCCAGTCCTACCTCAACTGCCCCTGGGTGCTCCCGGTCTACGGCAGGCGCGACCTCGCCGCCGTACTGGCCGCGCTGCGCGCGCTGCTCGAACGCCACGAGAGCCTGCGCACCACCTTCACCGGCACGCCGGACGGGCCGGTGCAGCGGGTGGCGCGCGAGGGGGAACTGCGCGTCGAGCTGGTCGAGGCGGGCCCCGAGCGCGGGCTGCGCGTGGCCGAGCGCCTCGGCGTGGAGATGAGCGCCACCGCGTTCGCGCACGACGAGGAGCTGCCGCTGCGCTGCGCGGTCGTGCTCAAGGACGGCCGCCCGTTCGCGCTGGCGCTCAGCTTCTCCCACCTGGCCGTCGACTACCAGGCGCTGGCCCTGCTGACCGCGGAGTGGAAGGCGCTGCTCAAAGGCGAGGCCCTGGCGCCGGCCGGCTGGCAGCCGGCGGACCAGGCGGCCCTGGAACGCGAGGAGTCCTGGCAGGCCCACTCCGGCAGGTCGGTCGAGTACTGGCGCTCGATCCTCCAAGAGGTCCCCCTGGAGGTGTTCGACCACGAGCCCGGAGAGCCGGAGGATCCGCGGTTCATCGAGGTCGGCATGGAGTCCGTCGCGCTCGCGGCCGCCGCGACAGTGCTGGCCGGGCGCTGGACCGTCAGCACGACCAGCGTCCTGCTCGCGGCCTGCGCGACCGTCCTGGCCGTGGTGAGCGGGCGCCCGAGAGCCGTCATGCAGCTCGTCCACAGCAACCGCCGCGACGCCCGCACCCGCACCATGGTCGGCACCGTCGGGCAGGACGCCCTGTTCGTGCTCGACCTGCCGGCGACGGACTTCACCGCCGTCTGCCGGGCCGCGCACTCCACCGCCCTCGGGGCCTACCGGAACGCCTGCTACGACCCGTTCGCGATGCAGGCCATGCGCGAGGAGATCGGCCGCCGCCGAGGCCGGGAACCCGACCTGGACGCCTTCTTCAACGACCGCCGCGGGATCGGCACCTGGCCCTCACTGCCGAACTTCGCACCCGGCGAGGACCTGTCCGTCCTGGCCGGGAAGACCCGCACCTACGTCACGAACGCCTGGCCGGGCGTCCGTTTCAAGGTGTTCTTCACCGTGGGGACGGCGGCCGGCACCGGACAGCTGAGCCTCATCATCGACACCGCCTACCTGCCACGGGAGACCGCGAGGACGATGCTCCTCGCCATCGAGACCCTCCTGCTCCGCAGCCTCACGGAAGACGTCCCCCTGACCGAGGTCCCCCACCTGTGCTCCCCGCCGTTGACGGACGCGGGCCGCGGTCACGCCTGAACCGGCGATACGGGCCAGGGAGCCCGCGTCCAGGTGAACTCAGAGCCGGTCGCGGGCGTCTCATGGCATGTGATCAGAAAGGTGATGGCGACGGTGCCCGTGGTCGCGTCGTTACTGGCGGGATGCGGCCTGGCCGGGGCGGAGACGGCGAGGATCCCCAAGGGGTTCCTGCTGACCGAGGTCCAGGCGAGCGCGACGCGTCCGCCCGAGATGACGGAAGAGGACTGGTGGAAGGTCAGCGACAGCACCTCCCGGCGGCTGGAGCTCAACCCCTGTGAGTCCAGGAGGACGTCGCGCGACGGTCGCGTCGCCATGCGCACCATCACCCACCTGACCAGCGGCCCTTCCTATGACAGCGAACAACTTGTGCTGTACCGGACCGCCGTGGCCGCGCACGACGCGTTCCGCGAGCTGCGGGGGGAGGTGAGGTCGTGTCCCGGCAAGGGCTCCCCGTCGAGCTCCAAGGTCGGTTACTTCGGCAGGCCGCTGCGCGTGGGAGACGAGGCCATGTCCGTCGGGCTGTACTTCATGAGGGACGGCAGGCGCAGGCGCGACCCCGGCCGGTTGTGGGCCGTCGCCCGCCGGGGCGCCGCCGTGTTCCTCTACAGCTCCGACGAGGTCCCCGAGGACCCGGCCTCCCTGGTGAAGCGGCTCGCCGGCCAGGCGGGAGAGATGGCCGCGAAGGTGTGCGGCCTTCCCCAGGTGTGCGGCTGAGCCGACGTTCACAGGACCGCTTCGCCGGCGCCTCGACGCCTGGCACGGCCCCACGCCCGGTGGCCGTGAGCACCTATCTCCGGAACGAGCTCACGAGAAGATCGGAAAGCCGCCACAGTCCCAGCGACTTGTCGGCGTACGCCCCATCGCCCTCCTCGCACCTCTCGTTCACGAGATCCAGCGGGGGCGGGAAGTTGAATGGCTCCAGCATGAGATTGAGTGGGCGCCAATCTCCGGTCTGGATGTCTACATTTCTATCTATCTGCGTAAATGTCGTGGTGAGAAGGAAGGTCGATCCACTTTCCTTCATGTTGGAAAGCGCCTCTCGCGCCTCCTTGTAGGTCAGATGGACGAGGCAGTCGCGACACAGGATGATGTCGGCCTGAGGCAGGGGGTCACGGACGATGTCCAGGCACTGAAATCTCCGGAGCCGCCCTTGATGCTCGCGCTGATTGTTGTCGACGATCGCCTGGACCAGATCCAGCCCCAAGTACTCGATACCCGACAGATCGACTTTGCTCATCCAGCCGAAGTCGCCGCATGGAGCGTCGAGCAGACGACGGACACCGAGACGGCGCATGAGCCGCGGAATCTCCGTGCGCAGCGTCTCGGTCGCCAGGAACTCCGAGCCTTCCCCCGAGGGAGACTCCGAGCTTCCCCACAGATTGGTCTCGTAGATGAACGTGAAGACTTCAGCGCGGTCGTAGTTGCACAGGTGAGGAGCGTGCTCGCGAAAGCGAGAGCTCGCCAGGACCGGAGGACGGAGGCCGGCGGGCGGCAGCGAGGACATCGTCTCCCCCTAGTGTCAGCCAATGCCGGTAATTGTATAGAACCTTAACAGTCAAGCAAGGATCGTCGCCAGACTCATCATTTCGGCCGCCCTCTAAGCTCGATATGATGACCGCACGAACATGCGCCCAAGAGGGCGCCCTATACGATTAATTACATGGCGCATCGTTCCCGGTTGATCGAAATGTTGTTCGGTGCACTCGCTCTGCTCATCGGCTTCAACCTTGACCTTGACAAGTTGATCGGGAAAGTCGCCGACGCCCTCGGCCTCCAGAGTCCCTCCGTGCTCCGCACCATCTTCCTCGGCACCGTCGTCCCCGGCGTCATCTTCGTATTGACCTGGACCGCGATCCATGTATATGAATCAATCATCTGGCCCTTGCTCCCCGGCGACCACAAACTGTCCGGCTTGTGGGTATATGCACTAGTAGCGCATATTGATGGCGATCATATCTCCGTCGCTGGATGGTTTCGAGTGGAGCAGCGCCTTGATGGAGTCTCCATCCCCGAAGCCAGGGCGTACTACGTGGAGAGCGATGAGGGGCTCACCTTCCGGGGCGACTGGACCAGTCGTACCGTCTGGGCAGGTGTTGAGAGCGTCGCGTTCCTGTTCGCGATGATCGCCGATGGCGCCGTCCGAGAGCCGATGCCGACTCGGTACGAGGGTCATATGCAACTCATGAGGCACGGTCCCCACAAGCAGGGCGAGCGAGAGTTCTGGTCGGGATACTTCCACGATCTGGGTGATCGGCGCGGCATCCACGGCCCCGTTATCGCACTACGGCTTCGCGACAGGAGGTCAACGCGTTCCCCGCTCGATGCGATCGATCGGCACCTGCCATACCTGAAGCTTCGGGTAGGTGAGCTCACCGGCGAAAGGGTCACCAGAGGAGTCGCCAAAGGAAGGGACGCGGAGTGAAGCGAACCGATCGAGCCGGGATCGACGTCTAGGAGGTGTGAAGCCTCTTTCCTTGATCGGCCTCGGCCTCGCGGCGGCCGGGGTGTGCGCGGGGGCCGTGGTGCTCTGGGGGCCGGCCGGCGCGTCACCGCCCGTACCGTCCACCTGCCCGCAGCGCTGGGGCGGCGACGACATCGGCGGCTGGGTGCCCGCCGCCGCCGACATCGACGGCGTGGAGGAGTCACTCGTCCCCGGCTCGCCGGCACAGGCCCTCATCTGCGCCTACCCCGGGGACAACACGCATGCGGGCGGCGAGCGGCTGGCCGGTTCGCGGACGCTGACCGACCAGGCGGCGGCGATGGCCCGTGACCTCGCCTACCTCCCGGTGACCACCGCCGACACAGGCCGCGCATGTACGTTGATGGGCGGACCGATGACCAACTACCTCATCCGGTTCGCCTACCCCGACGGCCGCGCACTGTGGGTGGGCAGCGCCGAGGAGATCAACCACTGCGTGCGGACCACCAACGGCACGGCCGGCACCTCCGCCTACACCGGCCCCGCCATCACCACCGCCTACAAGGACGGCGTCTGGCGGCCCGTCCCGCCGGAGGATCCCTGCCGGGGTCCCGGCGACCGCCGGGGTCAGGGCGAGCTGATGGTTCCGGGACGACCGGGCCGGCTCACCGTGTGCAGGGACGCCACGTACAACCGTCCGCCCTACCGCAGACGGCACGGCAGGGACATCGCCCGCGCCCTGGCCGCCACTCTGAACTCCCTGGACACCGTGCCGAGCCGGAACCGCTGCCAGGAGGCAGGCGCTCACGAACGCGGCATCCGGCTCATATTCGACTACCCGGAAGGACCGGCCGCCGCGGTGAGGATCTCGATGAGCTGCGTCCCCGCCATCGACAACGGCCTGCTCCAAGCCGACCTGAACGACCAGGTCCGCGACCAGGTCCTCCGCCTCGCCCCGTCCTGACGACGGACCGCGCCCCCGCCACCACCGGCTCCCACCTGAGCGGTCTGAGCGGCGCCGAAATGGGGCGAGCGGGCGGCCACCGCTCACGACGACGGTTTGCCCGGGCTCTCCCTTTCAGGCGCCGGCGCCGCCGTCCACCGGCAGGATCGCGCCGGTGACCATCGAGGCCCGGTCGCTGAGCAGCCATGCGGCCGCCTCGGCGACTTCGTGGGGCTCGGCCATCCGTCCGAGTGGGCTCGACGCCTTGATGCGCTCGACGACGCCGGGGGTCGCCGCCTCCCATGTGTCGATCATCTCGGTGGCGGTGCCGCCGGGGGTGATGCCGTTCACCCGGATGCCATCACGGGCCCAGCTCACCGCGGCGGTCTCGGTGATGCTGTTGAGAGCGCGCTTCATCGCGCCGTACGCGGGGAGGGCGGGGTTCGCGCGGCGGCTGCCGATGCTCGAGGTGTTGACGATCGCCCCACCGCCGTTGCGTCGCATGAGCGCGGCCTCGGCGGTCATGGCGGTCCAGTGCGCGTGGAAGTTCACGGCGAACTGCTCGTCGATGTCCTCGTCGGTCGTGGTGTCGAGCGGGCCGACCTGCCGCTGGATCGCCGCGCCGTTGTTGAAGGCGCCGTCGAGCCGTCCGTGCAGCTCTTCCACGCGGTCGACGGCGACGCGGATGCTCGCGCGGTCGGCGAGATCCAGGGCGACGGCGTCCGCCACGCCGCCGCCGGCGCGGATCTCGGTGACGATGCGGTCGAGGGCGTCGGTGCCGCGGGAGGCGAGCACGACAGCCGCGCCCTCCCTGGCGAAGAGCCGGGCCGCGGCCGCGCCGATGCCGCGGCTGGCGCCGGTGATGAACACGACCTTGCCGGTGAGCAGTCCGACTGGGGTGGTGCCGATGTTGTCCGTCATGCCGACAGTGTCATGCCGGCCGGGGATCCGGATACAGGCACAGGCGGTACCAGGATCCGACGCCGCGCGGCGTGCAGACTGGGAGTATGGACAAGCGGGAACTCGGGGCATTCCTCCGTAGCCGTCGCGAGCGGCTCCGGCCGGAGGACGCCGGCCTCCCCTCGGGCTCGCGACGCCGGACGCCGGGTCTTCGCCGCGAGGAGGTCGCGGTCCTCGCGCACATCTCCACCGAGTACTACGTCCGGCTCGAACAGGGCAGGGCGCCGCGACCGTCGGGCGAGGTCCTCGCCGGGATCGCGGGCGCGCTGCGGCTCACGGACGCCGAGTCCGATCACCTCCACGTCCTCGCGGGCACCGCGCCGATCCGTACCGGACTGCATCGGCGCGACGTCCGGCCGAGCATCCTCGCGCTCATCGAGCGGCTGCCGCAGACGGCCGCTTTCGTGACCTCCGCCGTGTTCGAGGTGCTCGCGTGGAACGACCTCGCCGCCGCGCTCATGGAGGACTTCGCCGAGCTCGCCCCGGAGGACCGCAATCTCGCGCGCCGGGCGTTCCTCGGGCCGGCGCGCCCCGATGCGACGCTGTACGGGATCTCCGACGCCACGGAGTTCCGGCACCACGTCGTCAGGGAGCTCCGGTCCACCCTCGCCCGGTACCCGTCCGACCCCGCGGTGACCGATCTCGTCGCCGAGCTCCGCGATGCCGGCACCGAGTTCGCCCGGCTCTGGGAGCGGCACGACGTGCAGGCCGCGCCGATGCTCACGAAGACCTTCCGTCACCCGGTCGTCGGAGAGGTCACCGTCGACTGCGACTCGCTCACGCTCACGGACCGCGACCAGCACCTCGTGCTCTACAGCGCGCCGCCAGGATCCCCTGGCGCCGAGGCTCTGGCCCTGCTGAACGTCCTCGGACCCGAGTGCGTCAAGGCGAACCGTCCGCTCTGACAGAGGCCGGCACGTGCCGACGTGCCTGAAGACCATCGAGCGCGGTCGCCCTCATAGAGCGAGAACGTAACCTCCGATGGAGGAGGGGATGACGAAGGAGTCCAGCCGCTGCAGTTTGCGCGTCGTGCGGTTCAATCGGTACCAGGTGTGCGTCCTGCGGTACTCGCCGCCGCCCAGCTGACGGTCCGAGCGGGCCAGGACATCGACATGGCCTGCTTTGTCCCAGCGTGCCGCCAGAGGGAATTCGCCCTTGCCGAGCCGGATGGGGACGGTGCTCTTCTTGCCGGTCGCCAAGTTGCGGAACTGGACCGCGTTGCTGAGGGAGCCACCGTCGTTGCGGCGAGTACCGGCCACGGTGACACCGTCAGGGCCGAGCGCTCCTCGCAGGTAGACCGATCGCCGCAGTTTGACCGACCACTTCCCGGTCGAGTAGAGCACCGCCGTGCGGTTGTTCCCGGCGAGCATCCGCTTCCCGTCCGGGCCGAAACTCCACGACTGGTACCCCTTGGGCAGCGTGAAGACCTTTCCGGTGACGGTGTCCGCGATGCGGTCGACCTCCCGCTCGGAGACCAGGACGCCACGCATGCTGACGAACCGGCCCTGCGGGGAAAGGGTCAACGCGTCCATCCGGAGGTCGTCGGGCCACCTCACCTTGGGAATCGGGCGTGCCCTGCCGGTGGCGGCCTGCCAGATCATCAGCACGCCATCGCGCTCCCGGAAGTACGCGACCTGCGTGCCGTCCGGGGACACGTCGACGACGCCCTGCGCCACGTACTCGCCGGCCGCCACGGTCCTGCGCGCCTCAGGTAGCGCGACGACGCGGCCGTCGCTCAACCACACCTTCCACGGCCCGCACGGACGTCGTCCGCCATCGTCCTGCCGGCACGCACCCATGCCGACATAACGGACCACCGACGTGTCGGACGCGGCCTCGACCTGGGGACCCGCCGCGACCGCGGCGGCGCCCATCACCCCGGCAAGAATCACTCGGAACAACATCCCGACATCCTTTCACAAACACCACAAAAACTACACAGTACGTTCGTGAGTTCGCCGGTATGACGGCCCTTGGCCATGGTCGCCGACTCGAATGCCGGATGACATCTCTGTGTGCACCTTCTGAGGCGGATGATTTCAGGCGGCTGCCATCAAATCCGGATGGCGGCCATCTTGCCCGAGGTGACCGACGACGTCGAGCGGCGTTAACAAACAGATATGCGGAAGAAAAAAGGCGTCGATCGCCGTTTGTGATTCTGAGCAACGGAAAGCAAACCCCCATAAGAATGGTCCACCGGGACGTTCTCGAACGGGACTCGCTCGATTCGGAGAAATGCCGGAATTTCGGGACAGCGGTATGCCCATGGGGGGAAAATGCTCAAGCGTCCTAATGTTGTCGGATTCCTGGCGATCAGCGCCGCACTGGCCGGCGGGGCCGTACCCTTGGCCGCTCCCGCCATCGCCGTATCCGCCCGGAGCACCGTCGCGAGCGGCCTCGCCCTCGATCGCGCGGCTCCCCAGAGATCGGACCCGCTGGCCACCTCACCCGCGCCGCAGGGTGATCTGACCGCTGAAGTGATGCGGGCGTACCTGCAGGACCTGGCCGACAAGAAGCAGTTCACCGGCGCGGCTCTGGTGGTACGCCACGGGGAGGTGCTGGTGCGTTTCGCCGCCGGCGAGGCCGACGAGGAGAATCACATCCCCGTCCGGCCGGACACGGTCTTCCGCGTCGCCTCGGTCACCAAGCAGTTCACCTCGATGCTCGTGCTGAAGTTGCGCGACCGTGGACTGCTCGGCCTGGACGACCCGATCTGCCCGTATCTCGTCCCGGCGTACATCGCGGCCTGCCCGAAGGCGTGGTGGCCCATCACGATCCGCGAGATCGTCACCCATACCTCCGGCATCCCCGACATCCAGGGACTGCCCGGCTTCTATGCCAAGCTCTCACAGCCGACCACGACCAGGCGGCTCATCCAGCGCTTCGTGCACGAGCCACTGGACTTCAAGCCCGGCACCAGCTGGAAGTACAGCAGCTCCGGCTACATCCTGGCCGGGGCGATCATCCAGAAGGTGACGCACAAGCCGTACGGCACCGTGCTGCACAAAATGATCGCCGGCCCGCTGGACCTCGAGCACACCGGCTACAGCAGGGGAAATCCGCCCCCCGGATACGCGAAGGGCTACTTCACGCTCGGATCGCCGGCCCCGCCCATCAGCGGCTCCCAGGCGTTCTCCGCGAGCGGCATGTACTCCAACGTCGACGACCTCGTCCGCTGGGACCGGTCGTTCGGCGCCTACCTGGTCGCGCCACCCGCCACCGTCAAGCAGGCGTTCACCCCACAGGCGCGGTGCCCCGCCAACGGCTGCCTCAACCTGCCGTCGTCCTCGTACGCCTTCGGCTGGCTCGTCGACCGGCTCGACGGGCACCGGCTCCGCTACCACCCGGGTCTTCTCCCGGGCTACGCGGCGAGCAACATGTACCTGCCCGACGACGACATCGCGGTGGTCGTGCTGAGCAACGTGGAGGACACCAACACGAACGGCATCGCCCGCCACCTCGCCACGATCGCCCTCGAGACTTACGAGTGCCTCTGTTGAGCGCGCGGCCGTCCATCGCCTCCAGGCGGCTCGCCGGACGCGGGCAACCCGGACTGAGCGTCGATGCGTCACTACGGTGACAGGCCGACGGGAAGGCCCGGGACGACTCGGTCGGCGGACGCCGGCGGACGGGAGGAAAGCGCGTGGCGGATCGGGCGCTTTATCAGGATTTCGTGCTGGCGAGATCCGACCGGCTGTTACGCACGGCCTACCTGCTGACCCACGACTGGGGCCTGGCGGAGGACCTCCTGCAGGAATCCCTGGCCAAGGCCTGGTTCGCCTGGCAGGCCGTGGAAGAGCCCGAGGCGTACGTGCGCAGGGTGCTGGTGACCACGTACACCTCGTGGTGGCGCAGGCGGTGGCGGCGGGAGGTGCCTCGCGACGACCTTCCCGACACACCTGCCGCGGAGCACTCGGGCGGCCTCGCCGAGCGTGAGGCGCTCTGGCGGGCCGTGGGACGGCTGCCCGCCAGGCAGCGTGCCGTGGTGGTGCTGCGGTTCTACGAGGACCTGCCGGTGGCCGAGGTGGCCCGGCTGATGGGCTGCGAGACCGGCACCGTCAAGAGCCAGACTTCGAAGGCGCTGGCCAAGCTGCGCGTGGACGAGTCGATCGCGAAGGAGTTGCACCGTTGACCGTACAAGATCTCCAGAACGCGCTGCGCTCCCACGGCGAGGCCCCCGTCCCCGCCAACCCCGCCCGCCACGATCAGGTCCAGGCGCGCATCCGCAGGATTCGCCGGCGCAGGCACGCGGCCGTCGCGGGCGCGGCGGCCGCGGCGTTGAGCGCGGCCGCGGTGCTGGGCTTCGTCTCACTGTCGGGCCAGGCCCAGCGGGACCAGGACGCGGTGGCCGTCGCACAGCGGTCGAGCGGGGTGCCGGCTCAGAAGTCCGGTCCTCCGGAGCACACGGCACTTCCACGGACCTTCACCTCCGCGGACGGCACCGAGTACCGGCGCCTGGCCGTGACCGCCATCGCGAAGACCGGCGCGAAGAAGGCCACCGTGACGGTGCCGGTCACCGGGAAGCCGCTGGACATCGCGGCGGTCTGCTCCGGGGGGCGCAGGTCGAGCATGGGTGTGCTGGTCCGCATCAATGGCCGGGCTGGAGGGCAGGGCCCTCTGCCATGCGCGACGGGGAGACAACTCGTGCCGCTGGCCGTGCCCGCGGGCGCCGGTGAGCGGATCACCGTCACCTTCGAACTGGTCAAGCGTCTGTCGGGGTGCGTGATCGTGGCGGGCTCCTGCGTGCAGCCGGACGATGCGCGCGTCCGCTGGTCCCTGGCCGTGTACGAGTGGACGCCGCCCGAGCACCCGGTCGAGCCGCAGGCGCCGCGCGGCCTCCCCAAGCCCCCGAAGGGATACAGTCCGGCCGATTCCCGGACCGGCACCTGGCCGCGCGACAGGTCACTGACATTCGACGTGCTCGGCGACGGGAAACCGATCGGCGTCCACCACGTCTGCACCGGCGACGTGGCTTCGCGGCTGTCGTTCGAGATCGAGCTGAACGGCCGTTTCGCCTCGCGGGGCGGGTGCGGCGCGTGGACGGACAAGTCGTCTTCCCTGACACTGGCCGAGTTCCGCGTACCGAAGGGCAAGAAGGCGACCATCACGGTGAACCTCACCATGCGCCCCGAGGCGCCGAACCGCCCGGTCCGATGGTCCGTCGGCCTCTGGCACCGCCAGTAGTCGCGCACGCGCTTTCCGGGCGAGCGCGCGGTCCGAAACCGGCCGCGAACCCGCCCGGAAGCCTTATTCGCCCCCGCGCGGGAGCCGGAGCTCGAACGCGGCGCCCGAGTCGGACGGCAGGGCGCGGGCGTGCCCATGGTGGGCGGCCGCGACGGCCGCGACGATGGCGAGCCCCAGGCCGGTGCCCGAGCGGCGGGTGGGGTCGGCGCGGTAGAAACGCTCGAACGCGCGCGCCGCCTGCACGGCGCTCAGCCCCGGACCCTCGTCGCGCACCTCGACGACCGCGTCGTCGCCCTCCGCCCGGGCGGTCACCGTCGCCGCCGTGCCCGCAGGGGTGTGCGTGCGCACATTGGCCAGCAGGTTGTCCAGGGCCTGGCGCAGGCGCGTGCGGTCGCCGCGGATGACGACGGGGCCGGCCGCCTGGAGGGTCACAGAACGGCCGAGGTCCACGGCCGCGGAGGCGGCGACGGCCTCGGCGGCGAGATCGGCGAGATCGACCGGCTCGCGTTCGAGCGGGCGCCGCTCGTCGAGGCTGGCCAGCAGGAGGAGCTCGTGCACGAGGATGCCCATGTGCTCGGCCTCGGCCTCGATCCTGGCCAAGGTCTTGGCCAGGTCACCGGGACGGTCCGCGGCGCCGCGGCGGAACAGCTCCGCGTACCCCCGTATGGAGGCCACGGGCGTGCGCAGCTCGTGCGAGGCGTCGGCGATGAAGCGGCGCAGCCGTTCCTCCGAGGCGGCGCGCTCTCGGAAGGCGGCCTCGATCTGGCCGAGCATCGCGTTCAGTGCCAGCCCGAGCCTGCCCGCCTCGGTGTGCGGCTCGGCCGGCTCGACCCGCCGGGTGAGATCGCCGCCGCCGATGGCCTGGGCGGTCGCGGCGATGGCGTCCAGAGGGCGCAGCGCGTGGCGGATCGCTCGAAAGGCGACAAACGCGAGCACGCAGAGCACGAGCAGCGTGATGGCCGCGAAGACGCCGGTCAGCCGCTTGGTGATGGCGTCGTACTCGGTCGTGCGGATCCCGCTGACCAGGATCCGGCCGTCCGGGAGCCAGGAGTAGCGCAGCCACCACTGGTCCTCGCTCGCGAAAGGGCCGCCCAGGTCGGGGGCGGCGTCCTCGCGTACGTAGACGGCCCCGTCCGGGTCGGCGGCGGTCGGGCGGCGGGGCGAGATGGCGCCGGTGCGCACGTCGGCTGAGAGAACGGTCCTGATCACGTCGCCGCGAGCGTCGCGCACCTGGAGGAAGGACGGAGTCGCCGCGGCGGAGAACAACCGGGCCGTCTCCTCATCCGGCGAGCGGTCCTCGGCGAGGAGCGGAGTGACGGCCGCGGCGAAGCGGCCGAGCTGGCCGCGAGCGCGCTCCGCGCCGGCGTCTCTGGTGATGCCCCAGGTCACCAGCGGCACGCCGACGAGCCCTGCCGTCAGCAGGGCGAGCACGGTGAGGGTCAGGCGCGCCCGCAGCGACCGCACGCGGATCACGACCGCGGCGGGCGCAGTACGTAGCCGACGCGCGGGACGGTGTGAACGAGCGGCGGGTCGCCGATCTTCCTGCGCAGGTAGCTCACGTACGTGTGGACGAGGCCCTCGCTGCCGCCGCTCTCGGACGCCCAGACGTGGTCGAGTATCTGCTGTTTGGTGAGCACCCGGCCGGCATTGGCCAGCAGGTAGCGCAGCAGTGCGTACTCCTTCGGACTCAGCTCGATCAGGCGGCCCTCGCGGCGTACCTCACGGGGGCCGTCGTCGATCTCCAGGCCCGCGTAGGAGAGCCGGTCGGCGGACATCGTGCGGCGCAGGACGACATGGGTCCGCGCGATCAGCTCCTCCAGACTGAACGGCTTGGTCAGATAGTCGTCCCCACCCGACCTGAGACCGGCGATCTTGTCCTCGGTGCGGCCCATCGCGGTCAGGAAGATGATCGGGAACCGATGGCCCAGCCGCCGCAGCCGCCGGCAGGTGTCCAGCCCGGAGCCGTCGGGCAGTCTGATGTCCAGGACGAGCAGGTCCGGCGGGTATCCGGCCACCCGGGAGACCGCCTCGCTCCCCGACCCCGCGGCCTCCGCTTCGAAGCCCTCATAACGCATGGCCATCACCACGAGGTCGGCGAGATGGGGGTCGTCGTCCACGACGAGGATGCGCGCGCTCATCAGGCCAGTCTGCCGTGGAGTTCTCAAGGAACTCTGTCACAGAGGAACTGAAGAGCGCGCTGCTGCACTGGGCGCATGAATCATCTAGGTGACCGGTTCACCGCGCGACTCGGACGGTTCGTGCTGCGGCACAAGCTCGTGGTGGTCCTGGCCTGGCTGGCGGTCGCGGTAGCGGGAGTGTTCGCGACCGTCGCCATGGGCGACCGGCTGACGGAGGACTTCGCCCAGCCCGGGCAACCCGGGTACGAGGCCAACCAGGCCATGCACCGGCTCTACGGGACCGGCGGCGACGACCCGCCTCTCGTCGTCGTCGTCACGTTGCCGGCGGGCAGCACAGCGGCCGGGCAGCGCGCGGAGATCGGCGAACTGTTCTCGGCCGCCGTCTCGGCCATGGGCGTGCGCGTCGTGTCGTACGCCGACACCGCCGACCCGCGATTCGTCGGCGACGACGGGCGGACCACGTACGGGCTGGTGTTCACCGAACCCACGCGCGGCATGAACGCCGATCTGAGCGAGCCTCTCAGGAAGGCGTTACAGCCGGCGTTGATGCCGGGCGCGACGCTGCGCGTCACCGGCATGGAGGCCCTGGCCGAAGCCGAGGCGAAGGGCCTCGACGTGCTCGCCGAGACGCTCATCGGCGGGCTGGGGGCGCTGATCGTGCTCGGATTCGTGTTCGGCTCGGTGCTCGCGCTGGTGCCCGTCCTGGTGGCGGCCGTGTCGATCCCCGTCACCTTCCTGGCGGTGTACGGCCTGACCGGCGTGACGGACGTGCACACGATCGTGCGGTTCATCGTCGCCCTGGTAGGGCTGGGCGTGGCCATCGACTACTCGCTGCTGCTCATCACCCGCTGGCGGGAGGAGCGCGCGCTCGGGTACGAAGGCGAGGCGGCCGTCGAGCACGCCATGGCGACGGCGGGCCGCTCCGTGGTGGTCAGCGGGGCCACCGTGGGCATCGGCCTGCTGGCCATGGTGGTCATCCCGGTGCCGTTTCTGCGCAGCGTCGGGTACGGCGGCATCATGGTGCCGCTCGTCAGCGTGGCGGCCGTACTGACCTTGCTGCCGGTCCTGCTGGCCAAGGGCGGGCCGCGTCTCGACTGGCCCCGCCGCCGGCTCCCCGCCGAGTCCGGCCGGTGGTCGGCCTGGGCACGGGGCGTGGTGCGGTTCCGCTGGGCCGGGCTGGCCGCGTCCGGCGCGCTGCTCGCGGCGCTCGGCTGGGCGGCGTTCTCGCTTCAGCTCGGCCAGCCGGTGAGCGACTCCCTGCCCCGAACCGGACCCGCCTACGAGGGGCTGTCCGAGCTGCGGCGGGCGGGCGTTCCCTCCGGGGTGCTCACCCCGCTCGACGTGATCCTTCCCCCTGGCGTCGATCCCGCCGCGCAGGCGGCGCGCCTGGCGGAGCTGCCCGGCGTGCGCACGGCGGTGGCCCCGCACGGCCGGCGGAGCGGCGGAACGTCGCTGATCACGGTCGTCCCCTCGGACGAGACGGGCACGGAGGCGGGCCGGGCCACGATCGCCCGGGTCCGCGCGGCGGTGCCCGCGGGCTCCCAGGTCTCGGGCGAGGGACCGCAGAGCCTCGACTTCGTGGCCGCGGTCTACGGAGGCTTCCCCGCCATGCTCGCGCTCATCTCCGTCCTGACGTTCCTGCTGCTCGTGCGGGCCTTCCGCTCGCTGTTGCTGGCGGTCAAGGCGATCGTGCTCAACTTGCTCTCGCTCGGTGCCACCATGGGCGCGGTGGTGCTCGTCTGGCAGTACGGCTATGGCTCCGAGCCGATCTGGGGGCTGGCCGGCACGGGCTCCATCTCCGAGTTCATCCCCGTCATGATCTTCGCGTTCCTGTACGGGCTGTCGATGGACTACGAGGTGTTCATCCTGGCCAGGATGCGGGAGGCGTACGACCGGACCGGCTCCACCGACGAGGCGGTCGTCAAGGGCCTGGGGCGGACCGGACGGCTCGTCACCAGCGCGGCGCTGATCCTGTTCCTGGCGTTCGGCTCGCTGGCGGCGGCCCCGCAGCCGGAGATCAAGATGTTCGCGACGGGGCTCGGGCTGGGCGTGCTGCTGGACGCGACCGTGATCAGGGCGCTGCTGCTGCCGGCGTTCGTCGCCGTGATGGGCCGATGGAACTGGTGGCTGCCCGGCTGGCTGGCCTCGCTCGTGCGGGTGCCCGCCGGCCGGCCGGCCATTCCACTACCAGTCGGTGCGCCCGGGCCGCGGCCTGAGTCCGATCCCGCAGGTCAAGGCCGACGGATCCACGAGTAGTCCGGCGGCGCCAGTTCGAGAGCATCCACCAGCGTCCTGGTGGCGGAGCCTGGCGCTTCGGAGGGCACGTGAGGAGCCGGCGCGCCATGACCGTTCTCCGGATCTGGTCGGCGCCCTCGCCGATTCGAGTGATCTCCGATGCGTGATCAGGCCACCTGCGAAAACAGCTCGATCACGGGGATGATCGGCGGTTACGCTTGCGAGCGTCTCGCGTCACTATGCACCGCTTCGGGTACTCCCACGGAACGGCGACGGACAGGACGGAAACTTGGAGGCTTCCGTGGCGATGCCCAGGAAGGGCTCACGGCACATCAGCGTCGACGGCACCGCCTTCCGCTGGCGGATCCGGCACAAGCCCACCTACTGCCAGGGCAACGGCTGGAGTCCCCTCACCGTCACTGTTGAACGGACCGAGGAGCCGGGGCGTGTGCTCGTGGTGTCACTTCCCTGCGCTCGGCCGGACAACTGGCTCGGAGAACGGACGATCGCGGTCCGCCCCGTCCTCGTCGCCGGATGCATCCGGCGAGCCGTCGAACAGGGATGGAACCCCGGGCGACCGGGCTCGGCGTTCACCCTCACCGTCACCGAGGACGAACTGGCCGTACTCCTGGGCGAACCGCCTCAGTACCTGATCCCCTTCCTCTGGGGCATGATCCCCGAAGGCGGAGGCATCAAGGACCTCCCCCGATGCACCGAAATCTGGAGCCGGCACAAGCAGGACCCCGACCAGGCGCCTTCCGATCCATAGGGAAGGGCAAGGGTTTCATGGGTGAGCGATCGCGCTGCTCAGGTGGTGGACGCAGTGCGGTGATGTGCGATCGCGCACGGCGGCGTTGCTGTACGGACTGCCGTACTGACCGGCCATGTCGGAGTCACGTTCCGCAGAGTGATCCGCGAAACGCCCCCGCCTCGCACGTCGAGGCGGGGGCTCGCCATGCCGTCCCTATTCCGGCTCCACGTTGTCGTATTGAAGCTCCAAATGCGAATGGTAGCCACCAGATTCGGCTGACGGAATCTCGTTGGCCGCAATTCCTTCGGATTGATCCCCGCGTCCGACCGGCCAGACGCGCACGGCTCGGAACCGGTAGCCGTCTTGCGGGAACTCCTCCCAAGTAAAGCGGACCGACTGGCCTACCGTCAGGTTCCGCGGGGGCTTCATGACAATGTGCGAGAAGTGCACCCAGACCTCGCCGGGGAGGTCATCGGAAGTGATCACTCCTAGACCGTCGATGTCATGCCACTCCGCGACAATTCCAATTGTAGCGTCGCGCTCGTCATCATGTGTCATCCAACTCCTACGCTGTCGTATTCGTCAACCGCACATACATGCGGAATGCGGTCCACTCCGAAGCCATGCATCGCAGGGGCTCGCACGAGGGGTTCTTGGAGTCGCGTATGGCCTTGGCGTCGTCAGGCAGGTCGGCGATCTCGACGCAGTCGTTTCCGCGGCGCTGTGGGAGGACTTGCGCCAGGTGGCGGTGGAGAGGTCGTGGGCGTAGAGGTCGGGCGTGGGGTCGGTCACGTCGTCTTGCCTTCCTCCATGCGGGTGATCAGGCCCACGGAGTCGTCCACCGGTAGTGCGGCGGCCACGATCCGGTCGAACGCGTCGGCGAAGGTCTTCACCTCTGCGACATTTTCAACATATGAGGCGCCGATCAGGTTTTCCAGCAGTACGACGTCAGGCATGGCGCCAGGAAAGCCGACCAGGCTGAACCCGCCTGCGCTTCCCGGATGCGGGGTCGCGTCCAAGGGCATGATCTGCACCGTGATGGTGGGCAGCTCCGCGACCTCCCTGAGTCTCCGAAGCTGATCGCGCATGGTGTCCGGTCGTACCGCGAATCGCTGCCGCAGGACGGCTTCCGAGATGACCGCCCACATCGTCAGCGGCCCGCCGGGACGGGTGAGCACGGCCTGACGCGCCATACGGACTTCAGCGAGGGCGGCGATCTCCTCAGGAGTACGGGTCATGGTGATGCCGGCGATGGTCTCGCGGGCGTACGCGGCGGTCCGCATCAGGCCCGGGATGAGCAGTGGGGCGAAGACTCGAATGCCGGCGCTGTCTGACTCCAGGGAGATGCAGTCGGCATAGGCCGGCGCGACGATCCCGCTGTAGGTCTGCCACCAGCCGCGCTTGCCCGCGTCTTTGGCCAGTCCTTCGAGCGCGTCGAAGATCTCTGGGGCGGTCACGCCGTACGCCGTGAGCAGGGCGGCGACTTCAGCCGGGCGGATGTGAGCGTCGCAAGGTGGTCGGTCAAGTCCGCCGGCGGAAGAAAGGGTACGCCTCTGGTCGGCCCCTTTGATCCGTGGACACGGACCAGTGGACGAGCATCCAGCCGGAGGCTTCAATGGCCTCAATCATCTCCGCCCAACCAGAGACCGAGCCTGTGAAGTCGTGATGAAACGCCGGGGTGTTCAGGCGGGGTGTGAACACCCATCGCCCCTCCTCCAGAGCCCGATGCGCCTCCTGCTTGAGAGCGTCGATCTTCGCGTTCTTGATGAAACCCATCTACGTCCCCTCCCATGCCCACGCTAACGTGAATGCAAAGTGGGACGCCTGAGGGGCAGTTACGGTTCACCCTGCGTGACGGCGGCCATCGCGTAGACACTGTCGTCGTTGGGTCGACGACGGAGGCTCGTCGACGTAAGCCGCAAGCACTGCGTAAAGGTATCGCCACAGAGGGGAATGGGCGTGGCGTTCCCACGTGTGCGCCGAAACGACCTCTGCTATACGGGACGCAATTCGGGGCGAAAGCCGCACAAGCCAACCTGGACGCATGTGAAGCCGACGCTCGCAGCCCTTCGACTGCTGATCAGGGGGCTACTTGAGGAGTTGGCGGGCCATGACCATGCGTTGGATCTGGTTGGTGCCCTCGTAGATTTGGGTGATCTTGGCGTCGCGCATCATGCGTTCGACGGGGTAGTCGCGGGTGTAGCCGTAGCCGCCGAGGAGTTGGACGGCGTCGGTGGTGATCTCCATGGCGGCGTCGGAGGCGGCGCACTTGGCGGCGCTTCCGAAGAAGGTCAGGTCGGGCACCTTCTCGCCGTGCATGGCGGCCTCGGACTTGGCGGCGGCTGCGTAGGTGAGCTGCCGGGCGGCCTCCAGCTTCATGGCCATGTCGGCGATCATGAACTGGAGCCCCTGGAACTCGGCGATGGGCTTGCCGAACTGCTTGCGCTCCTTGACGTACCCGATGGCGTAGTCGAGCGCGCCCTGGGCGATGCCGAGGGCCTGCGCGGCGATGGTGATGCGGGTGTGGTCGAGCGTGGCGAGGGCCGTCTTGAAGCCGGTGCCCTCCTCGCCGATCATGCGGTCGGCCGGGATGCGCGCGTTCTCGAAGATGACCTGGCGGGTCGGTGAACCCTTGATGCCGAGCTTCTTCTCCTTGGCGCCGAAGGACACCCCTTCGTCGGACTTCTCCACGACGAACGCCGAGATGCCCCGCGCCCCGGCGTCCGGGTCGGTCACCGCCATGACCGTGTAGAACTCCGACACGCCGGCGTTGGTGATCCACATCTTGGTGCCGTTGAGCACGTAGTGGTCGCCGTCCCGGACGGCCCTGGTCTTCATCGCCGCGGCGTCGGATCCGGCCTCGGGCTCGGACAGGGCGTAGGAGAACATTCCCTCGCCGCGCGCGACCTGGCTCAGGTACCGCTGCTTGAGCTCCTCGGAGGCCGACAGCAGCAGCGGCACGGTGCCGAGCTTGTTGACCGCCGGGATCAAGGATGAGGAGGCGCAGGCGCGCGCGACCTCCTCGATGACGATCACGACCGCGAGCGCGTCCGCGCCGGCCCCGCCATACTGCTCGGGGATGTGCACCGCGTGCAGGTCGGCGGAGACGAGGGCCTTGTAGGCGTCCCACGGGAACTCGCCGGCCTCGTCGACCGTGGCGGCGTGCGGGGCGATCTTCTCGTCGGCGAGGGCCCGGACGGTCTCGCGCAGCATCACGTGCTCTTCGCCGGGCGCGTAGAGAGGGAAGCTCATGGACAAATACTAGGACGTCCAACAATACGAAGTCCTACTCAGGGGTATACCAGAGGCACCCCTCCGGCGAAATGTCCGGTTTGTACTGTTGCGGGGGGCGGGGGGGCCGGTAACATGCCTCGGCAACGTAACGGTAAAGATTGGGTCGACAGCGGTACATGGAGGGAGCACGCTCGTGTCCTATCGCCTGACGGTCCTCGGGACCGGATACCTGGGTGCCACGCACGCGGCGTGCATGGCCGCACTGGGCTTCGAAGTGGTCGGCCTGGACGTGGACCCGGACAAGGTCGCCCGCCTTCAGGCAGGGGAGCTCCCCATCCACGAACCCGGCCTGCAGGACCTGCTGCAACAGGGGCTCGCGTCCGGGCGGCTGCGCTTCACCACCTCCTACCAGGAGGCCGCCGAGTTCGGCGACGTCCACTTCATCTGCGTGGGCACGCCCCAGAAGAAGGGCGAGTACGCCGCCGACGTCTCCTATCTCGACGCGGTGGTCGAGTCGCTGGCGCCACACCTGACCCGCGACTGCCTGGTGGTCGGCAAGTCCACCGTGCCGGTCGGCACCGCCCAGCGCCTCGCCGACAAGCTCGTCCGGCTGTCGCCCGCCGGGGAGGCCGTCGAGCTCACCTGGAACCCCGAGTTTCTGCGCGAAGGCTTCGCCGTCCAGGACACCATGCACCCTGACCGCATCGTGCTCGGCGTCGTCTCCGAAAAGGCCGAAAAGGTGATGCGGGAGGTGTACGAGTCGATGCTGGCGGACGGCACGCCTCTGATCATCACCGACTACCCGACCGCCGAGCTGGTCAAGGTCGCGGCCAACGCCTTCCTGGCCACCAAGATCTCCTTCATCAACGCGATGGCCGAGGTCTGCGAGGCCGCGCACGCCGACGTCAAGGACCTGTCGCTGGCGCTGTCGTTCGACGAGCGCATCGGGGGCCGGTTCCTCAATCCCGGCCTCGGCTTCGGCGGCGGCTGCCTGCCCAAGGACATCAGGGCCTTCATGGCCCGCGCGGGCGAGCTGGGCGCCGACCAGGCGCTCACGTTCCTGCGCGAGGTGGACGCCATCAACATGCGCCGCCGGGCCCGCATGGTGGACCTGGCCCGCGGGCTGGTGGGCGGTTCCTTCCGGGGGTGCACGGTCGCGGTGCTCGGCGCGGCCTTCAAGCCGAACTCCGACGACATCCGCGACTCGCCCGCGCTGGACGTCGCCGTGAAGATCCGCGAGCAGGGCGGCCAGGTCACGGTGTACGACCCGGTCGCGCTGGAGAACGCGCGCCGGGCGCACCCGGCCCTCGCGTTCGGCTCCTCGGCGCTGGAGGCCGCGAAGGACGCGCACGTCGTGCTGCTGCTGACCGAGTGGCAGGAGTTCATCGACCTCGACCCCGAGGAGCTCGGCGGGGTGGTGGCCACCCGCAAGATCGTGGACGGCCGCAACGCCCTGGACGCCGAGACCTGGCGCGCCGCCGGCTGGCACTACCGCGCCCTCGGCCGTCCGTAGGTCGCCGCGGGCGCGTCGCCAGGCCGCACGCGCGGACGGCCTGGCGTCATGCCGGCGGCCGTCACGTCGCCCACCGGACGACGTGACGGCAACCGCCCACCGGCCGACGTGACGGCGGCGGGCTAGCCGTCGCTCGCCGCGAGGGTCGCGGCCTCGGCGCGCAGGCGTTCGCCCTTGGCGTGGGCCTGGTCCCTGAGCGACGACTGGAACGCCAGCATCTTCGCGCGCAGGTCCTCGTCGGCGGCGGCGAGGATGCGCACCGCGAGCAGCCCCGCGTTGCGGGCGCCGCCGATCGCCACGGTGGCCACCGGCACGCCGGCGGGCATCTGCACGATGGACAGCAGAGAGTCCATGCCGTCCAGGTACTTCAGCGGGACCGGGACGCCGATCACCGGCAGCGGGGTCACCGACGCCAGCATGCCCGGCAGGTGGGCGGCCCCGCCCGCGCCGGCGATGAGGACCTTCAGCCCGCGCCCGGCCGCCCGCTCGCCGTAGGAGATCATCTCGTGGGGCATGCGGTGGGCGGAGACCACGTCGGCCTCGAACGGGACGCCGAACTCGCCGAGCGCCTCGGCGGCGAGCCGCATCACCGGCCAGTCGGAGTCGCTGCCCATCACGATGCCGACCTGGGGATCGCCGGCCATCAGACGTACTCTCCCGTCGCGAGGTGCACGGCGGCATGGCGGGCGCGGGCGCGCACCTCGCCGAGGTCGGTGCCGAGCGCGGTGACGTGCCCGATCTTGCGGCCGGGCCGCACCTCCTTGCCGTAGAAGTGGATCTTCACGCCGGGGTCGTGCGCCATCACGTGCTCATACCGGCCGAAGATGCCGGGATCGGCGCCGCCGAGCACGTTGGCCATGACGACGACGGGCGCCGCCGGGGCCGGCGAGCCGAGCGGCAGGTCGAGCACGGCCCGCAGGTGCTGTTCGAACTGCGAGGTGCGGGCGCCCTCGATGGTCCAGTGGCCGCTGTTGTGCGGCCGCATGGCCAGCTCGTTGACCACGACCTTGCCGCCGGGGAGCTGGAACATCTCGACGGCGAGCAGGCCGGTCACACCCAGCTCGTTGGCGATCTTCAAGGCGATGTGCTGGGCCTGGGCGGCGTGCTCGGGGTCCAGGCCGGGCGCCGGCGCGATGACCTCGACGCAGATGCCGTCCTGCTGGACGGTCTCGACGACGGGGTAGCTGACGCCCTGCCCGTGCGGAGAGCGCGCCACCAGCACGGCCAGCTCGCGCTCGAACGGCACGAACGCCTCGGCCATCACCTCGGTGCCGCTGGCGAGCACCGCCGCGACCTCCTCGGGCGAGGAGCACACCCACACGCCCCGGCCGTCGTAGCCGCCGCGCACCGCCTTGAGCACGACCGGCCAGCCGTGCTCCTTGCCGAAGCCTTCCAGGTCGCCGGCGGAGGAGACCTTCGCCCAGGGTGGGCAGGGGACGCCGATCGCGGTGAGGCGCTCGCGCATCACCGCCTTGTCCTGCGCGTGCACCAGGGCCTCCGCCCCGGGACGCACGGCGTACCCGGCGGCGGCGAGGGCCCCGATGTGGCCGGTCGGCACGTGCTCGTGGTCGAAGGTGATCGCGTCGCAGCCCTCGGCGAACGCGCGCAGAGCGGCGAGGTCGCGGTAGTCGCCGAGCCGGGTGTCGGCGATCACCCGCGACGCGCTCTCGTCGAAGGAGTTCGCCAGGACGCGCAGTTCGACGCCCAGCGCGATGGCGGCCTGCTGGGTCATCCGCGCGAGCTGTCCCGCGCCCACCATGCCGACGACAGGCCCTATGTGAGGGGTTTCCCTCCTGGTCACAACACTGGTCACAAGCCCAAACCCTATCCGCGCCGTCCGGCTGCCCCGCTGCCGCCCATGCCCGCCGCGGCCGGGAGGGTCAGCGGGTGATGTCGGCGAGCCCTCGGGACATGGCCACGGTCGTCAGCCTCCCGTCGGGCGCGACCTTGGTGGCGAGCGAGACGACCTCGGTGACGTGGATGACGGCGCGGTCGGCTCCGCCGGTGAACGCGCGCAGGGCGTCCGCGCCGAACAGCGGGTGGGTCAGCCTGCGGGAGCGCGCCTTCTGCGTGTAGATGATCTTTATGGCGTGGAAGACCAGCGCGCCGCCGCCTTCCACGCCGAGCGCCCTGGTGTCCTCCGGCACGAGCTGGACGTCGTAGCTCAGCCGGTCGGGCCGCACCGTGGCCGGCTTCTTGACCAGCTCGGTCAGCAGGTTCCTCATCGGGTCCCCGGAGACGAACCGCACGCCGGTGAGCCCGAAGCGGTCGGACAGGAACGCCAGGTGCTTCTGCGGGACGAGCCTGGCGCGCAGCCCGTCCTCGGGGTCCTCGGTGGGGACGGCGCGGGTGACCTCGTCGGCGTCGAGGCCGGGCTCGCGCCCGGCCAGCCGCACCGGGCCGTACGCCAGCCGCCAGCGGTCCTCCTCGTAGGCGAACACGAAGTAGGACGGCTGCGGCTTGCGCGCCAGGGCGACGAACCAGGGCCGCTCAACGGCACGGTCGGGCAGGAAGTAGTCGACGTCGCCGTAGGCCACGGGCGCGGGAACCGGGCGGCCGTTCCGGGTGGCCTCGCAGGCCCGGCCGCCCAGTTCGCTCGCGGCGGAGGTGGTCAGGAACAGGACTTTGGCGCAGTCGCGTTTCCTGCGCGCCTCGTCGAGTTCCTTGAGCAGCTCGAACGCCGTGGCGGCCTCGCTCTCTTGGACCGTGCGCGCGGAGGCGGTGTCGGCCACGGGTTCCGGTGTCGGAGAAGCCTCGCCTCCGTTCACCGCGCCGCAGCCGGTCAGCAGGGCGACGCTGATTCCCAAAGCGACCAGTCGGCGCAGCACGCTGCGAGCCACCTCTCCATGGCGCACCTTCGCGATCTGCGGCGCAGCCTAGCGCACCACCTCGGTTACTAGCCGTGAAAGTGCCGATATTTCAACAAATAGTGTTAATGGTCGACTTGACCGAGGCGGCGCGGGGCAGTCGGCACACCGGTAACCTGAAGAGGCTCCCGGACACCTAGGAAGGACCGTTGTGCAGTTCATCCGTCGTCTGTATGACCAGTTCTCCTCTCTCCTCCGAGAGCTCGCCAAGTTCGGCATCGTCGGCGCCGTCGCCTTCATCGTCGACTGGGGAACCACCAACCTCCTGCGGTACGGCGTCCCCTTGGGCCCGCTGACCTCCAAGACCCTGGCCACGGTGCTCGCCGCCACCCTGGCCTATCTGGCCAACCGCTACTGGACCTGGCGCCACCGCGAGCAGACCGGCCTGGCCAGGGAGTATTTCCTGTTCTTCGTGCTCAACGGCATCGGCCTGCTGATCTCTCTGCTCATCATCGGGTTCGTCGAATACACGCTCAAAATGACCGACCCGGTGAGCTACAACATCTCCTTCTTCATCGGCACCGCCCTCGGCACGCTGTTCAGGTTCTGGTCGTACAAGAAGTGGGTGTTCCTGCCGCCGGAGCTTCCTTCCGTCGACCCGCACACCGGGCTTCCCGAGGTCGAGGGGGCCGCGCCCCAGCGGAACGCCCATGAGGCCCCCGCCGGCCAGTCCCCGCCCGGCATGCCCGGCACGCCGATCCCCGGCGGCGTCAACGGCGCCGAGACCAGCGCCAACGGCAACTCTCCGGGGGTCACGCCGGTCCGCTGACGACGCGGTGGCGGGCGGTCTCGCAGGCCGGGCGCAGGAACAGCGCGAACACCGCCGGTCGCGTGCGCACCAGCTCAAGGCGGCCTCCGTCGGAGGCGGTGAGGGCACGGGCCAGCGTGAGTCCGAGCCCCGTGCCCCCGCCGCCGCTGACGTTGCGGTCGAACACGCGGGCGCGCAGATGCTCGGGGATGCCGCGGCCCTGGTCGGCGACCTCGATCACGATGGACTTGTCCGAGCTGCCCGTGGTGATCGTCACCTGGCCGCCGCCGTGCTCCAGCGAGTTCTCCAGCAGCGTCGAGACCACCTGGCTCAGCCCTCCCTTGCTGACCAGGGCGAGCAGGTCGCGGTCGCCGGCCAGGCTGAGCTTGCGCCTGGCCCGGCGGAAGGCGGGCTCCCACTCGGTGACCTGCTGGCGCAGCACCTCGTCCACCGAGATCGCCTCGGCCTGGGCGTGGCGTTGCCTGCGGGCGGCGGCGAGCAGCTCGTCGATGACCGCGGTGAGCCGCTCGGCCTGGATGATCGCCGCCTCGCCCTCATCACGGACGATGGCGGGCTGGTCGGCGGCGGCCACGATCTCCTCCAGCCGCATGGTGAGCCCGGTGAGCGGCGTGCGGAGCTGGTGGGAGGCGTCGGTGGCGAACTCCCGCTCGCGGCTCAGCAGGTCGGCGATGCGGGTCGCGCTGCGGTCGAGCACCTCGGCCACACGGTCGAGTTCGGGTATGCCGTAGCGATGCCTGCTCGGCCGGGCCTCGCCTGAGCCCAGCCGCTCCGCGATCCTCGCCAGGTCCAGGAGCGGCAGGGTGAGACGGCGTGACTGCACGACGGCGAGCGACACGGCGACGGCGAGCGCCAGCCCGGCGAGGGCCACGATGAGCATGAGCCATCCCCGGACATTACGCTCGACCTGGGCGCGGTCTCGCGTTATCCGGACATAGACCCCGCTCTCCGAGTGGGTCTCCTCGGTCATCTGCCGGCCGGACGGCGGCTCGGCTCCCACCATGACGGTCGGGCTGTTGCGGATGAAGATCTGCACGTATCTGCTGGGGTACTGCCGCTGCAGCTCGTCGGGATCGATCGGCCGATCTTCGATACGAGCGTATTCCACCTGGCTCAGCAGCAGCGTGGCCTGTGCCCGGAGCTGCTGGACCGCCTCGTCGTTGATGAGACGGGTGACCACCAGACCGAGCGGGACCCCCAGGAGCAAGACCGCGATGGCCGCGACCACCAAGGTCGAGGACAGTAACCTCCGGCGCATCTAGCTATGGGCTATTCGCGCTCGAATCGGAAGCCGACCCCACGGACCGTGGTGATGTAGCGCGGCTTGGCGGCGTCGTCCCCCAGCTTGCGCCGCAGCCATGAGATGTGCATGTCGAGAGTCTTCGTCGAACCCCACCAGTTGGTGTCCCACACCTCGCGCATGATCTGCTCGCGCGTGACGACCTTGCCGGCGTCGCGCACGAGCACGCGAAGGAGGTCGAACTCCTTGGTGGTGAGATGCAGCTCCTTGTCTCCCATCCAGGCACGGCGCGAGTCGGCGTCGATGCGCACGCCCTGGACCACGGGGGTCTCGGACGTGCCGCGCCGCAGGAGCGCCCGCACCCGGGCGAGCAGTTCGGCAAGCCTGAACGGCTTGGTCACGTAGTCATCGGCACCGGCGTCGAGCCCGACCACGGTGTCGACCTCGTCGACGCGTGCGGTCAGGATGAGCACGGGCGTGCCGTGCCCTTCGGCGCGGATGCGGCGGGCGACCTCCAGGCCGTCCATTTCAGGTAGGCCCAGGTCGAGCACAATGAGGTCGACGCCCCCGGACAGAGCCCTTTCCAGGGCCTGCGGGCCATCGGGACTCACCTCCACCTGGTAGCCCTCTCGGCGCAGCGCGCGCGCCAGGGGCTCGGAGATCGAGGTGTCATCCTCGGCGAGAAGTACGCAGGTCATAAAGCGATCGTAGGACCTTAGGCGATCGTTTCCCGGGTGCAGCGCGCGGTTTGACTCGTCGTTGACCCACCAATTGACCTGGGCAAAGACTCAGAAACTCGGACGACCCCACCCGCATTACCTCCTACCCCGATCGCCTCAGGAGTACGCTCGCGAAGCGGCGCGAGAACGCGGAGCGGCGTGTCGCGGCTACCCATCGAAACGGGCGGAAGCGGAAACGAGCGCGCCCCCGGCCGGGCATGAACCCGGAGCCGAGGGCGCGGCGCCTCGCCGAGTCAGGAGCCGGAGCCCCCGGGCGGGTCCACGTACCGCTGGAGGTAGAGGCCCTCGCCGAGGGTCTCCAGGAGCTGCAGCTCGGTCTCCAGGTAGTCGATGTGGTGTTCCTCGTCCTTGAGGATGTCCTCGAAGATGCGGGCGGAGGTGACGTCGCCGCGCTCGCGCATGAGCTGGATGCCCGGCCGCAGCCTCCGGACGACCTCCACCTCGAGTTCGAGGTCGGCGGTCAGCTGCTCCCTGATGGTCTGCCCGATGTGCAGGGTGCCGAGCTTCTGGTAGTTCGGGAGGCCCTCCAGGAACAGGATGCGGTCGGTGAGCACCTCGGCGTGCCGCATCTCGTCGATCGACTCGGCTCTCGTGACGGCGGCGAGCTTGGTGTAGCCCCAGTGCTCCTGCAGCTTGGCGTGCAGGAAGTACTGGTTGATGGCGGTGAGCTCCGACGTCAACTGTTCATTGAGCAGAGCGATGATCTCTGTGTCCCCCTGCACGTGCTGCCTCCCATTTACGCGGTCGCGACCAGATCCTCCGATCTCTTCAGCATCGCACAGATCTTCCGCACGCATGTCGCGCAGTCGGCGCCCGCGCCCGTTGCGTCGCGGATCTGTCGCGCGCTCCTGGCCCCCGAGGCGATGCAGTCGTGCACATCGCTATCGGTCACCGCCCGGCAGATGCATACGTACATGCTGGGTACGCCCTTCACGTCAAAATAGGTTAGGCATACCTAAGGTAACCCACACAGGTAAGGGTTGCCTATGTGAGCTGTGCAACATCGACCGAGCCTTCACCCGGCCATGCCGTGCCCTCGCGCCCCGCCGACCCGGCGCGCCCTACCGACGATGCACGCGGACCTGCGTCAATGCCCCCGGCTGATCCACTCCTGAAGGTCGGGCGCCTCGGCGCCGATGCTCGTGGAATCGCCGTGCCCGGTGTGCACGACCGTCTCGGGCGGCAGTGTGAGCAGCCGGTCGCGGATGCTGCCGATGATCGTGTCGAAGGACGAGTAGGAGCGTCCGGTCGCCCCCGGCCCGCCGGAGAACAGGGTGTCCCCGGTGAACACCGCGCCGAGCTCGGGAGCGTACAGGCACACCGCGCCCGGGGCGTGCCCGGGAGTGTGCAGCACGTGCAGCGCGGCCCCCGCGACCTCGATCACGTCGCCGTCCTTGAGCGGCTCGTACTCGCGCTCGGCGCCGTAGACCATCTCCCACAGCACGGCGTCCGCCGGATGCAGCATGATCGGCGCGCCGGTCGCGTCCGCCAGCGCCCCCGCCGCGTTGATGTGGTCGTTGTGCGCGTGGGTGCACACGATGGCCTTGAGCCGCCGGCCGCCGACCGCCTGCCGGATGGCCTCCGCGTCGTGCGCGGCGTCGATCACGACGACCTCGTGGTCGTCGCCGACCAGCCACACATTGTTGTCGACGTCCCAGCTGCCGCCGTCCAGCGTGAACGTCCCCGACGTGACGATCTTCCCGATGGTCATCGCGGGCCCTCCCCTCGTGTCACGGCCCGCCGCGCCGGAACGCGCGCCGGGGTCACAGGACCACCACCGAACGGAGCACCTCGCCGCGTTGCATCTTGGCGAAGGCGTCCTCGACCTGGTCCAGTTCGATCGTCTCGGACACGAACCCGTCGAGGTTCAGCCGCCCCTGCAGGTAGAGGTCGATGAGCATGGGGAAGTCGCGGCTCGGCAGGCAGTCGCCGTACCAGGAGGACTTCAGCGCCCCGCCCCGGCCGAAGACGTCCAGCAGCGGCAGCTCCAGCATCATGTCCGGCGTCGGCACGCCGACCAGCACGACGGTGCCGGCCAGGTCGCGCGCGTAGAAGGCCTGCTTGTAGGTCTCGGGGCGGCCGACGGCCTCGATCACCACGTCGGCCCCGTGCCCGCCGGTCAGCTCGCGGATCGCCTCGACGGCGTCGGTGGTCGAGGAGTTGACGACGTGCGTCGCGCCGAACCGGCCGGCCAGGTCGAGCTTGCGGTCGTCCACGTCCACCGCGATGATCCGCGCCGCCCCCGCGAGCGACGACCCGAGGATGGCCGCGTCGCCCACGCCGCCGCAGCCGATGACGGCCACCGAGTCGCCGCGCGAGACGCCGCCGGTGTTGATCGCCGCGCCCAGGCCGGCCATCACGCCGCAGCCGAGCAGGCCCGCCACCGCCGGCCGGGCGTCGGGGTCGACCTTGGTGCACTGCCCGGCGGCGACCAGGGTCTTGGCGGCGAACGCGCCGATGCCGAGGGCGGGGCTGAGCGGCGTGCCGTCGGCGAGGGTCATCTTCTGGGCGGCGTTGTGGGTGGCGAAGCAGTACCAGGGACGGCCCCGCAGGCAGGCCCGGCAGTTGCCGCAGACGGCCCGCCAGTTGAGGATCACGTAGTCACCGGGGGCGACGCCGGTCACGCCGGGGCCGACGGCCTCCACCACTCCGGCGGCCTCGTGACCGAGCAGGAACGGGAACTCGTCGTTGATGCCGCCCTCGCGATAGTGCAGGTCGGTGTGGCACACTCCGCACGCCTGCACGTTGACGACCGCCTCGCCCGGGCCGGGGTCGGGGACGATGACGGTCTGCAGGGTCACGGCTTCGCCCTTGCCACTGGCGATCACGCCCTGGACTTCGTACGGCATGGTGCGTCTCTCCCTCTATCGGCCTGCACAACGTATATCGGCACGCCCTGGCGTTGACAACGCTGACGGTAGCGCCCGCCTCAGGACCGGCGGAGCACGTACGGCTGGATCATGCCGAGGCCGCGGGCGGGCCTGCGGCGGATGCGCTGGGCCAGCAGGCCGGGGGCGCCCTCGACGCCTTCGGCGAGGCCGGGGTCCACCAGCACGGTGCACGGCCGGGCGATCGCGGTGAGCCGGGCGGCGAGGTTGACCGTGGTGCCGAACACGTCGCCCATGACCGGCAGGACGGGCCCGTACGACAGCCCGACCCGCACCTCCCTGCCGTCCTCGAGGAGCACGTCCACAAGGTCGAGGGCGATGCGCGCCGCCGTCTCGGCCGTCGGGGCGGTGAACAGCACCTCGTCTCCGAGGGTCTTGACCAGCCGGGCGCCGTGACCGGCGACCACGTCGGAGGCCCTGGCCTCGAAGTTCTCCACCAGCTCGGCCAGGCCCTGCTCGTCCAGCTCGCGCGACACCTGGGTGAACGACACCAGGTCGGCGAACCCGACGGCCAGGCTGGGCCGTCCCGGCGCGGTCTCGGCGCCGACGTCGGCCGTCGCGAGCAGACGGGCGCCGGCGGCGGCGAGCTGGGCGCGCCACACGTGCACGAGGAGCCGCTCGAAGTCGGGCAGCAGCCGCCGCGTCACCTCCATGACGCCCGCCAGGTCTTCGTCGCCCGGCGGCTCCGACAGGTCGAGCAGCGCGCCGATCATGATCTCGGACTGCCACTGCGCGAGCCTCGCGGTGGTCTGGCCCAGCGCGCGGGCCATCCGCACGACGGTCTCCTCGTCGATCATCTCGCCGCCGAGCATGCCCGCCACGCGGCCCAGGGCCTCCACGTCGGCGTCGGTGAAGGCGCGGGCGTCGTCGGCCGGGGTGGCGAAGCCGAGCGCCCGCCAGATGCGGCGGGCCAGCTCGGGCGGGACGCCCGCGAGCTCCGCCACATCGCCCTGGGTATGGCGAGGCGCCGAGCCCACGAACAGCTGCTCGATCTCTTCGGCCGTGGGACGGCGCACGGTGTCGGTCTCACGCACCTTCAGGAGGTTACGCCACCTTCGGGGCATGTCTCACCGGCCGTCGATGTCCCCGTCGGATGCGTCCTCCACCAGCCGGAACAGCTCTGACCGGACGGCCTGGATCTTGGGGATGTCCCTGAGGTTGATCTCCCCCTTGTCGGAGGCCGACTCGACCACGAGCGTGCCGCAGCCGAGCATCCGCTCGACGAAGCTCTGGTCGGAGCTCACGCTGTTGACCTTGGTGAGCGGGATGTCGTCGTCGGACTTGCTGAGGATGCCGGTGCTGATGTTGAACCGGTGCGTGGTCAGCGTGTACGACGTCGTCTTCCACCGCAGGTACGGGATGAAGGACCACAGCGTCAGCGCGACGACCGAGACGACGGCCACCGCGATCCACGCGAAGCCCGCGTACTCGTAGTCGGTGGGGATGAACAGCAAGGCCGCGCTGGAGGCGGCGATGACCAGCAGAAGCGCGACGAACGGCAGCACCAGGCGCTTCCAGTGCGGGTGGAAGGAGTGGACGACCCGCTCCCCCGTCGTCAGATGATGTTCAGGGAGACCCATGGGGCAAATCGTGGCACGCCCACCGGCCCCACGTCTCCCTACGGTGAAGTCGGCGCGGCGAGGAGCGTCAGGGCTGGGCGGGGCGGACGTGGATCACGTCGCCCGCGCTGAGCGCGTGGCCGGCGCCGCCGGCGTCGACGACCAGCTGCCCGGAGACGTCCACGCCGGTGGCGACCCCCCGCAGCACGCGGTCGCCGGGCAGCTCGACCCTGACCTCTTTGCCGATGGTGGCGCTCGCCGCGATGTAGGCGGCGCGCAGCCCGCTGGCGTCGGCGTCGCCGCCCGCCGCCACCCAGTCGCGGTAGTGCGTCTCGACCTCTCGCAGCACGCCCCTGATCAGCGGGTCGCGGTCGGCGCACTCGGCCTCCTCGATGGCCAGCGAGGTGGCGGTGGGGACGGGCAGCTCCGCCGGCCGCAGCGAGACGTTGAGGCCCATGCCGACGACGACGGCGCCCTCCACCCGCTCGGCGAGGATGCCCGCGAGCTTGCGCTCGCCGATGAGCAGGTCGTTCGGCCACTTCAGCCGGACGTCCACGTTCGCGAGGCGGCGCACGGCCGAGGCGGCGGCCAGCGCCACCAGCAGCGTCAGCCAGCCCTGCCTGGCCGCCGGGACGGCGGGGCGCAGCAGCATGGAGAAGGTCAGGCTGGAGCGCGCGGGAGCCGTCCACACCCGGCCGAGGCGCCCGCGCCCGCTGTCCTGCAGCTCGGCGATGAGCACCGCCCCCTCGCCGGCCCCCTCGCGCGCGGCCCGCGCCAGGTCGGCGTTGGTTGAGCCGGTGCGGCCGACGACGGCGAGCCGCGTCCAAAGGCTCCCCGGACGGACGACGGCCCTGTTCAGCGCGGCCTCGGACAGAGGCGGCCGCTCCAGATCGGTGTACGGCGAATCGAGCACCCCTCCATCCTCCTCCCTGCCGCACGGTCATGCTCCACCGCCCACGGGACGACCGGCCCGCAGTGGGTAAGGCGTCATCACGGGCGCGGACCGGCCCCGCCCGGCGGGGGCCGTGCCGCGGGTGGCCCCCGGTTCGTCAGATCGGGGGAAAAGATGATGCTATGAGCAGGCCGCGCGAACGGCCGGCAACAGGGACGAGAAACGGGTGAACGTCCGGTGAGCAAGCGTCTGGACCCTCGGAACTGGGCGAGCTGGAAGCCCTTCGGCATCGGCGAGCGCAAGCCCAACAACTATCTGGAACTGTGGAAGGCGTTCCGGTCCGTCAAGGGCCGCCGGCGCTACGCCTGGCGCATCCTCACCCAGGGCACCTGCGACGGCTGCGCCCTGGGCACCCGCGGGATGCGCGACTGGACCATGGACGAGATCCACCTGTGCAACATCCGGCTGCGCCTGCTCAAGCTGAACACCATGCCGCCGCTGGACCCGGCGCCGCTGGCCGACGTCTCGGCGCTGGCGGCGATGCGCAGCGCCGAGCTGCGCGACCTCGGCCGCCTGCCCTACCCGATGCTGCGCCGCAAGGGCGAGCCCGGCTTCACCCGCGTGAGCTGGGACGAGGCGCTCGACCTTGCCGCCTCCCACCTGCACGCCGGCGCGCGGGCCGGCGCCTACCTCACCAGCCGGGGCGTGCCGAACGAGAACTACTTCGCCGCCCAGAAGGCCGTGCGGGCGCTCGGCACCAACTCCATCGACAACGCCGCGCGCATCTGCCACTCGCCCTCGACGGTGGCGCTGAAGCAGACCATCGGCGCCGCCGCGACCACCTGTTCCTACACCGACTGGATCGGCTCCGACCTCATCGTCTTCATCGGCTCCAACCCCTCCAACAACCAGCCGGTCGCCATGAAGTACCTGTACCACGCCAAGAAGGCCGGCACCCGCGTCGTGATGGTCAACTCCTACCGCGAGCCCGGCATGCAGCGCTACTGGGTGCCGTCCAACGCCGAGTCCGCGGTGTTCGGCACCAAGATCACCGACGACTTCTTCGGGGTGAACGTCGGCGGCGACATCGGCTTCCTCAACGGCGTGCTCAAGCACCTCGTCGAGAACGACTGGCTGGACAAGGCGTTCATCGACGCGCACACCGCCGGCTTCGAGGACGCCCGGCGGGCGGTGGCCGCCCAGTCGTGGGAGTCGCTGGAGGCGCTCAGCGGCGCGACGCGGGAGCAGATGTACGAGCTGGCCAAGCTGCTCGGCGAGGCGAAGTCGGCGGTGCTGGTGTGGTCGATGGGCATCACCCAGCACTCCTACGGCGAGGAGAACGTCCGCTCCATCGTCAACCTGGCCCTGGCCAGAGGGTTCGTCGGGCGCGACCACTGCGGCCTGATGCCGATCCGCGGGCACAGCGGCGTCCAGGGCGGCGCCGAGATGGGCGCCTACGCCACCGGCCTGCCCGGCGGCCTGCCGATCACCCCGGAGAACGCCGGCAGGTTCACCGAGCGGTGGGGCTTCGAGGTGCCGGCCACACCGGGGCTCACCGTGACCGACATGATCGACGCGGCCCACGCGGGCGAGCTGGACGTCCTGATCTCCTCCGGCGGCAACTTCCTGGAGGTGCTGCCCGACCCCGCCTACTGCCGCGAGGCGCTCGCCCGCCTCCCGCTGCGCGTGCACATCGACATCGTGCTGTCCAGCCAGATGCTCGCCGAGGCGCAGGGCGACGTGCTGCTGCTGCCGGCGCAGACGCGGTACGAGATGGCGGGCGGGGTGACCGAGACCTCGACCGAGCGCCGCGTCATCTTCTCCCCCGAGGTCGAGGGGCCGCGCGCCGGCGAGGCCTGGCCCGAGTGGAAGATCTTCACCGAGCTCGCGGCCCGCGCCCGGCCCGAGCTGGCGGACAAGATCCGCTATCCGGGCGGCACGCCGCAGATCCGCCGGGAGATCGAGGACGCCGTGCCGTTCTACGCCGGCATCGCCGCGCTGGCCGCGTTCGGGGACAACGTGCAGTACGGCGGGCGGCATCTGTGCCCCGGCGGCCGGTTCCCCACCGCCGACGGCCTCGGGCGCTTCTCGTCGGTCGCCCTCCCCGAGCTGGAGCGCCCCGACGGCTCGTTCATGGTGGCCACGCGGCGCGGCAAGCAGTTCAACAGCATGGTCCACGAGCGCCGCGACGGCTTCAACGGCGCCACCCGCGAGGCCGTCCTGATCAGCCCGTACGACGCCGACCGGCTCGGCCTTCCCGACGGCGCCGAGATCGAGCTGCGCGGCGCGGCCGGACGGTTCACCGGCCGCGTGCTGCGCGCGCCGCTGACGCCCGGCAACCTGCAGATCCACTGGCCGGAGGGCAACGTGCTGCTGGACGCCGCCCGCCGCTCCCCCGACGCCCGCATCCCCGACTACAACGCCGTGGTCACGCTGCGGAGGACCGCACCATGACCACCGGCGAGCTGCCGGAGCGGCGCTTCACCGAGGTCATGGGGCGCGTGCGCCCGGGGCCGACGAGCAGGGTGCGGGTGCGCGAGGTGTCCGGCGCGGCCGTGCGAGACCGGCGCGACGACCTGGCGACCGAGGAGCCGCTGGAGATCCGCGTCGCCGCGGGCGGGGACACCCGCACCCTGGCGATCACCATGCGGACGCCGGGGGCCGACTTCGAGCTCGCGGCCGGCTTCCTGTCCGGCGAGGGCATCGCGCGAGCGGAGGACATCGCCTCGATCGCCTACTGCACCGACGAGGACCTTCCGCCGGAGACCCGCTACAACACCGTCACCGTCCACCTGCGGGGCCGGAGCCTGCCCGAGCTGCCGGCCATGGACCGGCATTTCATGACATCGAGTGCCTGTGGCGTCTGCGGCACCGCCAGCCTCGACGCCCTCCACACCCGTCACGCCGCCCTGACAGAAGCCGCCCCTCGCGGCGCGGACGACCACTGCGTCCAAGGCGCCCTGCCCGGGCGGGCGCTGCCGCCGGTCCCCGCCGACGTCCTCTACGGGCTGCCCGGACGGCTGCGCGAGGCCCAGGGCATCTTCGGCAAGACCGGCGGCCTGCACGCCGCCGGCCTGTTCACGGCCGACGGGTCGCTGCTCGCCGTGCGCGAGGACGTCGGCCGGCACAACGCCGTGGACAAGTTGGTCGGCTGGGCGCTGATGTCCGGGCGCCTGCCGCTCGAGGCGAACCTCCTGCTCGTCAGCGGCAGGACGAGCTACGAGATCATGCAGAAGGCCCTGGCCGCCGGCCTTCCCATGGTGTGCGGCGTGTCGGCGCCCTCATCGCTGGCCGTCGACCTGGCCAGGGACTTCGGCATGACCCTCGTCGGCTTCCTCCGCGGCGAACGCTTCAACATCTACGCCGCCCCTGAACGCGTGGCCACCGAACAGCCGTGACTTGGCCACACCACGGATCAGCCAAAGGTGTAGCACGACAGGACACAGCGAGCTACATTGGAGACATGAAGACCATCACGCAGCGGGAGTTCCGCAATAACTCCGCAGCCGTCATGGACGCCGTGGAGGCGGGCGAGATCTACCACATCACCCGTAACGGCGTCGAGGTCGCCGAACTGCGCCCCGTGGCCCGCAGAAGACGCCTGACCGCGGAGGAGCTGGTCGCTCGCCACCGTCGGCTGCCCCATGTGGATCATGCGCGCATGCGCCAGGACGCCGACGAATTCTTCGGCACGGAGGACCGGGTTGGCGACGATGACAGCCGTGGGACGAACGATCATGCCGGTTCGTGACGAGTCGGGAGTACTGGACACTTGTGCCTATATCGATCTAGGTCTGATCGATCCGGCACAATTGCCCGTACTTCCTGAGATCACCGCGATCACTCTCGCCGAACTCCACCAAGGGGTGGCGATGGCCAAGGACGGCGCTACCAGAGCCGCGCGCATGGAGAGGCTCGGCGCCGCCGTCACCGACTTCACCCCATTGCCTTTCGACGGGGACGCCGCCGCCCGGTACGGGACGCTGGTGGCCCTCACCATCGCCGCCGATCGAGACCCTCGCCCCCGCAGGCTGGACCTCATGATCGCGGCGGTGGCATCCGCCCAGGGCCTGCCGCTTTACACGCGCAACGGCGCCGATTTCAAGGGCCTTGAAAACGTGCTGACCGTCGTGTGCGTGTGACCTGTGCGCCTGGGCAGTCCCTGCGCACTTCGAGCCGGACGGCGGAGACGGGTCAGCCCGTGTTCTGGAGGCCGGCGGCGACGCCGTTGACGCTGAGCAGGAGGAGGGTCTCCAGGCGGTCGCGCTCGCCTTCCGAGAGGGGGTCCTCCGCTCGGAGGGCGGTGAGAGCGCGCAGCTGAAGGTGGGACAGGGCGTCCACGTAGGGGTCGCGCAGCTGGACGGCGCGAGAGAGCACCCGCCTGCTCTCCAGGAGCCTGGAGTGGCCGGTGACGGCGAGCACGAGCTTGCGGGTGAGGTCGTACTCGGCCAGCACCTGGTCGGCGAAGTCCTGCCGGCCGCCGAGCGCCAGGTAGCGGGCGGCGATCTGCCGGTCGGTCTTGGCCAGCGACATCTCGGCGTTGTCCATGAGCGAGGCGAACAGCGGCCACTCGCCGTAGGCCCGGCGCAGCTCGTCGAGCCCCGGACCGGGTTCGAGCGCCTCGGGCGCGGCGGATCCGGCCTCGGAGGCGGCGGGGGCGGTGGCGGCGAGGAGGCCGCTGCCGAGGCCGTACCAGCCGGGGAGGTTGACGCGGGTCTGCGCCCAGGCGAACACCCACGGGATCGCGCGCAGGTCGTCCAGTGACCGGGGGGCGCCGAGGCCGCGCCGGGCGGGACGGGAGCCGAGGCGCAGTGAACCGATCTCCTCCAGCGGGCTGACCAGACCGAACCACTCGGGGAACCCGGGAGCCTCGGTCAGCGCGCGGTACGCGCGTTCGGAGGCGGAGGCGACCCGCTCGGCCAGCAGCCGATAGCGCGCGGCGGCCTCGGCCGTGCGCGACTCGACCGAGGCCGTGGAGGCGAGCAGCACGGCGTTGGTCACCTGCTCGATGTGCCGCAGGGCGATCGCCGGGTGGCCGTACCTGGCGAAGATCACCTCGCCCTGCTCGGTGACCTTGAACCGGCCCGCGACCGAGCCGGGCGCCTGGGCCAGGACGGCCCGGTTGGCCGGGCCGCCGCCACGGCCGAGGGCGCCGCCACGGCCGTGGAACAGCGTCAGCCGCACATCGTTGGCCTTGGCCCACGCGGCGAGCTCGGCCTGCGCGTCGTACAGCTTGAGCGTCGCGGCGGCCGGGCCGAGCTCCTTGGCGGAGTCGGAGTAGCCGAGCATGACCTCAAGGCGGCGGCCGTTGGACTCCAGCCGCTTGCGCACGGCGGGCAGGCGCAGCATGCCCGTGAGCACGTCGGCCGAGTTGGCCAGGTCTTCCCCGGACTCGAAGAGCGGCACGACGTCGATCGTCGGGGCGCGGCTGCCCAGCGCGTGCTCGGCGAGCTCGTAGACGGCGGCGATGTCGTCCGCCGACCGGGTGAACGACACGACGTACCGCGGGCAGGCCTCGACCCCGAAGCGCTCCTGGATCCAGGCGATCATGCGCAGGGTGGCCAGGACCTCTTCGGTGCGCTCGGAGGTGGCGCCGTCCCGAACCTCCCGCAGGGCCGCGGCGTGCACCTGGGAGTGCTGGCGGACCTCCAGCTCGGCCAGGTGGAACCCGAAGGTCTCGACCTGCCAGATCAGATGCTGGACCTCGCCGTACGCCTGGCGCGTGGCGCCCGCCTCCACCAGGGAGGACTGGCACAGGCGCAGGTCTTTGAGCAGGTCGGCGGGCGAGCGGTAGGCCAGGTCGAGATCGCGGCGGCGGGTGGCGGCGATCTTGGCGGCCACGAAGAGCAGCCACTGGCGGTGCGCCTCGTGAGGTGAGCGCTTGGCCAGCTCGGCGACCAGCTCGGGGTGGTCGTCCGCCGCCGCCGTCAGCGCCTCGCGCAGTTCCTTGCTGGGCGGGCTGTCGTCGTTCCAGACGGTGAGGGTGCGGCCGATGCGGGTGGTGGCGTTCTCAAGGGCGGTCAGCACGTGCTCGGCCTGGATGAGCACGGCCTCCCTGGTCACCCGGGCGGTCACGTTCGGGTTGCCGTCGCGGTCGCCGCCGATCCAGCTGCCGTAGCGGATGAACGCCTTGGCCAGCGGCTCGCGCCGGCCGGTGCCCTCGGCGAGCGCGGCGTCCAGCGAGCGGTAGATGCGCGGGACGGTGCGGAACAGGGTCTCGTCGAACGCCGCCATCGCCGTGCGGACCTCGTCGAGCGGGTCGAGCTTGGTGTGCCGGAGCTGGGCCGTGCGCCACAGCAGGTCGATCTCCTCCAGCAGGCGGCGGTGCGCCTCGTCCCGTTCGTGGGCGCCCCGGTCGGGCCCGTTGTACTCGGCGAGCTGGGCGCTGATGCGCTGGATCGCGGTGGCCACCGCGCGGCGGCGCGCCTCGGTGGGGTGCGCGGTGAGCACCGGCCGGAACGAAAGGTCGGCGATCAGCCGCGCGAGCCCGTCGTCGCCGAGGTCGTGCTTCAGCTCGCCGACCGCCTGGGCGAGCGACTCGGGCAGCGTCGCCTCGCCGGTGTCCCTGGAGCGCAGGATGCGGATGCGGTAGTGCTCCTCGGCCAGGTTGACCAGGTGGAAGTAGCACGTGAACGCGCGGGCGATCTGCACGCTCCTGTCGATGGGCCACTCCGCGACCATGGCGGCCACGTCGTCGATGGACCGCTCGCGCCTGCGGGCGGCGATCACCGCTTTGCGCAGGCGCTCGACGTCCGCCAGGAGGTCGGGCCCGCCGTCCTCGGCGATGACGCGGCCCAGCAGTTCGCCCAGCATGCGCACGTCGGCGCGCAGCTCGTCGGGCATCTCTGACACGGCGCTGTGCCGTTCGACAGGAGAACGCTCTGCCTGCTGTGATGCGATGGCGGCCATACCACGAAGGGTATCCAGTGACCGTGGCACGCTGAGCACCAGTCTCATCCATTGGACTAGACCACTGGTTGCCGGCCGGTTGACCGCGGTCGACCGGCGGGTGAACCGGCCCGTCGGCGAGGTGCGAAGGGGCGGCGGACGCCGAACGGCCGACGCCGGCGAGAGGGTGACGCCGGCGGGAGGTGCGACGCCGGCGGGGATGTCAGGAGGGCCGCGAGACGGCGGCGAGAAGCTCGGGGAAGCGGGCGTATCCGATGGTCGCGGCCAGCCGCCGGCCCCCGAGGCCCACCGCCAGGCCGTACGGCACGACCAGCAAGGACACCCAGGTCAGCCCGAACAGCACCGGCACCACCACCGGCGCCGACAGCGCGCTCGTGCCGAGCATCGCGCCGAACGACCCGGCGAAGGCCACCCCGCCCTGGCCCGGGGCGGCGCTGGTGAAGGCGTTGAGCCGCTCTGGATAGGTGTAGGGCAGGACCACACTGGTCACCGCGCCCACGCCGAGCGCGATCTGCAGCAGTCCGAGGGAGGCGAGCAGCGCGGGCAGGGCCCAGACCGGACGCCCGGCGATCACCGCCCCGGCGATCGACAGCACGGCGAGCAGCGGGGCCGCGGCGAGCGAGACGGCCAGCTGCCGCCCCGCGAAGTCGGTGCGCAGGTCGCGCGGGGAGGAGTACACGATCAGGTTCATCCACATGGCCCGGCCGTCGATGCCGAAGGCGTTGGCGCCCTGCAGCCCGATCATGAGCGCGCCGATGCACGCCGGGGCGACGGCCAGAGCCGGGCCCGCCATGCTGTTCGAGTCGCCGCTCAGGGAGAACATCAGCACCGCGGAGATCCCCACCGCGGCCATCCATCCCATGCGCCCCCGAGGCTCGCGGCGCAGGTACTTCAGTTCCTTGGAGACGACGGCGCCGAGCGGGCCCGCGGGGAGCAGGCCGTCGAAGCGGCTGCGGCGCACCGAGCCGACCTCGGTGGAGGAGTCGGAGCCGGCCATCGTCCTGCGCAGCACGGCGATCCACACGACGGCGAGGACGAGCACCACGACGCCCACGGCCGCGATCTCGGCCAGCCCGGCGAGCGAGCCGTCGGCGATGGCGTGGGCGGCCATCGCGGGCGGCCCCCACCGCACCACGCCGGCCAGGCTCGCCAGCAGCTCGCGCGGCGCGGCGCCGATGCCCCGGTTGAGCAGGAGATTCGGCACCTGGGTCAGCAGGATGACGAAGACGGCGCCGACGGCGAGCAGGTCACGGCCGCGCCGGGTGCGCAGGACGCGCGACAGCGCCGTCGTGACGGCCCGGGAGGCCACCAGGCAGAACGCGAGCTGCAGGACCACCGCCACGAGGCCGATCAGCACCCCCGAGACGCCGCGCGCCAGGCCCACGACGGCGCCGAGGAGCGTGAACAGGGTGGCCAGCGGCCAGGGCCCGGTGACCGAGGCGGCGAACATGCCGGTGGCCATCTGGCGGGCGGTCAGCGGGAACAGCGCCAGCCGCGCCGGGTCGAGCGTCTCGTCGACCCCGAAGACGAGCAGCGGGCCGACCACCCACATCAGCGCGAGCAGGGTGAACAGCACCATGCCCACGTCCGTGGCGATGTCGGGCGGCGCCAGCCTCAGCAGGCCGGTCAGCGCGAGACCGCCGCACGCCGCCGTCGCCGCCCCGATGAGCGTGAGGATGAAACCGACCTGCCGCATGGCGTCGCCGCGCAGGTTGCCGGCGATCAGCCGCAGTTTCAGCCGGACGAAGAGCCACGCCATGTGGGCTCCTCCCCGGAGCCGAGCCACGCCAGGCCCTCCTCGCCGTTCTCCCTGGCGCCGACCAGGTGGAGCAGGGCCTCGTTGAGGGTCTGGCCGCCGCGGACCTCGCCGATCGGGCCCTGGGCGACGATGCGGCCGAGGTTCATCACCGACACCCAGTCGCACAGCCGCTCGACCAGCTCCATCACGTGGCTGGAGAACACGACCGTGGACCCCGAGGCGGTGTAGCGCTGCAGGACCTCGACCAGCGTGTTCGCGCTGATCGGGTCGACTCCCTCGAACGGCTCGTCCAGGAAGAGCACCGCGGGGTTGTGCAGCAGCGCGGCGGCCAGGCCGATCTTCTTGCGCATGCCCGTGGAGTAGTCCACGACGAGCTTGTCGGCCGAGCCGGTCAGGTCCATGACCTTGAGCAGCTCTTCGGCGCGCCGGGCGACCTCGTCCTTCGGAATGCCCCTGAGCTGCCCGTTGTACATCAGTAGCTCGCGTCCCGACAGCCGCTCGAACAGCCGCAGCCCTTCGGGGAGCACGCCGATCTGGGCCTTGATCACAACGGGGTCGCGCCACACGTTCACCCCGCCGACCTCGGCGGAGCCCGCGTCGGGCCGGAGCAGACCGGTGATCATGCTGAGCGTCGTGGTCTTGCCCGCGCCGTTCGGGCCGACCAGGCCGGCGAAGCTGCCGCGCGGCACCACCAGATCGACTCCGGCCACCGCCACCTGCTGCCCGAACCGCTTGAACAGCCCCCGCGTGCGGACCGCCTCGGCGCGTCCGGCCTGCCCCGCGGAGGCGGGCGCGCCGTCCCCGGCGGCGAAGTGGGTCATGGTGCCACTCTAACCGCGCGGAATGCTCCGCCTCGGGATCAACCGCCAGGAATCCTCCGCCTCCCCTCGGCCGGCGCCGCAGGAGAATCAGGCTCCGGTTGACCAGGACCGCGAGGGAGAGGACTAACCTACGCACATGAGCGCTGACCCGGTTCCGCACGTCGATGCGGTGGAACTGCACACCACCGCGGGAAAGATCGCCGACCTCGAGCGACGTCTCGACGAGGCCGCCCACGCCGGGTCGGCCCGCGCCGTCGAGAAGCAGCACGCCAAGGGCAAGATGACCGCGCGCGAGCGGCTGGTCGCCTTCCTCGACGAGGGTTCGTTCGTGGAATTCGACGAACTGGCCCGCCACCGGGCGTCCGCCTTCGGCATGGAGGCCGAGCGCCCGTACGGCGACGGGGTGGTGACCGGGCACGGCACTGTGGCGGGCCGTCCCGTGGCGGTCTTCGCCCAGGACTTCACGGTGTTCGGCGGCTCGCTCGGCGAGGTCTTCGGCGAGAAGATCGTCAAGGTCATGGACCACGCGGTGAAGACCGGGTGCCCGGTCGTCGGCATCAACGACTCCGGCGGCGCCCGCATCCAGGAGGGCGTGGTCGCGCTCGGCCTGTACGCCGAGATCTTCAAGCGCAACGTGCACGCCTCCGGCGTGATCCCGCAGATCTCGCTCATCATGGGGCCGTGCGCCGGCGGCGCGGTGTACTCCCCCGCGCTGACCGACTTCGTGCTCATGGTGCGCGAGAAGTCGCACATGTTCATCACGGGGCCTGACGTCATCAAGACGGTGACCGGCGAGGAGGTCACCTTCGAGGAGCTCGGCGGAGCGCACACCCACAACTCCAGGTCGGGGGTCGCCCACTATGAGGCGGCCGACGAGAACGACTGCCTGGAGTTCGCCCGGACGCTGCTGTCGTACCTGCCGTCCAACAACATGGACGAGGCGCCGCTGTTCGACTCCCCCGCCGACCTGGCCGTCACCGACGCCGACCGCGAGCTGGACGCGCTCATCCCCGACTCGGCGAACCAGCCGTACGACATGCACCAGGTGATCGAGCACGTGCTGGACGACGGCGAGTTCCTGGAGATCCACGCCGGGTTCGCGCCGAACATCCTCGTCGGCTTCGGGCGGGTCGAAGGGCAGTCGGTGGGGGTCGTGGCCAACCAGCCGATGAGCTTCGCGGGCACGCTCGACATCGCCGCTTCGGAAAAGGCCGCGCGATTCGTCCGCACTTGCGATGCCTTTAATATTCCCGTCCTGACTTTTGTCGACGTTCCGGGGTTCCTGCCGGGTACCGACCAGGAATGGAACGGGATCATCCGGCGCGGCGCCAAGCTGCTCTACGCCTACGCCGAGGCCACCGTGCCGCTCGTGACGGTGATCACCCGCAAGGCGTACGGCGGCGCGTACGACGTCATGGGGTCCAAGCACCTCGGGGCGGACGTCAACCTGGCCTGGCCGACGGCCCAGATCGCGGTCATGGGCGCCCAGGGCGCGGTGAACATCCTCTACCGTCGCGAGCTGGCCGCGGCCGACGATCCGGAGGCCGAGCGCGCGCGCCTGATCACGCAGTACGAGGACACACTGGCCAACCCGTACCTGGCGGCCGAGCGGGGGTACGTCGACGCGGTGATCAGGCCCGCCGACACCCGGGTGCGCGTCGTCAGGGCGCTGCGCGCGCTGCGCAACAAGCGCCAGACCCTGCCGCCGAAGAAGCACGGCAACATCCCCCTGTAGGAGGCGTCCATGGATCAGCCCTATCTGAGGATCATTCACGGCGGCGCCACTCCGGAGGAGGTGGCCGCGCTCGTCATCGCCGTCGCGACAAGGGCGCCAAATCCCTCCCGACCTGTCCGAAGCCGCGAACTATGGCGTAGCCCAGCACATCAGATGAGAAGGGCCTTCCCTACGGGGCCAGGAGCGTGGCGGGCAAGCTCACGGCCTCATTAGATCTTTGGAAGTGGGTGTCAAGCGCGCTAAGAGTTGGGACTATCTAGAAATGGGGGAATATAGTCAGCCGATCATCGCCTAGGACCGAGGCCTGGAGGAGAGCATGGCAATCCCGGACCTCACACCGCATCCCGTGGCGGCGAAATACGCCGTCCTCGTGGACGTCGGCTATCTCTACGCTGCGGCGGGCGAGGTCATCCTGGGGGCCAAGGAGCGCAAGGAATATCGCGTGGCGGCCGACGAGCTCATCCAGGCTCTCAAGAAGCACGCCATGGAGCGCATCCCCGGCGAACTGCTGCGGGTCTACTGGTACGACGCCGCCCGTGACCGGGTGCCGACGGTCGACCAGCGGGTGATCGCGCAGCTGCCCTGGGTCAAGGTGCGCCTGGGCAACCTCAACGCCCGCGGCCAGCAGAAGGGCGTGGACGCGCAGATCCGCAGCGACCTCGAGGCCCTCGCCCGCCACCACGCGGTCAGCGACACCGTGCTGATCGCCGGGGACGAGGACATGGTGCCCGCCGTCGAGGCCGCCCAGACGTTCGGCGTGCGCATCCACCTGTGGGGGGTCGAGCCGCCGTACGGCACCAACCAGGCCGAGCGCCTCGTCTGGGAGTCCGACACGGTCGAGGAACTGACCGCCGAATTCCTGCGCCCCTACTTCAGCCGCTCCGCCCAGGTCGTGCCGGCCGCCGCGCCGTCGCCGCCCTCGCCCGCCCAGGTGTTCGCCGGGCGCACCGCGATGGCCAAGCCCGTCAAGCAACCCGGCCAGGTCACCAAGCTCGGGCCGAGCCGTCCGAGGGTCGAGGAGGTCGGCGAGCACGTCGCGCAGAAGTGGATCCTCACCCGGGGCCGCGACAACATCCGCGACCTGCTCCCCGGACCGCTCCTGCCGACGGTCATCGACACCGAACTGCTCATCGAGGCCGAGAAGGAGCTGGGCCACTCCCTGCGCCCCTATCCCGAGGCCCGGGTGTGGCTCCGCGACGGCTTCTGGGCCCGCGTCTACCGGGAGTTCGATCTCGGGGTCGGCATCTCCACCAAATGACCGCCCGGTGCCGGGGCACCTTCACGCGACCGACACCCCCGGCACCGGGCCCCACGTCGGGACGCGCGCCACGGCTGGGTCCGATTTCCGCCAGTGGCTCGCCGCTAGCAGGGCATAGCCTCGATCTGTGACCCCACACCAGACCCTCGACTTCGACTCCTGCTACCGGGCGGCGAGCGCCCGGGACACGAGGTTCGACGGGCGGTTCTACACAGCCGTCACCTCCACCGGCATCTACTGCCGCCCCATCTGCCCGGCCCGCACCCCCGCCCGGCGCAACGTCCGCTTCTACCGGCACGCCGCGGCGGCCGAGGCGGCCGGGTTCCGCCCGTGCCGGCGATGCCGGCCCGAGCTCAGCCCCGGCGACCCCGGCTGGGACGTCCCCGCCGACCTGGTGGGACGGGCCCTGCGGCTGATCGACGACGGGGTGGCCGACGAGTCCGGCGTGGCGGGGCTGGCTCAGCGACTGCACGTGACCGAGCGCCATCTGCTGCGCCTGTTCACCGCCCAGCTCGGCGCGGGTCCGCTGGCGGTGGCGCGGACGCGGCGGCTGCTGCTGGCCAAGCAGTTGCTGACCGAGACCCCGCTGCCGATCACCGACGTCGCCTTCGCGGCGGGGTTCGGCAGCGTGCGCCAGTTCAACGCGACCATGAAGGAGGCGTACGGCTTCGTGCCCGGCGAGCTGCGCACCTCCTCGGGGCCCGGCGCCGCCGGTCGCGGCATCGCGAGGCCGGGGCCCTGCGCCCCGGGCGCGCCGGCCGCGCTCACGCTGCGGCTGAACCACCGTGCTCCCTATGACGCCGAGACGCTGTTCGGGTTCCTGGCCGCCCGGGCGATCCCCGGGGTCGAGGAGGCCGGCCCGGGCGGTTACCGCCGCGCGGTCCCCGGCGGGATGATCGAGCTCACTCCGGCGGCCGGGCACGTCAGTCTGTCGGTGACCCTGGACGACACCCGCCACCTGGCGAAGATCGTCTCGCGCTGCCGCCGGCTGCTGGACCTGGACGCCGACCCGGCCGCGATCGCCGACGCGCTGGGCGCGACCGCGCTGCGGCCTCTCGTCTCGGACAGGCCGGGGCTGCGGGTGCCGGGCGCGTTCGACGGCTTCGAGCTGGCGGTGCGCGCGGTGGTGGGCCAGCAGATCTCCGTGGCCGGGGCCAGGACGCTGCTCGGCCGCATCGCCGCCCGCGCCGGCGCCGCCGCCAGGCCGGCCGATTCCCTCCAGCCCGCCGACCCCGTCCAGCCCGCCGAGCCCGCCAGGGCGGCCGAACCTGACCGGCGGGGTGACGGGGATGGCGCGAAGGGCGGTGGGAAGCCGTTCCTGGTGTTCCCGACCGCGGAGCGGCTGGCCGAGGCCGATCTGTCCGGTCTCGGGCTCACCGGACGGAGAACGGCGACGCTGAAGACGCTCGCCGAACAGGTGGCCGCCGGTGAGCTGGACCTGGACGCGGGCGCCGATCCGGCCGAGGCGGCCGGACGGCTGATGGCGATTCCGGGCATCGGCCCGTGGACCAGCGGCTACATCGTGATGCGGGCGCTGCGCGACCCCGACGCCTGGCCCGCCGGCGATCTCGGCCTGCGAAGGGCCATGCGGGCGCTCGACATCCCCGAAGACGACATCGAGCGATGGCGGCCCTGGCGGGCGTACGCCGCCATGCACCTCTGGAGTTCGGAGTGACGCCCACCCCGGGTGCGTCCAGACCGGCTCGTCAGCGCTCAACATGCCATATACAAGGAGATCTCATGACTTCGACCATCGATGCTCAGGTACTGCCCACGCCGACCGGACCGCTGTCGCTCCTGGTGCACGAGGGTGTGCTGGTCGCGGCCGGGTTCACCGCCGACCCCGGTGAGATGCACGCGCGCCTGGCCGTCACGCTCAAGGCGCTCCCGCTGCGCACCGTCGACGACCTGGGCAAGCCGGCCCAGGCCGTGCGCGACTACCTGGACGGCGATCTGTTCGCCCTGGACACCGTGGAAGTGGAGCAGCCGGGCACGCCGACCAGGCAGCGCCTGCTGACCGCGCTGCGCGCGGTGCCGGCGGGCACGACGGTGAGGTACGCAGAACTGGCCGAGCGCGCCGGGCTCCCGAGGACGGCGGCGCGGGCCGCCGGATCCGCCTGCGCGCAGAACCTCATCGCGCCGTTCGTCCCCTGCCACCGGGTGCTGCCCTCCGTGGGCGGCTTCGGCGGCTACTACTACGGCAGCCCGGTCAAGCAGTGGCTCCTCCACCACGAAAAGGCCTTGTGAGGCGACGTCACGGCGCATCGGCGCCCTCGATCACGAAAAGGCCCTGTGAGGCGCTGTCACGGCGCGTCCGCGCCCTCGATCCGGCGGCGGATCTTCTGCCGGATCCCTTCGGGCAGGGCCTCGGCGGCGGCGGCCAGGCGAGGCAGCAACTCGGGTTCGCGGGTCAGCGCGCGGAAGGCGACGGCGACGGTGACGTCATGGCCGGGCCGGTGGGCGATCTCGACCGCGTCCCCGGCCCGGATGTCACCCGGCTCGACCACCCGCAGGTACGCGCCGGGCGACGCGGCCTCGGTGAACCGATTGATCCATCCTTCCTGCTCCAGCCATCCCTGGAACGTCGAGCAGGGGATGCGCGGGCAGGACACCTCCAGCACCACCTGGGACCCGATGCGCCAGCGCTCGCCGATCAGGGCGCCGTTGACGTCGAGGCCGGCGATGGTGAGGTTCTCGCCGAAGACCCCGTTGGCCAGCGGCCTGCCCAGCTCGGCCTCCCAGCGGTCGAGATCCTCACGGGCGTAGGCGTACACGGCCTGGTCGGACCCGCCGTGGTGCGCGACGTCGTGGACGCGGTCACCGGCGAGGCCGACGGCGCCGGTGCCCTTGGGGCCGGGATCGCGCACTGAGACGGGTCCCTCGACGGGCCGCTTGTCGATGCCCGTCGAGCCGCTCTCCTTCCACGGGTTGGGCCGCGGCTTGCCGACATTGACCGACAGCAGTCTCATATCGGCCACGGTACGTGCGCCCGTCGCCTTCGACGACCCTTTTTCGCTTCGCCGTGTCCGGCGGGAGGACCCGGGGCGCCGGACGCCGCGACCGGAGTCAGGCGCCGGCCGACCAGCGCCAGAAGTCGCGCATCACGGGAGGCGGCGTCGGTCCGGTCATCGCCACCTGGGTGAGCAGGATGGTGACCGTGCCGGTGGACGGGATGATGTGCGCCGCCGTCCCGGTGCCGCCGACCCAGCCGTAGCGTCCCGGGACGTTCCAGGGGGCGATGGCCTGGACGTCGACCGAGCCGCCGAAGCCCCAGCCCTGCCCCTCCAGGAACAGCGTGGCGGCCTCGCGCTGGGACGGCGTCAGATGGTCGGTGGTCATCTGCCGCACCGACGCCCGGGACAACAGCCGGCGGCCGCCGGCGGTCCCCTCGGCGAGCAGCATCCGGGCGAAGGACAGCAGGTCGCCGGCGGTCGAGACCAGCCCTCCGCCCCCGGACGGGAACGGGGGCAGGGTGCTCCACTCCTCGCCGGTGACGTCGAGCCGCTCCAGTCCGCCATCGGGATCGGGGCGGTAGTAGCCGGCGAGCCGGTCGAGCCCGCCCGCGGGCAGCTGGAATCCGGTGTCGGCCATACCGAGCGGCTCGAACAGCCGCTCGGCGAGGAACTCGGGCAACGGCCGCTCCGCGACCCTGGCGATGAGCACGCCCTGGATGTCCGAGCAGGTGTTGTACAGCCAGGCGTCCCCCGGCTGGCGCAGCATCGGGATGCGGCCCAGCGTCGCCATCCACTCGTCCGGCTCCGCGACGGCCTGCGGCTGCGGCGGCCCCTGCTTCAGCTCGCCGAACAACGGCGCGACCGCCGGCAGCGAGAAGTCGGACGGGAATCCGTACCCGGCGCGGAAGGTGAGCAGGTCTTCCACGGTGATCGGCCGGGCGGCCGGGACCACGTCGTCGATGGGGCCGTCGGGCGTCCGGACAACGGAAGGTGACGCCAGCTCCGGCAACCACTGCGCGACCGGGCTGTCCAGGGCGATGCGCCCTTCGTCGACCAGCATCATGACCGCCGCGGCGACGATGGGCTTGGTGACCGAGGCGATGCGGAAGATCGTGTCCCTGGTCATCGGGGAGGTGCCCTCGACGTCGGCGAAGCCGGCGGCCTCGCTCTCGACCTCCTCGCCCCGGGCCACCAGGCCCACCGCTCCGGGCACCGTTCCGTCGCCGGCGCACGTCTTCAACAGGCCGTGCAGAGTCGTCATCGGTCGACCCTCTCAAATATGCGGTCGCACCGTAAGTGGAGCGGCCGAACGCGAACCCGCGCCCTCCTGACCGGCGCGGCGCCGGTCAGGAGTCGCCGGCGCCGTCGCGGACGGTGGTCTGCACCTCGCCGACGGGGACGTCCCGGGTGGCCGTGGCCTGGACCGGCTGGAAGGCGAAGCCCACGCCGCCCCCGCCCGTGACCGGCCAGACGGTGGTCACGGACATGACGTACACCTTGCGCGGCTGGTCGACGGAGGCGCGCAGGTAGCGCACGCCGCAGCGGAAGGCGCCGCCCTTCACGTAGGGGTGACCGGTCGCGCCGCAGTCCTGCTTGACCTCGGCCCGCCCGGCGGGGGCTCCCGACTTGATCTCGACGCGGGACAGGGTGGCGGTCACGGTGGCCGACATGACGCCCGGGATCTCGGCCGTCACCGAGCGGCTGGTCTCGCCGGTGCCTTCGAGCCAGACCCAGGTGGGGAGGTTCACGTAGCTCTTGACGTCCGGGCTCAGCTCGACGCGCGGCTCGGGGACGGTGAGCGCGGCACGGGCCAGCTGGTAGAGCTCCTCCAGGGTGATCCCGCCCGGCGGGGCGCCTCCCTCGGGCACCCAGACGGCTCCTTCGAGCGCCGTCCAGCACGAGAGCCCGTCGGGGTCGGCGGCGTTGTAGGCGGGCACCCACCAGCGGCCGTTCTCGCCGACCTTGTCCTTGTACTGCTTGAGGAAGGTGTCGAAGTCCTGCTCGGTGCCGTCGGGGTGGGTGTGGAACCAGAACTGCCGGACGTCCTGGTCCTGCTGCCGGTTCAGCATGGAGTCGGCGTCGTCCCCGGGCTCGTACCAGCAGGGACGCTTGACGCGGTAGCCGTCGCTCTTGGCGCCGAGCCCGTTGCCGCTCAGCACGATCTTGGAGTTGCGCAGGATGACGCCGCTCGTGCGGTCGTTCTGGTACCCCTCGCCCATCGGGCCGCCGGGGTCGGGCACCGGCGCGGTGAACAGGGCGGCGGTCAGCACGTACGACAGCAGTGATCTCATCGGCGGCACTCCTTCGCACGCTGATGGGGATAGGAGGCATGCATGTACGTCTTGATCCGCCAGTCTCCGTCGTCGCTCTTGCGCACGGCGGCGACCTGGAGGTAGACGGCGGCGGGCGGGCGGGTCCAGGCCGGCTGGCGGGCCAGGGGCCGGCCGCCGACGGCGTCGGTGACCCGCACGCCCGACTCGTCGACGCAGGCGTCGATCTCGGCGCCGCGCCCGGTGACCGACGCGACGCGGACGGCGTACAGTTTGGCCGCCCCGGTGGCGGACTCGCGCCGGTCCACGAAGCCGCGCACCCAGGTGTAGGCGTCGCGACTGGCCTGGTCCTCGACGCCGGCGAGGTAGGTGTGGTCCTCTCCCTGGGTGACCACGGCCTTCCACGACCCGACATAGCCGTCGGTGAAGGCCTTGACCATGGCCTGCTGCTCGGCGTCGAGCCCGGCCGGCCACTCGATCGACACGGTCATGCCGGGGGTGACCTCGACGGTCTCGGCCCATGGCGTCGACAGCACCCCGGGGGCGCCGCCGGGGCCGGGCGTCTGGGCGACGGCGGACGTGCCGGTGAGAGCGCCGGACGACGCCGCGCCGCCGGGGGTGAACGGGCGCTCGGCGCCGGCGTCCGCGCAACCGGCGCCCAGCAGGCAGCTTCCGCCCAGGGTGACGGCGGCCAGGGCGGTCCGCATCCGCATGCCGCCGACGCTAACCACGCGCCGGACGGCCGGACCACCGTTATGCGCGTATCGGCATGAGTCACTCGAACCCCGCCCGTATCCGGTCAGACGACCAACCACCGCGACCTCTGTTCTCTCATCCGGTCTGGATTCTCGCGACCTGCTGTGACCTGCTTGTCAGGCCGACGGCATCGAGTGCAGCCGCCAGCTCGGCAGCAGCTCGTCGATCAGCGACTCGGTCTCGGGCGCCATCCCGCCGCCGTACGGATGGGAGGAGGCGCGGCGGTGCAGCCCGTCCACGACCGCGCGCAGTTTGAGCGGGTCGCCGGTGGCGTGCGCGGCCCGAAGGAGGTCGCGCCAGAGCCCTTCGTCGTCGGCGGCGAGCAGCAGCCCGGCCCGCACCGCGGCCACGGCCGCCTCGGGGTCGCCGTGCGCCAGCCGCACCTCGCAGAGCCGGTGGGCGGCGTCGGCCACGCTCGCCGTCACCTCGTACTCGAGCTCGTCGGCCGCCAGCCAGGCGTACCGTCCGCGCGGCCTGCCGTTGAGCAACGGGCCGCGGACCAGGCCGAGGGCCTTCTCCAGCAGCACGGCGCGCGCGCCTGGGTCATTGTGGGAACGGCGGACGAGCTCGCGGAACAGCTGCCAGTCGGACCGCACCTCGGGGCCGAGCCGCAGCCGCCCGGTGTCGTCGGTGCGCAGGTTCGGCCTGCCCTCGCTGTCGGTGCCGAGCCAGTCGGCCACCCGGGCGATCGTCGCGTCGCGGACGACGGCCTGCACTCCGCGCGGCCACAGGATGCCGCCCAGCACTACGGGATGCACGCCGGCCGGGTGGGTGGCGAGGTAGACGACCATCTCGCACGCCAGCTCGGCCCGGCCCTCCTCCAGCGGCGGCACCGGCCCGATCTCGATCGGCCCTAGGACGCGCACGTTGACCGACGGCGTGGTGGTGAACTCGCGGGCCGCCTCCTCCTCGCGCACCGGTTCGCCTTCCCTGCGCTCGGCGGTGCGGAAGAGCTCGATGACCGCGTCGTAGTGCCGGCGGGGCAGCAGCTGGGCGACCACCGTGACGCCGAGCGCCGCGATCTTGGCCTTGCCGTCGCCGGTGACCTCCCAGTTCCACGTGGCGTGCGGGATGTCCCCGGCGATGACGTACCCGGCGGCCGTGCGGGTGCCGGCGCGGCCGAGCATGGCCAGGCGGCGGGCCTCGTCGGGGTCGGGCGCGATCGCCGACAGCAGGTAGTGCGGAGGCCAGGCGGGGTCGGTGGCCCGCCCGTGGATCCGGCCGGTCAGCACCTGGCCGCCGGCGACCGCGGACGCCTCCGCCCTGGCCTCCAGCTCGGGCAGCGCCTCGGCCAGGCTGCCGGCGACCCGGACGCGGTGCGGGGCGATCATGGCAAGGTCGGCGCCGAAGCCGACCAGCGTGATGCGCATCTGGTCGGACCAGCGGTTGGTGGCCAACTCGACGGCGAGCGCGGACAGGGCGTCGCGCACCCGGTGCCCGGTGACGGCGATCACGCCCTGCGCGGACTCGAGGTCGATCAGGACGCGGCCCGTCTCGGTCACCCCGAGCGAGACCAGGCCAGGGTACGGCGCGGGCACGTCCGCGAGGGCGTGGTCGTCGATCGCGCGGCCCTCGTGGGCGAGCAGCCGCCAGGTGCGGCCGCCGTCGTGCGACTCCCACGGCTCGGGCGCGTCCGGCTCGGGCGGGTGGATCCACAGGTCGAGCCCGCGGGAGGACAGGTGCACCGCATAGATGGTCGGCGGGACGCGGCCCTGCTCGGCCAGCAGCTTGCCGAGCAGGCGCAGCCCGTAGTCGAGCATGCGGCTGCCGGGGGCGTCGGAGCCGAGGCGCAGCGCGACCTCCGCGCCGGCGGCGTCGCCGCGCGGCCGGGGGATGCGGTGGCCGAAGGCGCGGTTCCAGAGCTGCTCGCGACGGCGCCGGCCGAGCGCGGCCAGCAGCCCGGCCGCGGCCAGCGACCCGCCGGCGAGGTACTCCAGCAGGTCCAGGCCGCCGCCGTGGTCGCGGCTCTCGGGCGCCTCGCCCACCGGCGAGACGGCCGTCCTCGGCGCCTTGGCCGAGACGGTGGGCGCCTTCGCCGGCGGCGGGAGGTGGTAGGTGCGCTCGGGCAGCCCCGCCGAGGGCAGGCCCACGCCGGTGCGTCCCTGCTTCGCCCCCGTCTCGCCGGCGCCGTCGCCACGGCCGCCCGTCTCACCGGCGCCGTCGCCATGGCCTCCCGACTCGCCGGGCCCGCTTCCCCGGCTCTCCGCGCCGCCGGCTCCCGCCCGCTCGCCGGCGCCTCCGACGCCGGACGTCCCCGGCTCTCCTGTGCTTTCACGGCCGGACGTCCCGAGCCCACCGGCGCCGTCGCGGCCGGACGTCCCCGGCGCGCCGTCACCGCCGGGCCTCGCCGTGCGGTCTCCCTTCTGGAGGGCGCCGGACTTCCCGCGCGTCTCCTCCGCGGTTCCCGTGGCCGGCCGCGGATGCCGTGTCACGCCGGTGCTCCGCCCGGCCCCGCCCTCGTCCTTGGCGCTCCCGCCCTCCACGCCGGAGGCGGAGGGCACGAACTGGGTGCGGCCGTCCAGCTCGGCCGGCTCGCCCGGGTGCCTCTTGAGTGTGGTCTCCCGCGGCTCGTCCACCGGGACGACATGGACGTTCCTGGCGTCGTCCGGCATGTCGAGCACCCAGCCGGGCCTGATCAGGTCGGCCATCTTCAGGCGGGTGCCGTCGGGCTGCGGCCTGTGCTGGTTGAGCCGGTAGATCTCGGGATACCTGCGCCCGTCCCCCAGGCACTTGTCGGCGATCTCCCACAGGCTCTCGTGGTGGCGGCCGTGCGGCGGCTGGACCACGTAGACCTTCTTGACCTGGCGGACCTCTTCCAGCGCGGACCCCACCGCGGTCCCGGTCTCGTGCATGGGGGAGCTCAGGGCCGCCGCCACCACCGTGGGACGGGCCGGCGGCGCGACGGAGCCGAGGCCGGCGATCGGGATCGCGGCGGCCGACACGGTGAACAGCATCAGCGCGGTGGAGACCAGCCGGTTCGCCAGGGCCTGCGGCCCGCCCGACAGGGGGACCCGCGCGGGCATGCCGATGCGGCGGATGCCGGAGTAGACCTCCACGACCACGCAGATGACGAGCTGGAACCAGGTGAGCCACACCAGCAGGACCAGGATGGCGACGGCCGTGGTGGTGCTGATCTGCCGGGTCAGCAGGTCGCCGTTGAGCAGGTCCGCGGGCAGCGGCGGGCCGGCCAGGCGGAGCAGGGCGTAGGGGACGCCGCCCATGAGCGCGGCGAGCGCCAGGAGCGCGGCGACGCCGGCGATGACGTCGCCGAACGTGCGCCGCGGCCGGATGCGCTGGACCGGCGCCGCCGCCGGCCGGTACGGCGGGCGCGCCGGGGGTCTGCGTGACGCGGTCATGCTATCCCTCCTGGTCGCCGGGGTCGGGGCCCGCGGTGGCGGTGCCGGACATGTCGGAACCTGCGAATCCGAAGGCCGCGAGGAACATGGCCTCCCACCGGGCGCTCACGGCGACCGTCACGGCGGCCTGCCCCGCGGCGACGCCGCACCGGGTGAGCTTGATCTCGTCACCGTCGTGCGCGTCGACGATCTCCCGTGCCCGGCCGCAGACGACCCGCTCGTCCCCGAGCAGGCGCACCTGGCCGGTGGTGCGCAGGTTCTCGACGTCGATCTGGTCGGCCGCGGCCCGCGCCGCCTGCTCGGCGACGTCGGACGCCCGCAACCGGGCGTTGATCGCCGCGCCGCCGTCCACGAGCAGGCCCGCCAGCAGGAACACCACCACCGAGAAGATCACCACGAACACCGACATGGACCCGCGGTCTCCCCGGAGCCGGACGCCTCCCTCCCGGCCGCCGGCGCGCGCCCGGGCGGCGCGCCCCAAGGTCACCCGGCCACGGCCGGGACGGCCGCGGGCGGGGCGGCTCGCGTCGCCGCGACCCCGGATCATTCGACCCTCCTGAACTGCTCCAAGGGCACCACCGAGTCGCCCTTCATCTGCCTGGCCGCGCCGAACCCGAGGAAGTCGAGCTTGAGCTCGCAGCTCACACCGGCGCGCACGGTGCCGCCCTCGCGCCAGTCGCTGCCCGAGAGGCTGACGACGGGTGCGCACTGCCCCCGCAGCGCCGACCGGGCGGCGTCGCGGGCGGCGCCCTCGGCCGCGGCCAGCGTGCGCTGGACGGACGCGGCGCGCGCGGCGTCCCTGGCCGCGCCGTTGACCTCGCCCTGCGCCTCGACGACGCGGCCCGCGCCGACCAGGAACATCAGGAACAGCAGGAAGACGGGGGCCAGCATCACCGTCTCGACCGCCATCGACCCCCGGTCGCGCCCGTGCCGGGACGCGCGCGCCGGGGCTCCGCTCACCACGGGCCGCCGCACCGGCTCACGCCCCTCGCCGGCCCGCGCGCCGTGACGCCGCGCGGGATGATGATCACGATGGCGGCTTTCCGGTACCGCCGCCCCCACCGCCGAAGTTGCTCTGGATCTCGGCCTGCTTCTGCGTGACCAGCGTCCTGATCAGCGTGGCCAGGCCGAGGGCCACGCCGGCGATGATGGCGGTGATGATCACCCATTCGACGGCGGAGGCTCCGCGTGAGGGAGCGTTCCTGGCTCGGTCGAGACGCACGTGGAGTACGGCGATCAGGTAGGTGAACCACGGTGGTGTGAACATCTATGACCCCAACATCTTCATCGCTGCCGGATAACTGAGAAAGATCACGAAGCCGGCGCAGAGCAGGAGCTGGGCGACCAGCATGGACTGTGAACGCTCCCCCGCCTGGCCCTCGACCTCGGCCAGCTCGCGCCGGCGCATGGTCGCCGCCCGGGCGGTGAGCGAGGCGCGGACCTTGGCGCCGTCGTCGGCGACCAGGCCGAGCGCCGCCGACAGGTCGCGCAGCTCGTCGACGTTGATCTCGTCGCCGAGGCGGCCGAGCGCCTGCCAGGGGGTGATGCCGATGATCCTGGCGTTGGCCAGTGCCTCGCGGATGCGGGCCATCGCCCAGTTGCGCGAATCGCCGCCCTCGCCGACCGACACGGCCATCAGCAGCGCCTCGGGCACACCCCTGCCGCCGGCGAGGTTCATGGCGACCAGGTCGAGGAAGGCGCCCACGGCATGCCGGAAGTCGCGGCGGCGCACGGCGGCGTCCCTGCGGATCTGCAGGTCGGGGAGGAAGAAGAAGACCAGTGCCACGATCAGCGCCGCCCACAGCGGCACCTGGAGCGGGACGCCCAGCTCCATCAGGGTCAGCCAGCCCGCCAAGATCGGGAACGCCAGCAGGCCGGACACCGCGAGCAGCATCTTGGTGGCCAGATAGCCCTCGAACGACCTGCCGAGCAGCGCGAGGTCGGCCCGGGTGGAGCGGACCTCCCAGCCCCGCGCCGCGTACAGCTGGGCGAGCCGCGCGCCGACCTCGCGGCGCAACGCGCTGACCTCCTCGTCGGGGTTGATCAGGCGCAGCCGCGACGCGTCGTCGACCTCGCGGGCCGAGTCGAGCGCGAGCAGGCGGGCCACGAGCCCCGGCCTCGGCGGGAACAGCGCCCTGACCAGCAGGAACACCCCAAGGCCCAGCACCGCTCCCACCAGCACGTTCTCAACCATGGACGCTCACACCCCCTGTCACCGGCTCGCGCTCCAACGGGGCGCCCGTGGCCGGCCCGAGGAGCCGGGCGGGCTTGTCGAACCGGGCGAGCCGCCGCATCCACGCGAAGCCCGCGCCGAACAGCCCGGCGACGATCACCAGGACGGCCTGGCCGAGCAGGGAGTCGTACTCGGCGACGTAGGAGGGGTTGAAGATCACCAGCGCGGCCGCGAAGGCGACGGCCGTGCCCACGACGATCTGCACGCTGCGGCGCGTCGACCGGCGCTCGGCCTCGACGCGGCGGCGCATGTCCAGCTCTTCGCGCGCGGACACCGCCAGCGCGCCGAGCACCTCGCGCAGGCCGGGGCCGCGCAGCCGGGCGTTGAGGATGAGCGCCGCGATGACCAGGTCGGCGGACGGGTCGTTCAGCTCGTCGGCGAACAGCCGCAGCGCGTCGGGCAGCGGCATGCGGGTGTGCAGGCGGTCGACCATCGCCCGCAGATGGGGCCGCAGCGTCGGCGCCGCCGCCCTGATCGAGGAGGGGATCGCCTGCTCCAGGCCCGCCGCGCCCGCGATGGTGTCCCTGAGCGACTCGGTCCAGGCGGCCAGCCCTTCGAGGCGGGTCATGGCCGCCCGTTCTTCGGCCGCCCCGCCGGTCAGGCCGCGCCAGGCCAGCACGAGCAGCACGGCCCCGGCCGCCATGACCGGCCACCTCGTGATGATCAGCACCAGGCCGCCGGTGACGGTCGCGACCGCCGACCGCGTGGACAGCCGGCGCAGCAGTTCGCGGCGGTGGGCGGTGCGGTCGGGCGTCGCCGGCGCCGGGCGCAGCCCGTAGATCGCCAGGCCGAACAGGAACAGGCCGCCGCCGGCCGCCGCGCCCGCGAGGATCGCCAGCGGGTCGAACAGCCCGGCGGGCAGCGCCATCACGACCACGCTCCGATGGTCGGGTCGTAGCCGTACTCGGCCAGGTCGTCGATGCAGGCGATCGGCGCGTGCGGCACGGCGTACCCGTCCGGCCCCGGCGCGAAGACCTCCGAGGACAGCACGCGCCCGTCGACGCCGGCGACCTCGCGGACGCTCGCGACGAACCGCCGCAGCCGGCCGCCCCGGTGGTAGTCGTTGCGCTTCTCGATGAAGATCACGAAGTCGATGGCGCCCGCGATCAGCATGTGCGTCGCCTCGATCGGCAGGCGCTCCACGGCCTGGAGCGCGTAGGTGGAGATGCGGTTGAAGACCTCCATCGAGGAGTTGGCGTGGATGGTCGACAGCGACCCGTCGTTGCCCTGGGTCATGGCGTTCAGCATCGTGACGATCTCGTCGCCCAGCACCTCGCCGACGATCACCCGGCTCGGGTTCATGCGGAGCGACCGCCGCACCAGCTCGGCCATCGTGATCTCGCCCTGGCCCTCGGAGTTCGGCAGGCGATGCTCGAAGGCGACGACGTTGGGGTGCAGCTCGGGGAACTGGTCGAGCCCGAGCTCAAGCGCCCGCTCGACCGTGATCAGGCGCTCGTGCGGCGGGATCTCGTTGGCCAGCGCCCGCAGCAGCGTGGTCTTCCCGGCGTTCGTCGAGCCGGCGATCATGATGTTCTTCCTGGCCGCGACGGCCGCCGACAGGAACCGGCCCAGCTCGGGGGTCAGGGTGCCGTTGCCCACCAGGTCGCTGAGGAAGACCTTGCCGAGGCGGGCGCGGCGGATCGACACCGCGGGCCGCACCGTGACGTCCATGACGGCCGACAGCCGGGAGCCGTCGGGCAGGCGCAGGTCGAGCTGGGGGTTCGCGGTGTCGAACGCGCGGCTCGACAGGCCGCTGTAGGCGGCGAGGATCTGGATCAGCTCGATCAGCTCTTCGTCGGAGTCGGCCACCGGGTCGTGGACGAGCTCCTGCCCGTCGGCGTACCCGACGAAGACCCGGTCGCAGCCGTTGACGTCGATGTTCTCGACCTCGGGGTCGTCCAGCAGCGGCTGGAGCCGGCCGACGCCGAACAGCGCGGCGTGGATGCCCGCCGCCAGCGCCTCTTCCTCCTCGGCGGTCGGAGGCGTGCGCCCTGAGCCGATCTCGTTGCGGGCGTGCTCTTCGAGCACCTGGGAGATCAGCGCCCGCGCGAACTGGCGCTCGTCCTCCCCCGACATCGGGGTCAGGCCGCTCGCCTGGTCGAGCCGCCTCTGGTGCGCCAGCCGGTCCCCCACCTCCTGCCGGAAGCGCTTCACCAGCGAGTGGTCGGTGCTCATCGGCTCGCTCCGCTCGCGGAGCGAGGGCGTCCCTGTCCCACTCTGCTCATCGGATCGCCCGGCTCGCGGAGTGAGGGCGTCGTTGAGCTCATGCTCGGTCCCCCGATCGTGGACGGGGCAGGTCGGTGACGGCGTCGCCGGGGCGGACGGGGGCGACGCGGGCGGCGAGCCGGCCGGCGAGCTCGCGGGCGGTGCGGATCAGCAGGGAGCGGTCCAGGCGCCCGCCCCACTGGCCTCTCAGCAGCTCGGCCCCCTTCGGGTCGTACGCCAGGCCGGCCACGAACGCGACGTCCCTGTTGGTGGCGGCGACGATGCGGCGCACCTCGTCGATCGACGCGCGGTAGGAGCGGGGGTCGGCGATGACGACCACGCCGATCTGCCCGACGATGAGCATGAGCCGCTCGCGCAGGTGTGCCACGTGGTCCAGGCTCGGCCGGGTGAACAACAGCGTGACCTCGGCCTCGGCGATGAGGTCGGCCATCTGCGGGTGGGCGCCGAGCCTGCCGCAGTCGGCCAGGACGTCGGCCCCGGGCAGCGCCGACAGGGCGCGGCCGAGCGGCCCCCACAGCCAGGTGAGCCCGGCGGCCTGCTCGCCGTGGGTGATGCCGGTCAGGACGTCGAGCCCGCCGACGAGTTTCTGGGTGTGCTCGTGGACCTGTTCGGGACGCAGGCCGCGGCGGGCGGTGGCGCCGAGGCTGAGCAGGCCGCGGGCGGGGTTGAGCACGCCGCCGTCCGCGCCGGGCAGGCGGTAGACCAGGTCGCCCCCCGAGGGGTCGCATTCGGCGAGCAGCACCGGCCGCGGCCAGACCGCGCCGAGCGCCGTGGCGGCGGTGGTGACCCCGGGCGCCCCCTTGTCGGCGGCGAGAGCGATGAGTGCCACGTCAGCCCGCTCCGGCGAGCTTGCCCAGGGCGATCTCGCCGCTCGAGGAGTACATGGCGATCGTCGGGGAGACCGTCGCGTCGACGATGACGGACACCAGGCCCGAGCTGCCGCCCTCACCGTCGCCGACGCTCTCGACCAGCGCGCTCGGGGCGAGCACCTTGCCCTGGGCGGTGCCCCGGCCCGAGCCGGGGACGTACACCACCTGGACGCGGTCGCCGGCCCGCAGGCCGAGCGGCACCTGCCCCGCCTTGAGCGCGAGGCCGACGGTGACCTTGCCGGGGCCGACCTGCTCGCTCGTCCTGCTGGTCATCGGCTCGGTCAGCAGGGTGCCCGGCAGGAGGGTGACCCGGGCGAACGTCGTCGCGACCTCGTCGCGGTGGATCCAGGGGACGTAGGCGACGCCGGTGTCGGCGATCTGGACCTCTGTCATCGCGTCGGTGACGATCGGCTGGCCGGGGCCGATCTGCCGGCTGATCTGGATGGCCGACACGCGGTCGCCGCTGCGCATGACCAGCAGCGTGGTGCCCAGCGCCCCGCCGAGGACCAGCAGCAGCGCCAGTGCGGCCAGGGCGGGTTTGCGCTCGCGGGGCGGCACGGGCAGCTTGCGGGAGGCCGGCCCGGACAGCGCGCCCGGCGACCCCGGGCGCTCCGCGTTCAGGGACGCGCGGCCGTCGCGGTCGGATTTCTCGCTGATCCTCATGGGTGGGGGGCTCCCGAATCAGGGACCGGGGCCGGCAACCTCACCATGCGCTGACACCGACCAGCGCGGGGCCGATCGAGATGAACCGCATGACCACGGTGTGGGACGGCATGGTCACGGATATGGAGGACGGGGGGATGGCTGGGTTATGCACGGAAATGTCATGCCATTGTTGCAGCTTGCACCAAGTGCAGGGACAGAAACCGGACCCATGCTTATCCACTATCGATCGGCTGTCAACGGGAGCGTCAAGAATCACAAAGCCCCCGGCGACCCGTTGGCGTGAATATTTCTGTAGATAATCACCTTTGTATCGCCGGCATCGAGGGTCACACTTACCACTCTGGTTTCCCGGCGGGGCAGCGCCTTAACCGTCCGTGACCCGGCTTTTACCTTTCGGCCAGCCCCGATCTTCCCTGAGGACCCGCCGATACGCCCGGCGCGGCCCTCTTCAGGTCACGCCGGGAGGTCGCGCCGGGTCGCCTTCCGGTTCGCGCCAGGTCTCCTCGTCGATCCAGCGCAGATAGGCGTCCAGGCCGCCCTCGACGGGCAGGCGGAGGATCTCCGGGGTCTCGTACGGATGCGCCCTGCGGATGTGCTCGGTCAGTTCGCCGGAGCGCTCGCGGGTGGTCTTGATGATCAGCAGGTACTCCTCGGCCGTCTCCACCTCGCCCTTCCACCGGTAGACGCTCGTGACGGGCCCGACTATCTGGGCGCAGGCGGCGAGCCGGGCACGGATGGCCGACTCCGCCAGCTCGGCGGCCTTGGCGCGATCGTCGACGGCTACCTGCACTTGAACGTACTGCGACATGAAAGCTCCCTTACGCGTGCCGGGACGTCTCCTATGGGCGATGTACACAGCGTTATCCACAGTGCTAGATGGTTATCCCCCATCTCCTGGACGCCCGGATCGTAGCCAGATATCCGGTTTAAGGCCGGAAATCCCGCCACAAGACCATCCGGTTATCCACAGGCGGCGTAGTTGTCCACAGGTTCGCCCACAGGCCCTGTGGGCAACCCGCCCCGCCCTCGCCGGACACGCCGTCCCGCCCGGCCGGCCGTTACCGTCAAATCGGTCATTGGTAACAAGTAGGAAGAAACAGCTACAGATGTACTGAAAAACGTATTCGCGGGAAGAATACCTACCGTCTCCCCTCGACAACCGCATAGCCCGAAGTCCCCGCCCGTCACCCCGGGCACGGAGCTTCGCAAGAAGGAGGGGTCATGAGAAGAATCCTGGCATCGAGCGTCGGGCTGGCCACCACGGTCCTGCTGGCAAGCGCCTGCGGCGGTGCCGGCGAACCCAGGACCGGCTACAGCAGGGCCGCCGCCAACGCCACGGAATCTCCGTCCATGGAGAACTCCCCTCCCCCTGAGATGTCGCCGACCGGCGGCATGTCCCCCGGAGCCTCCCCCACCGACAGCGGCATGATGAGCCCCATGCCGACCCCGCGGAACGCGATGGTCAAGGTCGCCGACTCCACGCACGGCAAGATCCTGGTCGGCGAGAACGGCCACACGCTCTACGTGTTCGACAAGGACACCGACGACACCCCCTCCTGCTACGACGCCTGCGCGGTCGCCTGGCCGCCGCTGCTCACGCTCGACAAGCCACAGGCCGGCCCCGAGGTGGTGGAGAATCTCCTCGGCACCGCCGTCCGCAAGCAGGGCGAGAAGCAGGTCACCTACAACAAGCACCCGCTCTACTACTACAGCGGCGACAAGAACCCCGGCGAGTACAACGGCCAGGGCAAGAACGAGTCGGGCGGCAAGTGGTACGTCGTCGGCCCTGACGGCAAGAAAGTGGAGAAGTAGGAAGACGGGCGCCTGAAGGTCTGGTTGACGTAAACCTCCGGACCGGCCGAACTCCCGTCGCTACGTTGATGCGCGGGAGAGCCGGACCCGGAGGAGACGTCGCATGCGGATCATGCTTACCGTGGTCTCAGAGCACGGCCACCGTGACGTCGTCGTCGACGGTGACGAGGAGACCACGGTCGCGGGGCTCGCCGCCGCGCTGGACGGCACGCAGGCCGAGCGCCACGGCAACGTCGTGCCGCTGCCGCGCGCCCGCGCGCCGTACGGGCTGGGCGGCCAGTCGCGCCCGCGCGCGGCGCCCGAGGCGCCGTCGCTGTGGGTGGACGGCAGGCGGCTGGCCCCGGACGCGCCGGTCACGGCCGCGCTGCGGGACGGCGACCTGGTCACGCTCGACCAGCGCGCCGCGGGGTCCACCGTCCTGGCCGAGCCGGGCGGCGTGGCCGAGATCAGGGTGGTGGGCGGGCCCGCCGCCGGGTCGGTCCACCGGCTGGGCCTCGGCGTCCACGTCATCGGGTCCGACGCCTCCTGCGCCGTGCACATCGAGGACCACCACCTCGCGCCGGAGGCCGCCGAGATCCGGGTCACGCTGGACGAGGTGCTGGTGAGGCCGGCGCATTTCTCCGGCGGCGACGCCGTGGCCGCGCCGTCGAGGCGGGAACGGCGCGCGGCCCGCCGCCGCGCGCGGGGCCGGGCCTCCCGAGGCGCGGGCGCGGGCCCGGCGGGGGTCATCGGCGACCTGACGCGCGGCGCCGCGCACACCGTCCCCCGGCTGGCAGGCGAGCCGGTGAGCGCCCCGCGGCCGTGGCCGCAGGGCGCGCCGCTCGCCTGCGGCAACTCCGTGCTGGTGCTGCGCGCCACCGAGCCGCCCGACGCGCACCTGGACGCCATGCCGGACGGCGGCCTGGCCTACAACCGGCCGCCGCGCCTGCGCCCCACCGAGCGCCGCCGCCGCTTCGAGGTGCCCGCCGAGCCGAGCCGCGGCGAGGGGGCGCGCCTGCAACTGCTGGCGGCCTGCCTGCCGGCGGTCCTCGGGCTCACCCTGGCGGCGGTCTTCCAGATCTGGTTCTACCTGCTGATCGCCCTCATGACCCCGATGATCATGATCGGTCAGTGGATCAGCGACCGCCGGCACGGCCGCAAGAAATACCGCCAGGCCGTGAAGGCGTACAAGGAGCGCCTGGCCGCCTTCGAGACCGCCATCGACAAGGCCAGGGCCGTGGACGAGGTCGAGCGCCGCGCCGCCTCCCCCGACCCGGCCGAGCTGCTGCTCACCGCGACCGGCCCCCGCAGGCGGCTCTGGGAGCGCAGGAGCCACGACGCCGACGCGCTGCGCCTGCGCATCGGGCTGGCCGACCTGCCCGCCGAGATCGAGTTCGTGCCCGAGCGCGGAGCGCCGCCCGACACGCCGATGCCGGAGCGGCCGCCGTCGGGAGCCGTGCCGGTCTCCCTGGCCATGCGGCGCCTGGGCGTGGCCGGCGTCACGGGGGCGCGCGAGGTCGCGCTCGGGCTCACCCGGTCGCTGGCCGGGGCGGCGGTCACCCTGCACAGCCCGCGCGACCTCGCGGTCGTCGTGCTGTCCGCCAACGCCGACGGGGCCGCCCAGTGGGGCTGGACGCGCTGGCTGCCGCACTGCGCGCCCCGGGACGCCGACTGCGTCGCGCTGGTCGGCGCCGACCCCGAGGCGGCGGCACAGCGGGTGGCCGAGCTGGCCGCGCTGATCGCCGAACGTCTCGGCGACGACGACTCCCACGGGCTCGGCGGGCCGATCTCGGCCAAAGGATGGGGGCGCTCCTCCCTGCCGGACGAGGAGCCGCTGTACGCCGCCTACGACGACCGCCCCTACGACGTGCTGGTGATCCTGGACGGCGCGCAGGTGCTGCGCACCCTGCCCGGCATGCCGCAGGTCCTGCGCCAGGGCCCGCGCGCCGGGGTGTACACGATCGCGATCGACGAGGACCACCGGCTGCTGCCCGAAGAGTGCGCGACCGTCGTCGAATGCGGCGCCGACGGCTTCGTCCGGCTGCGCGGCGGCGGGCTGGAGGCCGTCGGCGAGATCCTCGCCGACCAGGTCTCGCCCGCCTGGTGCGACCGCCTCGCCCGGTCGCTGTCCCCGCTGCGGGACGTCAGCAGGGACGACGCCGCGGCCGTGCTGCCCGGCTCCGTCCGCCTGCTCGAACTGCTGGAGCTCAGCCCGTCCGGACGAGCGGTCGCGGCGCGGTGGCGGGCGGGTGGCCGCACCACCGAAGTGCCGATCGGCGTCGGGCCCGACGGGCCGTTCAGCGTCGACCTGCGCGCCGACGGCCCGCACGCGCTCGTCGCCGGCACCACCGGAGCGGGCAAGTCGGAGCTGCTCCAGACATTGATCTGCTCGCTGGCCGTGGCCAACCGCCCCGACGAGATGACCTTCGTGCTGATCGACTACAAGGGCGGCGCGGCGTTCAAAGAATGTGTGCGCCTGCCGCACACCGTCGGCATGGTCAGCGACCTCGACGAGCACCTGACCCAGCGGGCGCTGGCCTCGCTGGCCGCCGAGATCCGCCGGCGCGAACGCCTGCTGCTCGCCGCGGGCGCCAAGGACATCGACGACTACCACGAGCTCAGAGACCACCCCGCCGCCCAGGGTCCGAGGCCGGGAGGCCTGAGCGCGCCCCCGGGCGGCCTGGCGCGGGGGACGGCGGGCGGCGTCGCGCCGGGCGCGTCCTCCACCGCCCTGCGACCCCTGCCCCGGCTGCTGCTGATCATCGACGAGTTCGCGGCCATGGTGTCCGAGCTGCCGGACTTCATGGACGGCCTGGTCGACATCGCCCGCCGGGGCCGTTCCCTCGGCATCCACCTCATCCTCGCCACCCAGCGGCCCGGCGGCGTGGTCACCGCCGACATCCAGGCCAACACCTCTCTGCGCATCGCGCTGCGCGTCACCGAGCCCTCCGAGTCGGCCGACGTCATCGCGGGCCCCGAGGCCGCGCACATCTCCAAGTCCACTCCCGGGCGGTGCTACGTGCGCTCCGGCGTCGGCGCGGCGCAGGCCGTGCAGACGGCCAGGGTCGGCGGCAGGGCGCCGCGGGCCGCGCGGCGCGGCGGCGGGCCGAGGGTCGTGGAGGTCGGCTGGCGCGACCTCGGGCATCCGCTCCGCGCCGTGCCCCAGGCCGGCGCGTCCGGCGCCGAGACCGGCCCCTCCAGTGACCTGGCCCTCCTGGTGGACGCCGTCGTCGACGCCACCCGGATGCTGGGCGTCGGCGAGCAGGCCAGCCCGTGGCTGCCGCCGCTGCCCGGCAAGATCCTGCTCGAAGCGCCCGCCCAGCGCGAGGAGGCCGAGGTGCCGCCGCTGCCGTTCGGCGTCACCGACCTGCCCTGGGCGCAGGACCGCAGGCGGCTGGCGCTCGACCCGGCCCACGGCGGCCACCTGCTGATCGCCGGCACGGCCCGCACCGGGCGCTCCACGGCCCTGCGCACCCTCGCCGGCGCCATCGCCATGCACGCCTCCCCGCGCGACCTGCACCTGCACGCGATCGACTGCGGGTCGGGCTCGCTGCTGCCCCTGGTCGCGCTGCCGCACTGCGGCGCGGTGGTCACCCGCGACCAGCTCGACCGGGTGGAGCGCCTGCTCACCCGGCTGCGCGAGGAGGTCGGCCGCAGGCAGCAGCTCCTCGCCGAGGCCGGGTACGCCTCCCTCGCCGAGGCCAGGGCCGCCCTCCGGCACGACGGCGACGCCGCGCTGCGGATGCCGTGGCTGGTGCTGATGCTCGACCGGTGGGAGGGCTTCACCGCCGCGTTCGAGGGCTACGACTACGGGCGGCTGCTCGAGTCGTTCATGCAGCTCCTCCGCGAGGGCCCGGCCGTCGGGCTGCGCGCCGTGGTCACCGCCGACCGGTCGGGGCTGCTCGGCCAGATCTCGACGCTGTTCGAGGACCGCCTGATCATGCGGCTGGCCGACCCGGCCGACTACGGCCTGGCCGGCTTCCCCCCGCGCGGCATCCCGTCCTCCCTGCCGCCCGGACGCGCGCTGTCCATCGGCGAGCAGGGCGTCGTCGAGAGCCAGATCGCCCTGCTGTGCGACGACCCGTCAGGACCGGCCCAGGTCGCGGCGCTGCAGGCCCTCGCCCGCACCGCCGCCGAGGCCGTCCCCGGGCCCGCCGCGCCGCTGCGGGTGGACGCGCTGCCCATGCGCATCACCGCGTCGCAGGCGCTCGACCTCGCCCCCGGTTTCAAGCCGCCCTCGCCGCTGTGGGCGCTGCTCGGCGCGGGCGGCGACGCGCTCGCGCCGCTCGGCGTCGACCTGCTGGCGCAGGGGCCGGCCGCGGTGATCGCCGGGCCTTCGCGGTCGGGACGGTCGTCCGCGCTGCTCACGGCCGTGCGCTTCCTGCTCGCGCAGGACACGCCGGTCGCCGTGGTGGCGCCGCGCCGCAGCCCGCTGCGCGAGCTGTCCGGGGAGCCCGGCGTGCTCGGCGTCCTCACCAGCGACGCGCAGGACCTGGCCGCCGTGACCGGCGACCATGAGCGGTACGTCGTGGTCGTGGACGACGCCGAACTCGTCTCGCCCGACTCTCCGCTCGGGCAGGCGCTGGAGGAGACGCTGCGCAGCGGCAGGGACGGCGAGCACGCCCTGCTGATCGCCGGCACCACGGGAGACCTGGCGACCGCCTACCGGGGGTTCGTGGCCGAGGCGCGCAAGGCGCGCACGGGGCTGCTGCTGTCGGTGCAGAGCCCGGCGGACGGCGACCTGTTCAACGTCCGCCTGCCGCGCGGCGCCGTCGGCGGCCCTCCCGGCCGCGGCCTGCTGGTGACCTCGGGGACCCCCACCCCGGTCCAGGCGGCGCTGACGGCCTCGTGACCCCTATTGCCGGCCGCCCCTCACCCCCTACAAGCCCTGCACCTGCCAGGTCGTACAGGGCCGGGCCTCGCATCCACCAGGGCCTGCGACGATGACCCCCGCGTCTGCCAGGTCACGTGGTGCCGGGCTCCGCTGCCGGTCACTGGCAGCCGGTGTCGCCGTCGTCGGGGCGGAAGCACTCGATGGGCCCGCCGAACGTCGAGGTGATCGTGAACGTCATGCCGGGGAGCAGGGGGACCACGGCGACGGCGTCGCCCTCGACGACCACCCCGCGCTGGTCGCCCTTCTCGAAGGCGCGCACCCGCACCGCTTGGAGCATCTTGGGCCCGATGGTGCGCACGATGCCGCGCGCGCGGGCCTCGGCCGCCGTCTGCCAGCCACCCGAGGACGCGCCCGCCCCCCGGGCGACGCGCGCTCCCTCGCGGGCCGCGGCGTCGGCCACCTGCCGGCCGTGGAAGACCAGCGCGAACTGCACGATGAGCAGGATCACCACGAGCACGACCGGCATGATCAGCGCGAGCTCGATGACGGAGGCGCCGCGGTCGCCCGCCCGCCCCCGTCCGAGATCGCGCCGCCCGTGCGCTTCGGCCGTCATGGAGATGACCCCGCGAGACACCCGCAGGGAGACCCGCTAACGGGTCGCGGACTCGATGTTGCCCCGGTAGGTCGTGATGATGCGGGAGGCCTCGGCGAGCTCCTCGGACATGCGCTGGAAGGCCTGACGGTAGTTCTGCCAGGCGCCGCCGAACCGCACGGCCCCCGGGCCCGTCCAGGCGGTGCCGACCTTGGCCGCCTCGCGGTCGAGCGCGGCCATGGTCTGGCGCACCTGCTCGGCCTGCTGCGTGAACTGGGCTGCCATGTTCTGCATTTCCGCGGGGTCGCCGCCGAGCAAGCTCTGGCTCATGGCCGGTCTCCTTCGGGATCGGTCGCACACAGTGGGTAGCCAAACGCCCCTACTTTAGACGTCAAACCCCTCAGACGCACTGGTTATACCGAGCGATTATCGGCCTCGGCCCGGCCCGGCGATCTGGGGGTGCTTAGAAGTAAGCGGGGGGGTAGGGGCTCACGGCGGATCAAAGGCCGCTTACACTCCGTGGAAGGCGCGCAAGGCCTCTGGAGGAAAGGGACGACCTCGGTGCGGAAGGTCCTGATCGCCAATCGTGGCGAGATAGCTGTGCGGATTGCCCGGGCGTGCAAAGACGCGGGCCTCACCGGCGTCGCTGTATACGCCGACCAAGACCTCGACGCGCTTCATGTGCGCATGACCGACGAGGCGTACGCGCTGGGCGGGCAGTCGCCCGCCGAGACCTACCTCGACATCGGCAAACTGCTGCGCGTCGCCGCCGAGTCCGGCGCCGACGCGGTCCACCCCGGGTACGGCTTCCTGGCGGAGAACGCCGAGTTCGCCCAGGCCGTGATCGACGCCGGCCTCACGTGGATCGGGCCGCCGCCCTCCGCGATCACCGCGCTCGGCGACAAGGTCGCGGCCCGGCACATCGCCCAGGCCGTCGGCGCCCCCCTCGTGGCCGGCACCCCCGACCCGGTGTCCGGCGTGGACGAGGTCGTCGCCTTCGCCTCCGAGCACGGCCTGCCCATCGCTATCAAGGCCGCCTTCGGCGGCGGCGGGCGCGGCCTGAAGGTCGCCCGCACGATGGAGGAGATCCCCGAGCTGTACGAGTCGGCCGTGCGCGAGGCCGTCACGGCGTTCGGGCGCGGCGAGTGCTTCGTCGAGCGCTACCTCGACCGGCCCCGGCACGTCGAGACGCAGTGCCTGGCCGACCGGCACGGCAACGTGGTGGTGATCTCCACGCGCGACTGCTCGCTGCAGCGGCGCCACCAGAAGCTCGTCGAGGAAGCCCCGGCCCCCTTCCTGTCCGGCGAGCAGCGTGAGCTGCTGTACGCCTCCTCCAAGGCGATCTTGAAGAAGGCCGGCTACGTCGGCGCGGGCACCTGCGAGTTCCTGGTCGGCCAGGACGGCACGATCTCCTTCCTCGAGGTCAACACCCGCCTCCAGGTCGAGCACCCGGTCAGCGAGGAGGTCACCGGCATCGACCTGGTGCGCGAGATGTTCCGCGTCGCCGACGGCGAGCCGATCGGGTACGACGACCCCGAGGTGCGCGGGCACTCGATCGAGTTCCGCATCAACGCCGAGGACGCCGGCCGGAACTTCCTGCCCGCCCCGGGCACGCTGACCACGATGCGCACCCCCGCCGGCCCGGGCGTGCGCCTGGACGCCGGGTACGAGGCCGGCATGACGGTGCCGCAGTCGTTCGACTCGCTGATCGCCAAGCTGATCATCACCGGCCGCACCCGCGAGGAGGCTCTGGCCCGCTCGCGCCGCGCGCTGGAGGAGTTCGTCGTCGAGGGCATGCCCACCGTCCTGCCGTTCCACCAGGCCGTCGTGTCCGACCCCGCCTTCACCGGCGAGCCGTTCACCGTGCACACCCGGTGGATCGAGACCGAGTTCACCGGCGCCATCGAGCCCTACGCCGGCGAGACCGCGGGCGACGAGCCGGTCGAGCGCGAACGGGTCGTCGTGGAGGTCGGCGGCAAGCGCCTGGAGGTCGTGCTGCCGGCCGCCTCGGGGATGACGCGCCAGGCCGCGCCCAAGAAGCCGGTCCGGCGGGCCGGCGGCAAGGGGTCGGCGGCCGCCACGACCGGCGACTCGCTGGTCAGCCCGATGCAGGGCACGATCGTGAAGGTGGCGGCCTCCGACGGCGACGTCGTCTCCGCCGGCGACGCGATCGTGGTGCTGGAGGCCATGAAGATGGAGCAGCCGCTCACCGCGCACAAGTCCGGCACCATCACCGGCCTGGTGGCGACCGTCGGCCAGACGGTGACGGCGGGCGCGGCGATCTGCGAAATCAAGGACGTCTGACACCGAGCTCCCGCGACTTCGCGAACGCGTGGATATACGGTGGCCTACCGAGGAACTCAGACGACCCGCCATTCGTCCTGTAGGGCGAAGGAGGCATAAAGCCGTGACCACTCATGTGATGCGCCGCGCCACTGCCACGTTCGTGGCCGTGATGGCCGGACTGCTGACGCTGTTCGCGTCGCCGCACGCGGCTCAGGCCGCGGCCCCGCCCGATCCCAACGCGATCATCGCCGCCTGGAAGACCGGTGACCCGGTCTACGTCGCACCGGGGGTGTCGCTGAGCTCCAGCCAGCTCTCCGACATCCGCAAGGCCGTCGAGGGCGCCAACAGCAAGATCTACGTCGCCGCGCTGGCCGACGGCACCGTCACCAACAGCGCCTCGGCCGGCCCGCTGATCACCGCCCTCGGCCAGGCCCTGTCCGCCGAGGGCCGCGCGCGGGCCACCGTCGCCGTCCTGGACGGCACCACGCTGTTCGCGGCGTCGAGCGCCATCCGCAAGCCGGGCCTGGCGGGCCAGCTCGCCACCGCGGCGACCAGCAACAACAAGGACGTCGTCTCCGGCATGGAGGACTTCGTCAACCGGGTCGACAAGGCCGCCAGCGGCGACACCAAGGGTGCGCTCAAGGCCGGCAGCGCGGCGGGCGGCGGGGGCGGCGGCGTCCTCATCGGCATCCTCGTCCTGGCCCTGGCCGGCGGCCTCGGCATCTTCTTCCTCGCCCGCAGCAAGCGGCGCAAGCGCGAGGCCCGCGAGGCCGCCGAGCTCGCCCAGGTCAAGCAGACCGTCGAAGAGGACGTCACCAAGTTCGGCGAAGAGATCACCGCGCTGGACCTCGACGTCAAGGTGTCGGACAACCAGGCCAAGACCAGCGGCGACTGGCAGCAGGCCCTGGACGCCTACGAGCGGGCCAAGAGCGAGCTGGCCGCGGTCAAGCGGGCGGACGACCTGCGCGGCGTCACCACCGCCCTGGAGGAAGGCCGTTACGCCCTCGCCTGCGTCAAGGCCCGGGTGAACAGCGAGCCGCTCCCCGAGCGGCGCGCCCCCTGCTTCTTCAACCCGCAGCACGGCCCGTCGGTCCGCGACGTCCTTTGGGCCCCGCCCGGCGGCGCCCCGCGCGACGTGCCCGCCTGCGCGGCCGACGCCCAGCGCGTCGACCAGGGCTTCGACCCGCACATGCGCGAGGTCATGGTCGACGGTCAGCGCCGTCCTTACTGGGACGCCGGCCCCGCGTACGCGCCGTACGCCTCCGGCTACTACGGCGGCTTCGGCGGCGACCTGATGACCGGCATGCTCATCGGCACCATGCTCGGCGGCTCCTTCGGCGGCTGGGGCGGCGGCGGTTACGGCGCCGGGTACGACGCCGGCTTCTCGCAGGGCGCCGAGTCCGGTGGCGGCGGCGACTGGGGAGGTGGCGGCGACTGGGGTGGCGGTGGCGACTTCGGTGGCGGCGACTTCGGCGGTGGCGGCGACTGGTAACCCTCCTTCGCACACGGAGCCCCGGCGAACCCGCCGGGGCTCCCGCTTTTCCCCACCCAGCGCACACCCCCGCTCTCGACAGCCCCCAACACCACTGGGGGTATCTCCTAGACCGGCGTGACACTGGATGGGATCGGCGCCGGGTCGGCGGGGTGTGGTGCGGCGATGCCGGCGCCGGCGTACGGCGTCCGGCCTGGCGAACGTTCCTGGACGACGAGCCGGCCGTGGTCCCCTGTCGGCGGGCGTCCTCGGCGGCTCTCGCGGCGAAAGCGATCTGCAAGGCGGGTGCAACCCCGCGTATATGATCAGCTGCCACACTCGGCGCAGTAGTCGAGGAGGCTCGCGTTGCGTCGTTCCATCCCCCTGGCCCTCATGTCCGGCCTGCTGGTCCTCGCCGTTCCCGCCGTGCCGGCGTCGGCGTCGTCCCCCTCCGCGTCCGTCACGGCCGCGCACCTCGCTCTGGCGGCGCCGTGCAAGCCAGGGTCGGGGCTGAAACTGCGCGGCAAGGACTTCACCGGCGGCGCCGCCCTCCCGGAGAACCTGCGCTGCGCGGATCTGACCAACGCCAAGCTTGACGAGGTCGACTTCACCCAGAAGGACCTCTCCGGGGCGCTCCTGCGCAACGCCTCGATGAAGGAGGCCGACTTCACCCAGGCGCACCTGGAGTACGCCGACCTCACCGGCGCCGACCTGTCCGACGCCGACCTCGGGCAGCTCCACGCCAAGCACGCCACCTTGCGCGACGCCATCCTGACCGACGCCGACGCGGGCCAGGCGGAGTTTCCGCACGCCGACCTCAGCGGGGCGGTCATGGCGCGAGCGGAGCTGACCCAGGCCAACCTGACCGACGCCAAGCTGACCGGAGCCGACCTCAACGAGGCCACGCTGGGCCAGCTACAGGCCAGGAACGCCGACTTCACCAAGGCCAAGATGCGCGAGGCGAAGCTGGGGCAGGCCAAGCTGCAGTTCGCGGTGTTCAAGGGCGCGAACCTCACCGAGGCGGAGTTCACCCAGGCCGAGATGGACGGCGCCGACCTGCACGGCGCGACGGTCGAACAGGCGTCGTTCACCCAGGCGGACGACCTCGACCTCACCGGAGCGCTCGGCGAGCCCAAGGACGTCCCCAGCGACGCGACCGGCAGCACCGAGGACCTGCCGGAAGGGGGCGACGACACGGGAGCCGGCTTCGAACGCCCGCCGGCGCCCCGGGGCAAGGGCGGTCTCGGCCTCGCCCTGGTGATCCTCAGCGGCGTGGGCCTGAGCCTGACACTGATCTTCTGGGGGCTGTCGCACCGGCGCAGGGTGGAGCGGGCGACCCGGTTCGCGCACGCGCGGCGCGCCGCGGAGGAGAACGTGATCAGGCTTGGCGAGGAGATCGACGCGCTCGACTTCGACTACAAGATCAACCACATGAACACGGGCAGCGTCGACCAGGACTGGCGGCGCGCGCTGGACGCCTACGAGGCGGCCAAGCACTCACTGGCCTCCGCCCGCTCCCAGCCCGAGCTGGCCGCCGTGGCGGCCGCCCTCCACCACGGCCACGACGCCCTCGCCCGCGTCCGCTCCCGCCTGACCTGACCCATATCACTCGCCGACAGGACCCAGCGGTCGCCGCCCGCTCCCCGGCCTGGCCCACGCCACCCACAGACCGGACCCAGCGGTCGCCGTCCGTCATCCGGCCCTGACCCACGCCACCCGGCGACAGGGCCGAGCGGTCGCCGTCTGTCCGTCTCGTCCGCTCGCTCATATGGGCACCGCGACGGCGGGCGCCGGTACGGCGATTCCGGCGCCCTCGTACGGCGGGCGCCGGTACGGCGATTCCGGCGCCCTCGTACGGCGGCCTACCTGACGCGCCTTCGTGGACGGCGCGCCGGCTCCGAACCACTCGGCCACTGACGGGCTTCGGCACCGGCCAAAGGACCCGATGCCCCGCTGCGGAGGGTCAGACGATGGTGGAGGTGCCCGGGAGCATCAGGCGGCGGGCGGCCTCGGTGATCGAGCCGGCCAGCGACGGGTACACCGCGAAGGTGTGGGCGATCTGGTCCACGGTCAGCCGGTGCTGGACGGCGAGCGACAGGGCCAGGATCAGCTCGGAGGCGCGGGGCGCGACGACCACCCCGCCGAGCACGATGCCGGTGTTCGGCCGGCAGAAGAGCTTCACGAAACCGTCGTTGAATCCCTGCATCTTCGCCCGGGCGTTGGTGGCCAGGGGCAGCTTCACGATGTTGGCCTCGATCTCGCCGGCCTCGATCTGCCGCTCGGCGATGCCGACGGCGGCGATCTCAGGGTCGGTGAAGATCGTCGAGGCGACGGTGGCCAGGCGCAACGGCTGCACCGCCTCGCCCAGCGCGTGCCACACGGCGATGCGGCCCTGCATGGCGGCCACCGAGGCGAGCATCAGCACGCCGGTGCAGTCGCCCGCGGCGTACACCCCGGAGGCGGAGGTGCGCGACACCTTGTCGACCTGGATGAAGCCGTTCCTGTCCAGCGTGACGCCGGCCTCCTCCAGGCCGATGCCGGAGGTGTTGGGGATCATGCCGACGGTCATCAGACAGTGGCTGCCCTCGGCGGTCCGGCCGTCCTCCAGGGTGACGACCACGCCGTCCTCGGTGCGCTTGACCGACGACGCGCGGGACTTGCCCATGACGTTCATGCCGCGGCGCCGGTAGACCTCTTCCAGGACCTCGGCCGCGTCGGCGTCCTCGTTCGGCATCATCCGGTCGCGGGAGGACACCAGCGTGACCTCCGCGCCGAGCGAGCGGTACGCGCCGGCGAACTCGGCTCCGGTGACGCCCGACCCGACGACGATGAGGTGCTCGGGCAGCTCGGGCAGGTCGTAGAGCTGCCGCCAGTTGAGCACCCGCTCCCCGTCCGGCTCGGCGCCCGGCAGGACGCGGGGGGTGGCGCCGGTGGCGACGATGACGACGTCCGCGCTGATGGTCTGGTCGCCGACCCGCACGACACGCGGGGCGGCCAGCCGCCCCTCGCCCCGTACGACCCGCACGCCCTCGGCGGCGAGCCGGGCGGCGATGTCGGACGACTGGTGGCCGGCCAGTTCCTTGACGCGCTTGTTCACCAGCGGCATGTCCACGTGCACGCCGCCCACGTCGCCGTCGGGACCGCCGGTGTAGTTCACCCCCAGGGAGGAGGCGTCCAGGAGTGCCTGCTTGCGGACGGAGGTGGCGATCATGGTCTTGGACGGCACGCAGTCGGTGAGCACGCAGGCTCCACCGGGGCCGTCGCGTTCGACCACGGTGACCTCGGCGCCCAGCTGGGCGCCGACCAGCGCCGCCTCGTATCCGCCAGGCCCGCCACCGATGATCACAATGCTCGTCACGTACCCCATTCTCCCGCATGGTCGGGGGTGCCAGGGGTGCAATACCGGGTCAGAACATGTGAAGACCCGTAAAAAACGTTGATTAACCCCGAAAAACCCCTATGAATCCACGGGTCCCAGAGCGGGTCACCGGAAGAAAGCTGCCGCCCGCCCATGGACGCGCGCGTGTTGGAACCGCCGGGCCGGGCCCTGAAGCCGATCTTGGATTAGTCTTAGATGCCGTGCCTGTTTACGCCGCCTATGGCAGCAACATGGACCCGAAGCAGATGGCTCAGCGGGCTCCCCACTCACCCATGCGCGGGACGGGCTGGCTGCAAGGCTGGCGCCTGACCTTCGGCGGTGAGGACGTCGGCTGGGAGGGCGCCCTCGCCACCATCGCCGAAGACCCCGCCGAACACGTCTTCGTCGTCCTCTACGACGTGCCCGAATGGGACGAGGAGTCGCTCGACCAGTGGGAGGGCGCCGTGCTCGGCCTCTACCACAAGGTCCGTCTGCGCGTCGCGACCCTCGACGGCGAGGTCGTCGCCTGGTTCTACGTGCTCGACGACTACGAGGGCGGCCTGCCCTCGGCCCGCTACCTCGGCATCCTCGCCGACGCCGCCGAGAAGGCCGGCGCCCCCGACGACTACGTCGCCGACCTCCGCACCCGCCCCTGCACCTCCATAGGCGGCTGACCCCGAGGGCCGTCGAGCCCCCCGACCGGGCGGCCGGACCTAGGCGAGCAGGGCGGCGAGGGCAGTGGCCGCTCGCAGGGCGTCCTGGTAGCGGACGTATAGAGGGGCGAAGCCGAAGCGGAGGATGTCGGGGGTGCGGTAGTCGCCGATGACCTCGCGGGCGGTCAGGTCGACGACCAGGGTCTCGGCGTCCGGGTGGCGCAGCGACACCTGGTGGCCGCGCCGGTCGTCGCGCGGGGTCACCACCTCGACGGCGTTCCCCACCAGCTCGTCCACGCACTCCATGAAGAACTCGGTCAGCGCCAGACCCTTGGCCCGCACGTCCGCCAGATCCACGTCCTGCCAGACGTCCAGCGCGGCGTCCAGCGCCAGCAGCGACAGGATGTCGGGGGTCCCGGCGCGCGCCCTGGCGATGCCGGGCGCCGGTTCGTACCGCGCGTCCATCGCGAACGGGTCGCGATGCCCGCCCCAGCCGGACAGCGGCTGCCGGAACTCCCCCTGCAGTCCGCGCGGCACGTAGATGAACGCGGGCGAGCCGGGGCCGCCGTTGAGGAACTTGTAGGTGCACCCGACCGCGAGATCCACCCCCAGCGCGTCCAGCTCGATCGGCAGCACGCCGACGCTGTGGCACAGGTCCCACACGATCCTGGCCCCGGCCGCGTGCACCTTGGCCGTGGCCGCCGCCATGTCGTACAGCCGCCCGGTCCTGTAGTCCACGTGGTTGAGCAGCACGACCGCCGTCCGGTCGCTCAGCACGCCGTCGAGCTCGTCGGCGAGCACGGGACGCAGCACCGTCCCGGTCAGCTCGGCCACCGACTCGGCGATGTACCCGTCGGTCGGGAAGGTCGCGGCGTCCACGACGATCTCGCGCCGTCCCGGCGCCATGCGGACCGCGGCGACGAGGGCCTTGAAGAGGTTGACGCTGGTCGAGTCGGCCACGACGACCTGGCCGGGCGCGGCGCCCACGAGCGGAGCGATCTTCTCCCCCACCCGCTCCGGCGCCGTCCACCAGCCCTCGGGCCACGACCTGATCAGCCTGCGTCCCCACTGCTCCCGGACGACGTGCTCGACCCGCTCCGCCACCCGCCGCAGCGGCGCCCCCAGCGAGTTCCCGTCGAGGTACACGACATCGGGATCGAGATCGAACTCGTCCCGCACCCGCCTCAGGGGGTCCTCGGCGTCCAGTTTCGCCGCCCGCTCGACCAGGTCACCCATGCCCGCGCCCTCCGCCTGCCGACCTCACCACCAAAAGCCCATTTCCCGACGAACGTTACGCAATACACGTTTCCTCCGGAACACCACCCACCCAGGAACGAACTCCCCCGGCCGTCAGCTCCAGGCCAGCCACAGGAGCCCGAGGTACAGCAGGCCGATCACCAGCAGCCCTCCGACGAGCATGCGACGTCCCGAACCCCCGCGAGAACCGCCGGATCCTTGGGCCACGGCGTTCAGGTCGACCACGACGGTGCCCGCCACGACGTCATGCAGGCACCTTCTGCTCGGACCGAAGATCCAGGCGACGTTCACCAGCGAGAGGAGGAATCCGACATAGGGCAGCAGCGTCACCGCCATGTACAAAAGAGAGCGCACGCCGGCCTGGGACGTCGTCAAGGGCCTGCCATCACGGCTGACGACCTTCAACCGGCACAGCCGCTTCCCGATGGTCTGCCCCCAGAAGGCATGGCCGATCCAGAAGTACAGGAACCAGAGGATGACCACGGACACATCGATGTACCAGTACGGGTTTCCGGCGAAGGGGTTGTCGAACACGAAATCCTGCCAGCCGGAGGCGGCGCCCTGGTCCTGTGCTACGGCGGACCGGTCGTCGCCGTCCACGAGGCCTGGCGCCGCCATCATCGTGATGGCATAGCTGATCACACCGAAGATCAGCGCATCGATGAGGCTCGCGCCGAACCGGTACCGCCGCGCGGCGATCACCGTCTTCGGCGGCGCAATGGGGGGTGAGGTCACCGGGCAAGTCTGGCAGCGGCCGGAGTTCCCCGCGACGTACCGACATGGCGGACAAAGGGGTACTGGCCACTGCGGGGAACAACGCCACCTGAGGCCGATTCGGCCGGTCACGGGCGGCGAGCGTCGCCGCGTATAGATCGGGATAGTTGCCCTGGATATAGCGGGTGCCCTGGATCACCTCGCCACCTGGGTGACGGCCGCGGAGGTCGAATCGTTAGGCGCCGCCATGTCGGACAAAGGGTCGATGAGCGAAAGTACTCGCTCATGAAACGCTTCCGGGTGATCCTGCCGATCATGCTGCTGACGGCGTCCCTGGCGACCGGCTGCGGCCTGGTATCCGACCTCACGGGGCAGCGGTCCTTCACCGCCAGCAGTGAATCCATGGAGCCGACCTTCAAGGTGGGGACAAGGGGCACGGCCGACCTCGTGCACGACTACGTGCCGAAGACCGGCGACATGGTGGATGGCCACGCCGGCGGGGTCTGCTGGATGGTCAGCGGAGGAGGCGGTGGGCGGTGGTGGCCAGGAGGAGGGCGGTGTGGACGGTGGGGTCGGTGACCGGGTGTCCCAGGAGGGTTTCTATGCGGTGGAGGCGTTGGTAGAAGGATTGGCGGCCCAGGTGGAGGGCGGCGGCGGTGCGGGTGGGGCTGCAACCGTGGAGAAGGAAGGTTTCCAGGGTTGTCACCAAGTCGGTGCGGTGGGTGCGGTCCCAGTCGACCAGGGGGCTGATGGCGCGGCGGACCAGGTCCGCCGCGTGGGAGGGGTCGAAGTGGCGGGTGAGTTCCAGGTCCAGGGCCAGGGCGCGGGTGGTGACGACGGGGGTGGCGCGGCGCAGGCCCAGGGCGGCCCGGGCGTCGCGGAGGGAGGGGCCGAGGTCGGCGAGGTCCGCGGCGGGAGGCCCCACGGCGACGCGGAGCTGGGTGGCGCTGAGCCTGCGCAGAGCCTCCTCCAAAGCCTGGGCGGCGGCGCCCACCGTGTCCGTCAGGGAAGGGGGGACGGCCAAGGCGCCGAGCACCAGGCGTGACACCCGGCCGCGGATCGCGGAGGTGTGCAGGATGTGCGCGGCCCGGTCGACAACGGCCAGCGCCGCCGCGGTCTCCACCGCCTCGGCGGCCACCCCGACCAGCACGTGGCCGGGCGGCAGCTGGAACCCCGCCATCATGGCCCGCACCGCCGCGTCCGCCTCGGCGGTGCCCTCGATCAGGTCGCGCAGCAGCGCGGACACCTGCTGGTCCCGCTCGCTCGGCGGGCTGCCGGTGCGCAGCATCGCCAGGGCCAGCGCGACGGCCGTCCGCTCCAGCGCGATCATCAGGTCCTCGCCGGGCAGCGCCGACCCCGGCCCCGCCACCAGCCGTCCCCAGGGCCCCCCGTGCAGGGTGACCGGCGTCTCGCACCCTGCGTGCTCCACGGCCCGCCACGCCTCCCGGTCACCCGCCACACCGTGCGCGGCGACCAGCGCCCCGCTCGCCGCCACCAGCACCAGTGGCGCCCCGATCACCTCGGCCCCGGTGGCGAGCACCCCGGCCACCCCGGCCCCCGCGATGAGCGTCTCGTTGAGCGCCCGGGTGGCCCGGTCTCCGAGGCGCAGCCGCCGGCCGGCGTAGTCGACGATCAGCGTGTTGACGTGCTCGATGATCCGGATGAACGGCACCACCGCGTACAGCGCGATGAACGGCAGCTCCTGCCGCCGCGCCTCCTCCACCAGCTCACGCGGCGTCTCGGGGAAGGTGCGGCCGAGTTCCAGCGCGACCCCCGCCACCCCGCGCTGCGCGATCTCGCGCAGGTAGTGCCGCCGGGCGCCCGCGTCGGTGCCCGCGAGCCCGAGCCCGGTGGTGAGCAGCAGCTCACCCCCGGTGAGCAGCGGCCCGATCTCGTAGATCTCGCTGGAGTGCACCCAGCGCACCACGCGGTCCAGCGAGGCATCGCCCGCGAGTACGCGCGGCCGGGCCTCGCGCAGTACGTCGAAGGCCAGCAGTTCGCGAAGCGTGAGCGGCATACCTACCCGCTTTACGGATTGTCTGGTGAGGGTGGCCATAATACGGACGATCTGTCCGTTCTCGCAGGGCGCCTTCCGGGGGATAGTTGCCCCATGACCAGCGAAGCAGCCGACCCGGCCGCGATGCTCGCCGTCGCGCTGGAGGAGGCCAGGAAGGGGCTCGCCGAGGGCGGCATCCCCATCGGCGCGGCCCTGTTCGGCCCGGACGGTCGCCTGCTCGGCCGGGGACGCAACCGCCGCGTCCAGGACGGCGACCCCTCGGTGCACGGGGAGACCGCGGCGTTCCGGAACGCGGGACGCCAGCGGACGTACCGGGGCACCACCATGGTGACCACCCTGTCCCCGTGCTGGTACTGCAGCGGGCTGATCCGCCAGTTCGGCATCACCGGCCTCGTCGTCGGCGAGAGCCGCACCTTCACCGGGCAGCACGAGTGGCTCGCGGAGAACGGCGTGTCCGTCACGGTGCTGGACTCCCCCGAATGCGTCGAGCTGATGACCGCGTTCATCGCCGCCGACCCGGCGCTGTGGAACGAGGACATCGGAGAGGATTCATGACCCATGAAGACGGTCCCGATCGTCGATCTGACCCCATGGTTCCAGGGCGGCGCCGCCGATCGCGCCCAGGTGGCGGGGCGGGTCGACCAGGCGCTGCGCGAGATCGGCTTCCTGCTCGTCACCGGCCACGGGGTGCCGCCGGAGCTGCGCGCCGGGGTGCGGGCCGCGGCCAAGCGGTTCTTCGCGCTGCCCGATGAGGTGAAGCGGCGTTACGCCGTCACCGTCGGCGGCCGGGGCTGGCTGCCGCCCGGTGTGGAGGCCAACGGGTACGCCGAGGGGACTCCCACCCCGCCGGACCTGAAGGAGACGTTCGCGGTGGGCGCCGACGACCCGATCGGCGACCCGCTGATCGACGCCGAGTGGTTCCTGCGGAACGTGTGGCCGCCGGAGGTGCCCGAGCTCCGGAGCCTGGTCACCGAGTATCTGGCCCGCATGCGCGCCCTGGCCGATGAGCTGCTCGTCGTCTGCGCGGCGGCGCTCGGCCTGCCGGACGGCTTCTTCACCTCGAGGGCCGGCCACCCGTCGTACACGATGAACATCAACAGATACCCGCCGCTGTCGCAGGTCGGCCCGCCCGAGCCCGGCCAGTTCCGCATCGGCCCGCACACCGACTTCGGCACGGTGACCGTCCTCGACCGGCAGCAGGGCGTCGGCGGCCTGCAGGTGTTCACCCTGGACGGCGAGTGGATCGACGCGCCGTACGCCGAGGACTCCTTCACCATCAACATCGGCGACCTGCTGGCCCGCTGGACCGGCGACCGCTGGCGCTCCACGCGGCACCGGGTGCTGCCGCCCGACCCGAGCGCCCCGGACGAGGAACTGGTGTCCCTCATCTACTTCTACGAGTGCGACCCCCTGGCGGAGGTGGAGTCCCTGGGGCCGCCGATCGGCACGGTCACGCATCCTCCGGTCATCGCGCACGAATACCTCATGGAGAAACTGAAGGCGATCACGGTATGACGGTTCTGGAACCCCCCGGCGTCGCGGTACGCGAAGGCGACTATGGCGCGAAGGTCACCGCGGTGGAACCCGGCGGTGTCGAGTTCATCCCCCTGGCCGACCGGCACGGCACGCCCCGGCAACTGCTGTGGACGTGGATGTCCCCCAACCTCGAATTCGCGACCATCTTCCTCGGCGTGCTGGCGGTCGCCGCGTTCGGGCTGAGCTTCTGGCAGGCCGTGCTGGCGGTCACCGTGGGCACCGGGCTCGGCGCGCTGTCGCACGGCGTGCTGTCGGCGCGCGGCCCGGCGGCGGGGGTGCCGCAGATGGTGCTCGGGCGGCTGCCGTTCGGCTACTGGGGCAACCTGCTGCCGTCCGCGTTCAACACGGTGGCGGCCGGCATCGGCTGGTTCGCGGTGAACAGCGTCAGCGGGGCGCTGGCGCTCAACACGCTGACCGGGCTGCCGGCGTGGCTGTGCCTGGTGGTCGTGGTCGCGGCCATGGTGGTGCTCGGCTTCTTCGGGCACAACTTGGTGCAGGCGTTCGAGCGGTACGCCTTCCCGGTGCTCGCCGTGATCTTCCTGGTCGCGTCGGTGATCATCCTGACGCGGGCGGACCCGGGGTTCGCCGGCAGCGGCGGCGGACTCGGCGGGTTCCTGCTCACCGTCGGCGCCACCTTCGGGTACGCCGCCGGCTGGAACCCCTACGCCGCCGACTACACCCGCTACCTGCCGCCGGACGCCGGGAAGCGGGCCGTGGGGCTCGCGGCCGGGCTCGGCGTGTTCGTCCCGTGCGTGCTGCTGGAGGTGGTGGGCGCGGCGTCGGTCACCATCGGCGGCGACGCCCTCGGGCAGCCGACCACCGCCTTCACCTCGCACCTGCCCGGCCTGATCGCCGGCCTGACCCTGCTGGCCATCGCGCTCGGCGCCGTCTCGGCGAACGCGCTGAACGTCTACTCCGGCGCGATGTCCCTGCTCACCATGGGCGTGCGCCTCCCGCTCACGATGCGCCGCGCGCTCACCGCCGTCGCGTGCGGCGTCGTGGGCTTCGTCGTGGCCCTCACCGGACTTCAGGACGCGGGCCACAAGTACGAGTCCTTCCTGCTCGTCATCTCGTACTGGATCGGCCCGTGGCTGGCCGTCGTGCTGACCGACCAGTACCTGCGCCGCGGGGAGGTGCCCCTGGCCCGCCTGTACGACCGGTCGCACCGCAGCCCCGCGGGGCCGATCGCCATGCTCGTCGGCGTGGTGCTGTCGGTGTGGCTCTTCTGCAACCAGGAGTTGTACGTGGGCCTGGTCCCGAGCCGGTTCCCCGCGGTGGGCGACATCACGTTCGAGGCCGGCTTCCTGATCGCGGGCGTCGTCTACGTCGCGCTCAAACCCCTGCGCCGCTGACCCCGGCCCCGTGGCGCCCGGCGCCACGGGGCCCTTTCCCACGCGCCGCGCCGCCCAGGCCGAACCCGCTCGTCTGGCCACGCCTACCCGCTGCTCAGGCGGCTTCCCCTCACCGTGGGCACCAGCGATGGCCGCGCCGGCCGAGGTCTTGAGCGACTCGCGCCGAGCCGGTATCGCCGCGCGGCGATCGCTTCCGGTGGCGAGATGGGGGGAGAAGTCACCGGGCAAGTCTGGCAGCAACCGGAATTACCTAGTAAGGATGCCGCCATGGCTGACATATGGCTACAGGCGGCGGTGCGGAACAACGCCGAGTGGTGCGACTCGATGTGCCGCGCGCATGGCATGCCGGGGACGTTCAGTGATTCCCTGTGGTCCAACCCGCGCAGGTCGCCACCGCTGTACCCGGACGCGGTCACCCTCACCCCGGCCGCGTCGGCCGACGCCGTGCTCGCAGCGATCGAGCTCGACTCCCCCGAACCCTCGGTCAAGGACGGCTTCGCCCGGCTCGACCTGCGCGACGCCGGCTTCCGCATCCTGTTCGACGCCCAGTGGATCCTCCGAGCGCCTACCCCTGCCAGCCCGACGTCCGAACCAGGCGTGCCGTCCCCCAGCCCTCGCGACTTCCCCTCCACGCCAGGCGCTCCGTCGCCCATCCCTCGCAGCCCGACGTCCGAGAGGCCAGGCGTGGCGCCAGCGGCTCTCGAAGGTCGCCTGCCCGACCTGCGGGCCGCCACCGGGGATCCCATCGCCTGGAGCACGATCACCACCGCGGCAGGCCTGCGCGACTGGGAGACCGGCCTTCTCCCCGGTTACGAAGGTGTCCTGTTCCCCGCCGTGCTGCTCGCCGACCCCGCCGTCACGCTGCTGGCCGGCCGCATCGACGGCGACATCGTCTGCGGCTCCGCCCTCAACACCAGCGACCAGGTGGTGGGCGTGTCCAACGTCTTCGCCTCTGGATGCGACATCGAGGCGGCCTGGGAAGGCACCGTCACGATGGCCTCCACCCTCTTCCCCACCCGCCCCATGGTCGGCTACGAGCATTCCGACGACCTGGAGGCCCCTCTCCAGCAGGGCTTCACCCCCATCGGCCCGCTACGGATCTGGCTCAAATAGCAACGTCACCCTGTGACCGTACGGACCTCGGTGACGCGCTCGCCGGCGTTCAGGGGCGACCGGCCTTCCGGTAGGCGTCCAGGACGTCCTGCCGGAGCAGGTGCCCGAAGCCGGCCCGTTCCAGACGCAGCCCCAGGGCCGCCTGGTCGGTGCCGAGCGCGGCGGCGGCGCTCGGCAGGTGCCAGTCGTGGCGGGCGAGCACGCTGAGCAGGTGACCGCGCCGGCTCTGCGCCTCCGAGAGCCGGAAAGTCTTCAGGTACGCCAGCCGCCCGGACTCGTCGGTGATCATCTCGCCGATGTGGTTCTCCCGCTGCCGCTCGAAGGAGGGCAGGAAACGCCGGAGCGTGAAACGGCCGAGCCGGTAGACCACCTCCTCGCGATCCGGCGCGGCCCGCAGCCCCGCCGCCATGACCGAATCGTGGAAGTCCGCCCACTCCCGCTCACACCGCGTAGCCTGCGCCCGCAGGTCGGCGAGCGAGGAGACCGCGGCCTCGTCGATCGCGACGGGCACGTCCCTGGCCGGATGGAACAGGGCGTACTGGTAGATCAGCTCGCCGTACAGGTCACGGACCAGCGTGGGATGCAACGCCCGGTAGTCCTCGGGATGCGGCACGACGAAGGCGGCGGCCAGCGTGTCGCCGACGTAGAGCAGCACGCCGCACTGCCCGGCGTAAATCTCGAAGACGCGCAGCGCGTCGTCGAGCCCACGGACCTCCGCGCCGGTGTAGGCCTCCTCGACACGGGGCGACAGTCCATGGGCGACCGCCTGGTGGGTCCATTCCTCCCAGGCCACCGTCGGGCCGCCGAAGTGCAGGGCGAGGAAGCCCTCCAGCGCGAGGTGCAGGGGCAGGAAGCGCAGCCGGTTCTTCTCCACGCGCCGTGCCATGCGGCGCCGCGTCCTGATGCCCATGTGCCGCAGCGGCCGTCCGAGCTGCGTGCCGTACGTGGCGGCCGGCGTGCCGTCCCCGGTCCACGACGCGACGAAGGCGTGCGGGATGTAGGCGGTGTAAACGGTCTTGTCCGGCAGGGACACCATGGAGAGCTCGTCGCCGTAGACCACGGGGTGCAGCCGCAGGTCCTTGATCGGTTCCGGGCGCACGAGCGGCACCAGCCGTACCGAGCCCCAGGTCTGCGCGGGACGCGTCATCAGTCCACTGAGTTCGATCAACGCCGTGCCGCCCTGTCCTCCAGGTAGGCGCGCAGCTCGTCCAGACCGGTCCGGCCCTGGGCGAACGCGGCCAGCTCCACCAGCGCGGGCAGATCCTCGGCGTCCCGGATGCCCACTGTGGGCACCATGGGAGACACGCGCCGCACGTCGAACCGCTCGGCGTCGTAGACCGGGTTCAGATGCACGATGCCGACCTCCCCGGCGGGGTCGAGCCTGCGCCGCCAGACACGCAGCACCTCCGCGGCCAGCCCGGGCGGCGCGTTGTCCCAGCCGTCGGAGACGATGACCAGCCGGTCAGGGCGCTGCTCCAAGGCGTCGATGATCCGCTGTCCCAGCGGCGTCGGCCCGAGCGGTCGGGCCGGCACGGGGTCGGCGCGCCGGGAGAGCCACAGGCCCTGGTAGGAACCGGCCAGCGCTTCGAGCAGATAGTGGCAGGCCAGCGCGACCGCCAGGGGACGGCGGCGCTTGGCCGGCGACCCATAGGAGGAGAAGCTGTCGTCGAGGACCGCCGTAACCTTCCCCCACGTCCCTGCGCGCGCACCGGCCACCCGGGCGGCCGCGGCCCGCAGCGCGGCGGCGAACTCGTCGCGGCGCTCCGAAGACGGCCGGGACAGCGCGTAGGAGGCCAGGCGGACGAGCGGCATGGCCGCCAGGTCCGCTTCGGTGTCCACACCGTCCTTCCTCGCCGACCTGGTGAGCCTCAGCCGCTCCAGCGAGGTCAGCCGGGGGGCGATGCGCGCCATGAAGACCTCGCGGTCGATCCCGTGACGGGCGGCGAAGCCCTCCGCCACCGTGTACGGCAGCTCGTACAGCGCCGCCCTCTCGTAATGGGCCCGGCGCCACGCCTCCAGAATCGGGGTGGCGAACCGGGTACGGCTGCGCGGCGCGAACAGGAAGTCGCCGAGCTCGCCCGGAAGGCGCAGATGAGCGTGCCGTACCGCCCCCTTCACCGCAGAGCGGTACTTGACCGCGTCGAAGGCGAGGTCGGGACGCGCCGCCAGCCAGCCCCGGACGATCGCCCGGGTGCGCCTGTTGTTGATCCCCTCGCGTCGCAGCTCCCGGAACAGCCGGTAGACGCGCGGCGGGCTCATGCGGGCGAGCCGCCAGGCGATCAGCCGCCCGTCGCCCGCCCCCGGTTCCCTCAGCAGGTTACGGATGATCAGCGCGGCGTTGTGGTCGTTGATGTCCAGGGCGAGCGTCGCCGCGTACAGGTCGGGATAGTTGCCCTGGATGTAGCGGTGCAGGAAGTCCAGCGAGAGCCGCTGCTCGTGAGCCGACCCGTGGAACTCGCGCTGGCCGGTCGACGTGATGGCCGCGTTGGCGAAGAGCAGCACGTCCTCGCACTCGATCAGGTCGGCGTAGGTGTCCATCGCCCCTCACAAGGCAGACCGGCCGGGGAATGAGAGCACGAACTGCGAAGCATCGCTTCAAAGGCGGGTTCCGGAAGTCGCACTGGAGTCCCGCGGCCGGCCCAAGGCTCGACCCTAGCAAGACCCTTTACGAGCAAGCGAGGGATTATCACCGCATCTGTCCAGCAAGCGCCGACGCCGCCGGCAACCTACCCCCCACGCACCACCCCGTCCTGTACACACGCACCCCCCTCGGCCCGTACGCACCCGGCCGGTTCGCACCACCCCCGGCCCTACCCGCCTCCGCCAGCGTGGTGACCACATACCTTCACCGGGGTGCCGTTCTCCACCCGCTGTGTGCTGGATGTGGCCGGCGCCGGGTCGGCGAGTCGTGGTACGGCGATGTCGGCGCCGCCGTACGGTGCCCGACCCGGCGAACGTCCGTGGACAGCGCACCAGCTCAGACATGCCTCGATGTCTACGTGGTGGCGAGGACCTCCCGGAACTCCATGACCGCCGGACGGCCTTGCTGGGCCATCGGCACGGCGCGGAGCACCAAGCGGCCCGTCTCCAGGATGTGGGTGCTGCGATACGCCGGAGACATCCCGCCGATCGTCGCCGCCGCCTGCCGGACCCCTTCGTCCGTACCACCCCGGGTGACCGTACACAGAGCACCGTGCAGGGCGATGTTCGCTTTGTACTGGTAGTCACCGGTCTGTCGCAGCACCTCATCTCGCGCCTTGCCCGCAGCGGCCTCCTCACCGGCACCCGCGTAGACCCAGCTTTCCGCGAAATGGATCTGATCCGGCTTCCAGAAGCCCCATGGGTCGGACCGGTTGCTGGTCTCGGCGAGCCGGACGAGCGCGTGCAACGTCTGACGGGCCTCGTCGTGCCGGCCGAGCATCGACAGCGCCTTCGCCTGCGTCGTCATCAGGTCGACGCTGGGCGCTCCGGCGATCTGCTCGGCGGACTCGACCAGGCGGAGGACGGTCTCAGGGGCGCGCTGGCCGTACAACCCGTGACCGGCCTCCTCACCGCGCACCAGCAGACGCAGCCCGAAGTCGCCGGAGAGGTCCGCCGACTGGCGGGCGATGCGCCACCAGCGGATCGCGGCGCCGTGATCGCCCAGGCGGGTCAGCGCGTTCGCGTGGACGGCCGAGAGCGTGGCCGTGATGCGGTGCAGCCCGGCCGTCTCGGCGGGAGCGCAGGCGTCCAGTTGCCGGCGCACCGTCATCAGGTCGACGGCCAGATCGGCGGCCACCTGCGCGGGAGGTCGGGTGCGAAGCGCGTGCAGGTGATCGGAGCAGCTCACCTCCCAATCGTCCATAGCGCGGAAATCGTTGCTCAGGGACAGGCTGAGAAGCTGTCGGACGGGTTCGCCGGGTACTCCGAGCGCTCCGAGAACAGCGCTGGTCGCGGCGAATCGCAGAAGCTGTCGGCGTTCCGTGGCGTCCTCCTCGTCGGTATTCCCCTTTGTTGCGAGTGTACGTAGCCGGTCGATTTCCACAACCAACCCATGAAGTGTTACAAGTCGCCCATCAGCCCCCAGAGCATCATCGATCCCTTTGATGTGATCGGCGTGCGGACGCGCGATCCCGCGCTCCCACCTGGAGAGCTCTCCTTGATCGACGAAGGCCGCTCTGGCCAGTTCACGCTGCGAAAGATTGCGAACTTCCTCCCGCCAATGGCGCATAAATGCACCCAGTAGATGCCATGGCGACTCACCGAGGGCGACCGGCTCACATGCGCGCGGCATGAAGAACTCCCCGTGATGGATTGATGGGAATGCGCGCCCCATCAACGTTCCGCTTGGACCGTTCCGAAAGCTCTTCCACTATGACATCCACCAGGCAGAAAGACCTGGGTAAAAGCAGACCCGCCCGGCGCTGCAACGTCCGGGCGGGTCCTTGATCAGGAAGGCGAGTCCTGACCATGCCAAAGGTTATGGGCAGCGAAGCGATCCAAGCCGGCTGGAGTCCCGACCAACCCCTCACCCCGCCGGACAGCGCCCCCGGCGACAGCCCACCCCCTCCCAAGGGCGCCCCTCCGGGCGGAACAGGATCGCACCGGCACAACCCGCACCTGCCTTCCACGAACCGGCACGCGCCGCACCGGCCCGGAGCGACGTCATGAGCCGACCGGGACAGCTTGCGAACCCGCGACCGGGACGGCCCATGAGCCGACGACCGGGACCGCTCGTGAGCCGGCGACCGGGACGGCACAGGGCGGGCGGCGTACGGCCCGGCCCCGTCCGCCCCAGGCGCTGGGACCTGCCCCAGCGCGCCGCCGCCGCGCAACTCGACCAACTCGAACCGGCCTGGTTCGTGTCCTACGGCGTAGGCAGCAGACGCTTCCTCGCCATCGCCGCCTGGCACACCACCCCGCTGAGGGTCGAGGCGGCCACGGTGCACGAACTCCAGGACCTGATGCGCGACGCCGAACTGGAAACCGCCCTGTCCCCCGCCTCGCTGTCCATGGCGGCACGATGACCCACCCCGCCCCCACCCCCGACCACGCCCTCGGCGACCTTTACGGCATGCCCCGGCCTGGCTACCCGTGGGCGGCACGATGACCCACCCCGACCACGCCCTCGGCGACCCGTACGGCATGTCCACCAACGCACGGATCTCCGTCGGCGGCCACATCCCCATGCCCACGGGCGACGTCACGTCGACACCCCTGCCGCAGGCGATCCACGACCTGATCGAGCGGCAGATCGCCCTCATGGAGCAGGCCTATCCCGGCTGGCAGGTCCGCCGCCTCTTCCGCACCGACGGGACACCGGGCGGCTGGTGCGCCACCCGCCACGTACCGCCGACCCACGCCGAGCGCTGCGCCGGTCTGCTGCCCGGCATCGCCCGTCCCGACGCCGAATCCCTGGTGATGGCCCTGGCCGTCCAGGAAGAGATCGCCCACCAGAACGGCTGCCCGGAAGACCGGACCCCGACTCCGGCCACGAATCGTCCGGCGGACCCGCCGGGCCGTCCCACCTCTCTCAGAAAGGAAACCCAGCACATGGACAACCTGTACGACCGCGACCTCACCGGCGCCGCGTTCACCCCGCTGTGCGGCGGCAACACCGGCGAGGAGGGAGAGGCATGCGTCGAGTTGGCCCCGATTCCGGGCGTTGACGACGCGTTCGCCCTGCGTGACAGCAAGAACCCGGATGCCGGGACGCTCCGCTTCAGCGGTTCCGAGCTGCGCACCGCCGGCATGACCACCATCTAGCGACACCACCACCCCGGGTGGCTCCCGCCCGCCGCAGACAGGCGGGAGCCACCCTCACCGTACGGGGCGCCCATGCATTTTCACTGCTACTCATGGACCGGAATCGGCGACGAACAACGCCGCGAAGGCGAACGCCGCCCGCCACTACCCCCCGGCGACCTCGCCGCGTTCCGGGCCTCGCCTCTACCCCCCATGCGCACCTGCGACTGGCTACTGAAACCCGCCGGCCGCATCGAAGCCTCCCCCAGGACGGTCGCCGAGGCCCTGACCTGGCTGGCCGAACGCTACAAGGCCGCCGAACCGTCCTTCCTCCACCCGGCCGACGAGGCCCACATCGGCCTGGACCACCGGCTACGAAACGCTGAGGAATCACTCACCGGCGGCGTAGACGTCCAATGGGGCATCTGGCTAACAGCAGGCAGATTCCTCACCCTCAACACCACCTCCTGCACCCCCAACCGCCACGCCCCCCACCCCTGTCCTAACATCTGACATCGCTCCCCGTGCGCGGAGGCGAGGGCAGTCGCCCGGTATCACCAAATAGACGGCTAGCACAAAAGGCGGCCGACCGCCGACCTTCGACCTCAAGCTCTACAAACAGCGCCACGTTGTGGCGCGCACCGGCTCAAACGCCACCGCGCTGTAGTCATCGGGTTGGACAAACTCCCCGTGCGCTACGAGGCCACTGATCTCATGGCGCGAGCAACAAATGGCTCTGACCGACTTCGATACACGGTCTAGTTTCTAGTCGCCACCCCCCTCGTTGTCAGCCATTCGTTCACAGGCCAGTATCACCTTCTTGAGACGATCCAAGTCGAATGGGCCGAGCCAGCTATCGTCAAGAAGCATCGCGTCAATACTCCCACAGACGATGTCAACATTGAGTATCTCAAAGCGTGACGGCTCACCGAAAGCCGCTTCTGCCGGCCAGACGTCGAGTGCGTCATTCACGCATATTCGACTTACGTCATTCATTCTGAGCAGAGCAGTCGATGGGCGCTCATGCTGGAATTGCAGCAAGAACCAAGACGTCCAGCCGTTCGGCGCCACCTGGTTAAGGTCGCGATCAACATATCCGGTACTCAGCGAGAGAGAGCTTTGAATCACTCCGTCTCTGAACCCGTCTACAGCGTCCAGCAGCGCTTGCCATCCCTCTGCGTCTGAAACGTGATATGACCGAGGCATCAGAATCTTCACCTAACAGAGGTCGATCTGGGGAGAACGCCTGCCGCCTCCACCTGGGTGACGCTGATCTCTCGCGTCATAATCGAATTCGTGGTAACCAAATCCATGCCTGCCACCTCCGGCAGGATCATCATACTGTCTGACACGGTCACCGAAACGGTCATACGTTGCAACCTGCCTGATCGTACCATCCGAGTAGAACCGCTCATACATTTCATAGGGCGCACCCTTGATGGGCGCACGCCCTTTTTCCTTCTTTCGATAATATTCCTCAGGCAAGAAGGGATCAGCGCCAGGGGCATCGTTGTGGACGAGGATTGCCTTGTCGCCCGCGAGGACGTGGTAGGTATGAATGCCTGCAACCGTCAGGTTGCGGACGTGGTGTGCGGCGGTCCACTTCTTGATGGCGGTGATCTGGATGTGGGTGCCGGCGCTGGTTTGGAGGAGGGTGCCGACGCGCAGTTCGGCGGCGGTGAGCCATTTGTGGAACTCGGGGGCCCAGAAGGGGTGGCCGTCGGTGGCGATGACCACGCCGGTCGCGTCGCCTCGCTTGCCGTCGGTGTCGGCTGTGATCTCTACGAGGCTCTTGTCGCCGTCGCCTGTTATGAGGTCAAGGACGAGGCGGGGACCTGTCTGGCCTGTTTCCGGGTCGGTCGCCTGGACGAAGTCGCCGACCTGAACTTCTTCGATGGGTTTGTGCGTGCCGTCGGCCATTTCGATCGGTTCGCCGTCGAGGCCTCGGCTGTAGCGGCTTTGCACGGTGCCCGCGTCGCTGGTCATCGCGACGATGTCGTTGGCCAGGTCGCCGTATACGTAGCGGCTCAGTACCCCGCCCTGGCTGCGGCTGACGACGCGGTCCAGGGCGTCGTAGGTGGTCGATGCCGGTGAGCCGGTCGGCGTTGTCGTAGCCGTAGGTGAGGGTGGTGGCGGTCACCGGGTCGCTGAAGGTCTTCAGGCGGTCGGCGTTGTCATAAGTGAACGTCGCTGAGCCGGAGGCGTCGGTGCGCTGGGCGAGCCGGTCGTTGGCGTCGTAGCCGAACGACGACAGGTCGCCCGATGTCCCCGTTTTTGGCGGTCTTCAGCAGCAGCCCGCGGTCGTTGAAGGTGAAGTTGAGATCGTTCGCGCTGGTACGGCGGCCTGCGAGGGCGTACCCGAATGTGTTGCTCTGGGTGGCGGCCTCGGCCCCGGACCCCGCCTCGGTCACCAGGCGGCCCAAGTTGTCGTAGGTGTTGGTGATCCGGACCCCGCCGGGTTGCTGGACGTCGACCTGGTTGCCCGCCGCGTCGTAGGACATGGTCCAGGTACGGTCGGCCGAGCCGGGGTGAGCCTGGGTCGAGGGTTCGATGCGCGACTCCACCCGGCCGAGGGTGTTGTAGGTCGTCAGGAACGCGTTGCCCCGCCCGTCTGTGGTGCGGGTGTTCGCCCCTGCCGCGTCGTAGGCTTCATCGACCGACATCCATTTCCCACAGAACCGATCCAGCGCGCCCCCGACACGCAACCGCTGGTCTCACCGTGACCACCAATCCTTACGGTGAGAAGCATCGGCGACGGTGCGGTCGAGGCGCTTCGTCTCGAGGGCGACGAAGCTGGGAAAGCCGCTCATGTCGGCGACGTGGTGCCTTCGAGTATCCCGAGCCGCACCGCGAGCTCGGCCGCAGCGGGCGCTTTCAGCGCGTGGTAGAGCTCGTACGCCTGCATAAGCAGCTCGCGCGCGGAGGGGTCGCCCAGCTGCTCGCAGGCGGCTGCGAGGGCGACGAGCGTGCGCGCTTGTAGGGCTGGGACCTGCTCGTCGGTCCAGTACCGCAGGGACTGGCGGAGTCGCTCGGCGGCTCGGGGGTCACCATGGCGGACTTCGATCTCACCGAGGCTCAGCTCGGTGAGCGCCAGTCCCCAGCGATATCCCTGGTCACGAAACAGAGCGGCCGCAGCGGTCAACGCCTCTTCGGCCTCGTCCAACCGGTGTGGTTCATGCGCCAGCGCCTCGCCCAGCGCTCGCAGGCTCTGCGCGGCGCCGATCAGGTCACCGATCTGCTCGAAGAGGGTGGCGGCCTCGCGGGCCACCCGCTCCGCCTCCTGAGGCCGATCGCACACCTGCAGAGTGCTGGCGAGAATTCGCAAGGCGTAGGCTTCTGTGGAGCGTCCGTCACACAAGCGGGCAATCCTCAGTGCGGAATAGATGGCGTCAAGGGCGCCGGCCGTTTCACCCCGTTCTCGCAGCAGGAATCCGAGGCTCGTGAGCGCAAGGGCCCTGGCGAGAGGCAGGTTGGCCTGTTCCAGCCCCTCGGCGGCCGCACGCAGCTCAGCCTCTGCCTCCTGAACGCGGCCGGTAATGCTCAGCATGAAGCCGATTTCCCTGCCCGCCAAGGCAGCACCGGCCAGATCGCCGATCTCTTCTGCCAGCGCCCGTGCGGGGTACAGGGCTGAGAGGGCGGCGTCCGAATCGTCAAGTTCAATCAGGCAGCTGCCGAGACCGCGCAGCATGGTCGCCTCACCCGACCGATCATTGGCCCGCCGGCAGGCGACTTGCGCCACGCTCACGGCCCGCTGCCAGTCGTCATAGTATCCCCGCAGCTCGTAGAAATCGGCGCTGCAGCCGGCTAGGCAGCGCGCCGTCGCGGCCAGACCTGCCTCGGCGCAGGCCGACACCAGCACGGCCAGCGCCTCCCGCTCGGCTTCGAACCACTCAACAGGCTGGTCGGCGGCGACGGCGGACGCCCGCTGATCGGTGATGGTCGCTGTGTGGTCCCTGTCGTCGAGGTAGAGACGCAGGCAGTCCAGGCCGTCCTGAGCCTGCCGGGCCATGGCCAGCCAGCCGGTGGCGGCACGGGCCAGCGCGGCCGTCCACTCGGCCTGGTCGATCTCGGCTTCCCTGCGCTCGCGCGCGTATATCCGGGTAATGTCGTGGAACCGATATCGCGACTGGCCGGCCCGGTCGGAGCCGAGCGCCTCCAACAGCCGCGCGTCGAGCAGCTCTTCCAGGACAGCGGCTCCCGCGGCCGGGTCGACGCCCAGTAGGGCGGCCACAGACCACTCTGGAAAGGACGGCACCCCCAGCTCGCCGAGCAGCGCGAACGCTCGGGCGGCGGCGGGTGTGAGCCCTTGATAGGCGAGGTGAAGCCCCGGACGCACGGCCAGGTCGCCGTGGCGCAGCTCGTCGAGTCGCCGGCGTTCGTCGGCCAGCCGCTCATTGAAGGCCTCAACCGTCCAGTGCGGACGCGCGGCCAGCCGCGCCCCGGCGATCCGGACGGCCAGTGGCAGTCCGCCGCACGCCGACACCAGCTCGGCCGCTGCTGCGGGCTCGGCCCGCACCCGATCCTCACCGGCCACCTGGCACAGTAGCTTGACAGCGGTCGGGCCAGGCAGCGGCCGCAGGTCGATAGAGGTCACGCCAGGAAGGCCGGTCAGCGGCAATCGGCTGGTGACTACTACTGAGATGCCCGTGGCCGGTAGTAGCTGCTCCACCTGGCGGTACCCGCCTGCGTCGTCGACGACAAGCAGCACTTGCCGCATTGCCAGCCTGTCCCGAAACAGCGCGGCGCGCGCGTCAATACCAGCGGGCAAGGCCGATCCCTGCACGCCGAGCGCCCGCAGCCATTGGGCGAGTACCTCAGCGGGGTCGGCGGAATCGGCGGTGGCACCGCGCAGCGCCGCGTACAGATGCCCGTCAGGGAACCACGATGAGAACCGGTGGCCGGCGTGTACGGCCAGGGCTGTCTTACCGACGCCTGGTGGCCCGGAGAGCACCGCCAGCCTTGGGTTGTGGTTGTCAGGGTGGAGGATGGCAGCCAGTAACCCGAGCTCCTCGTCGCGGCCGACGAAGTCGGGAAAGTCTGCGGGCAGCTGCCTCCACGTCAGGTTGGCGGCAGGGATGCCTTTTTCCGGCAGGTTGCGGTCTGGCCGGCCGGTGCGGCTGGCCCAGAACAGCGCGTGGCCGACGGCGACGAACTCCTCCCGCTCCTGGCCGTCCAGGTCCAGCGCCGTTGCCAGCTGCTCCAATGAACGGGGTCGCGGACTCCGGCCGCGACCGCGTTCCAGTTCGGCCACCGATCGGGAGCTGATTCCCGCACGCTCAGCAAGCGCTTCCTGAGTGAGGCGGAGACGAAGCCGGTGAGACCGGAGCAGCGCACCAAACGCGTCCCCTACGATGACGCCTCCCTAGATCACGTGTGAACGTCCACACCTTATGTCCTGATCAACTTCCGGCTCAACGTCAGGCTGAGCGTCATGGTGCGCCGATCAGCCGCCGGGTTTGATGAAGGCAGCCGGATCGCGACGGGCGGCCGGCTGCACAGGAGGCTCAGATGACCCGAAGGATCACCGGCTTCACCGACCGTCTCATCGGTGCCCTCGCGCCCAAGGCGACCGCACGCGCCGCGAGCGTCTGCCGAGAGAACACCTGCTACTGCCGCGGCATTTACCTGTACAAGCGGACCGTGTGCCTCTACGACGACGGTTCGGTGTATACGGGCCCCTGCAAGAACGTTGGCGCTGGCTGCTAAGTGGCATTTGTTGTTTCAGGGTGCCAGGGCCTGCTCGCAGTGGTCTTTCTCGCCTCTGCGGTGAGCAAGTTGCGCGGCGGGCGGGCCCTGCGCGCCTTCGCGGCATCCCTGGCCGCGATGCGTCTGGTCAGCCGCTCACGGGCGGCATTCGTCGCCGCCACGCTCGCCGCCGCCGAGGGCTGCGTCGCGGTGCTGCTGGCGGTTCCGCTCACCCGACAGGCCGGGTTCGCCGCCGCGATTGCTCTGCTCGCCGTGCTCACCGCGGGGGTGGCGGTGGTGCTCGCGCGCGATGGCGGGGTGCCGTGCCGCTGTTTCGGGGCTTCGCCTGCCCCGCTGAGCGGTCGGCATCTGGTGCGTAATCTCCTGCTCGTCGCCGTCGCGCTGGCCGGTCTCGTGCTACCGGCTGGTTCCCCGGCCTCTACGGGATGGCTAATCGCATTTCTCGCGGGTGGTCTGGGCGGTGTGATCGTCACCTTGCTGGACGACCTGGTCGAGCTTTTCGTACCCTCTCCGACTTCCTAAGGAGACCCGATGGCATACGTAGCCGCGACCATGGTTCTCATCGGCCTGCTGAGCGCCCTCAACCTGTTGCTCAGTGTCGGCGTCATACGTCGGTTGCGTGAGCACTCCGCGGAGCTGGCCACCCTGCGCAGCGGCGGCACCGCCTCGAATGGAGGTCTGGTCTCGCTCGGTGATGTCGCGCTCCGGGACGGCTCTCCGATCGGCGAGTTCACGGCCGTCACGGTTGATGGAGAGTCGGTCACCCTCGGCTCATTCGGCGATCGCCCGCTGGTCGGTTTCTTCTCCCCGGATTGTACGCCGTGCAAGGAACAGCTGCCCGCCTTCGTCGAGTTCGCGGCCGACCGGCCGGGAGGCCGTGACACGCGGCTGGCCATCGTCGTGGGCACCAGCGAGGAGGCCGCGGAGACCGTCGAGCGCCTTAGACCGGTGGCCACGGTGGTGGTGGAGTCCGATGGCGGGCCTATCCAGAAGGCATTCGGAGTGACCGGCTTCCCCGCGTTCATCCTGGTGTCGAGTGGCCTGGTCACGGCGTCGCACTACCAGCTCCATGCCGTCGTCGATCGTAACGCCGTGGCCATGTCCGCTGCGGGCTGACCGTTCCCTGCTGATGTCACTACATGTCGCCAGGCGAGCGGTGTCGCTTGTCCGAGATGCCGCTCCCGCACAGAGCTCGGCTTACTTGGGGCTTTCCCTCCTCAGCGGGCTCGCACCGCCGACAGCCGCGTGGCTGACCAAGTTCCTGATCGACCGGCTTGTGGCCGGTTCGATTCGGTGGCCGGACGTGCTCGGGCTGACCGCCACGTTGGTCGCCGTTGGGGTGGCCGTCGCGCTTGTACCTCACGCCGTCCGTTACCTGCAGGCCGAGACCGGCCGTCGAGTGCTTCTTCTCGCCAACTCGCGTCTCTACGCCGCGGTCGATCGTTTCGTGGGTCTTCGCCGTTTCGAGGATCCGGCGTTCCTTGACCGCCTTCAGATCGCCAGGTCGAGCGGTGTAAGCCGCCCCGGGGATGTGCTGGACGGAGGCCTTGGCGCTGTTCAGGCGCTGATCACGGTCCTCGGCTTCGCAGGTACCTTGCTCATGCTCGACCCTTGGGTGGCCGTCGCGGTCGTGTTCGCCGCAGTTCCGGCCCTGTTGGCCGAGCTTGCGCTGAGCAGACGCCGGGTGGCGATGGTGACCGAGATCGGCCAGGCCGAACGTAGAGAATTGTTCTACTCCAGCTTGCTGACCAATCCGCAGACCGCGAAGGAACTACGGCTGTTCGGCGCCGGCCCGTACCTCTGGCGTCGCATGGCGGCGGAGATAAGGACGATCAACGACGCACATCGCCGCATCGACCGGCGCCAGCTGGCTGTCCAGGGCGGGCTGGCTGTGCTGGGAGCCACCGTGGCGGGCGCCCTGCTGCTGTGGGTGGTCCGTTCAGCCGTGGTCGGAACGCTGACCGTCGGCGACGTGGCACTCGTGATCGCCGCGGTGGGTTCCGTCCAAGGTGCTCTCGCCAGCCTGGTCACCGAAGCGGTGTCAGTGCACGAGGCATTAGCGCTCTTCGGCCGCTACCTGGCCGTTGTCGACGCCGGCCCAGACCTGCCGGTCCGCCCGGATCCGCTACCGACACCGCCGCTGGAACGCGGCATCGAGTTGCGTGACGTGTGGTTCCGCTACGCCGACGACCAGCCCTGGGTGCTGCGCGGGGTGAACCTCACGCTCCCGGCTGGATGCGTAACCGCCGTCGTCGGGCTCAACGGCGCGGGTAAGACCACGTTGATCAAGCTCCTGTGCCGCTTCTACGACCCGACCCGCGGGGCGATTCTCTGGGACGGCACAGACGTGCGCGACCTCGACCCAGTGGAATTGAGGCGCCGGATCCGCGCCGTCTTCCAGGACGCGACCGCGTACGATCTGACGGCGAGGGAGAACATCGGGATCGGAGACCTGACTGCCCTGTCGGATCTCCCCCGGATCGAGCGCGCGGCACGGCAGGCCGGTGTGCACGACGTCATCGCCAGGCTCCGTCACGGCTACGAGACGATGCTCACCCGGATCTTCTTCTCGGAAGCCGACCGAGCCGACCCGGAGACCGGGGTGGTTCTTTCCGGAGGGCAATGGCAGCGGCTGTCGATCGCTCGCGGCCTCGTGCTCGACAAGCCAGACCTCCTCGTCCTTGACGAACCGAGCTCCGCTCTGGACGCGGAGGCCGAGCACGAGGTACACGCACGGCTCCGCGCGCACAGAAGTGGGTTGACCAGCGTGCTCATCTCACACCGGCTGGGGGTGGTGCGGGAGGCCGACGTGATCGTCGTCCTGTCCGGCGGGCAGGTTGTCGAGCGCGGCACCCACGTCGACCTGTTGGCGCATGACGGCGAGTATGCGCGGCTCTTCGCGCTGCAAGCGGCCGGTTATCGCTCCTCGGATCCGGAGGCATTCGTATGATCGCCGTCCTGATCAGCATGGGAGGGTTGTCGCTCGCCGCCGCGATCGCTGTCATCGTGCTCCGGCGGCGCCTGGTGGTGGTATCGGTCAGCGGGCCCAGCATGGAACCGACCCTGCGGCATCGAGATCGGGTGCTGGTGCGACGGGTGCCTGCGGAGACGCTAGGCAAGGGCGACATTGTGGTGGTCACCGAGCCGGGGCCGTGCAGAGCAGGCGGTTCTGCCGACACCCCCGGCTCACCCTGGGTGATCAAGCGGGTCGTTGCCGTGGCGGGCGATGCGGAACCGGCGTTCCTGCCCGACTGGGCTCGGCGGCCCGACGGCGTCGTCGGTCCAGGCCGGCTCGTCGTCCTTGGCGACAACGCCGACTTCAGCTGGGACTCCCGCCAGTTCGGCACGGTACGGGCCGAACAGGTGCTCGGCGTGGTGCTCCGTGCGCTTGGAAGCCAGATCCAGAGCCGCCCTCGTCCTGTCTCACCACGAGACGGCCGCGCCGCCTGAAGATCAAACAGAGCAAGGAGGTCGGGATTGCCTCGGCCATGGAAGGAAGGAACACTTGTAGGCGAATCGTCGCGGCGGTTGCCGCCGTCGGTGCCGTGCTGTTCAACCGCCGGGGCAGACGTTCACCGAGGCGTTGGCGGCCGCCGATGCCCGACAGGGCAGGCTCCCGGCTCTGCGAGTCTTCTGTCCCGGCGCCCCAGGAGCGTGGACTGACGCGAAGCGCAACACCCCGGGCCGGACGACCGTCGTGTCGTTCAAGTACCCTCCGAAGGACGTGGCAGCGGGCAAGCACGACGTAAATCTGCGTTCGTGGTTCGCGAGTGCCCCGCAGGACCGGGACGTCTTCTGGTGCTTCTACCACGAACCCGAAGACGACATCAGCGACGGGCGGTTCACCGCGGAGGAGTACAAAGCGGCGTGGAGGCGCATCGAGGGCCTTGCCGGCGAAGCCGGGAACTCACGGCTGCTCGCCACTACGATCTTGATGGACTGGACGCTCAGCGAGCGCAGCGGCAGGCACTGGCAGGACTACTATCCCGGCTCGGCGTACGTCGACGTCATGGCGTGGGACGTATACGGCTTCGATGAGGCGAACTCCGAGACGATGGCCGCTCACAACGCGAGCCGTCCGGGGCTTGAGGTCGCCCGATCGCAGAACAAGCCGTACGCCGTCGCGGAACTCGGAGGGCGGAATCACGTCAATCGTCCGGCGATGCTTCAAGACATCGCAGTCTTGCCGGGTCGGGGCTTCGAAAGGTGGCTCTCGGTGGCCGTGCGGATGGCGTGGACGCATACGGCGACCGCGGGGTGCTCGGCGGCTCCGCGGCGGTAGGCGATGCGGGTTCTGCGCCGCGCCGGCAGCGGCAACAGGCGTACACCGTCCGGGAGCCGGCCGATGCCGAGCTGCGGCACCAGGGCGACGCCCTGACCGGCCGCGACGAGCGTCAGGACGGCGCTGAAGTCGTCCACGTGGTGGCGCACCCGTGGCGTGAACCCCGCCGCCTGGCAGGCGCGCATGGCCACGGTATGGCAGAGGGTGCCCGGCGAGGCCACGATCCAGTCCGCGTCCCGGAAGCCGCCGATCCGGTCCGCGTCGAGGAAGCCGCCGATCGGGTCGTTGGGCACCGCCCCGATCGAGTCGGCGGGCGCCGCGGTGTCCGCGGTGCCGGGGATCGCGAGAAAGACCGTCTCGTCCAGCAGGGGCGTCGAGTCGAGCGCCGGGTCGGGCTCGACAGGGGCCAGGTCGTAGTCGTGCAGCAGCGCCACATCGAGGTGCCGTTCCCGCAGCGCCTCGGGAGCGGCGGCCGGATCCAGTTCGGTGACCATCAGGGCGAGCCCCGGATGGTCACGGCCCAGTGCGACCAGTGCCGCCGGCAGCAGGGTGTGCACGGCGGTCGGGAACGCTCCGATGTGCACGGTCCCGCTCAGGCCGGTCCGGGCGGCGGCGAGGGTCGCCTCGGCCGCTTCCAGTGCGGCGAGCACGGTCTCGGTGTGCTCGACCAGCGCGACGCCCGCCGTAGTCAGGGTCACGCCGCGGCCGGTCCGCTCCAGCAGCGGTACCCCCGCCTCCCGTTGCAGCGCGGCGAGCTGCTGGGACACGGCCGACGGCGTGTAGGTGTGGGCCTGCGCCACCGCGGCGATGGTGCCGAGCCTGGCCAGGTCGCGGAGCAGCCGCAGGCGGCGGACATCAAGCATAAGCTCAGCTTACGTATGCCTCCAGGAATCCAAACTGGTGCTTCGTCTTCGCTCAAGCGACGATGATCTCCATGATGCTCAGCGGTCTCTATGTTCCATTGATCACTCCGTTCGAGGCCTCCGGCGAGGTGGCCTTCGGCGCGCTCGAGTCGCTCGCGCGGCGGCTGCTCGCGGACGGTGCCACGGGCCTGGTCGCGCTCGGCACCACGGGGGAACCCGGCGCGCTCACGGACGCGGAGAAGCAGACCGTGGTCGAGGTGGTGGCCCGGGTCTGCCAGGAGCGCTCCGCGCCGCTCGTGGTGGGCGCCGCCACGGCCGAGGCACTGCGGCGGCTGGGCGACCACCCGGAGGTCGTCGCCGCGCTGACGGTCGTGCCCCCGTTCGTCCGCCCCGGCGAGGAGGGCGTTCTCGCGCACTTCGCCCACCTCGCCGAGCTGAGCCCGGTCCCTCTCATCGCCTACGACATTCCGCACCGCACGGGCCAGTACCTGCCGGCCGGGGCGCTGCGGAGGCTCGCCGCGATCCCCGGCATCGCCGGGCTGAAGTTCTCGCCCGGCGCGATCAACGACGACGCCATCGAGCTGCTGGCCGATCCGCCTTCCGGCTTCGCGATCCTCGGCGGCGACGACGCGTACATCTCGCCGCTGCTGGCGCTCGGCGCGCACGGCGGCATCACAGCCTCGGCGCTGGTCGCCACCGCCGACTTCGCGCGGCTCATCGCGGCGTGGCGGGCCGGTGACGTGCCGGAGGCGCGCGCACTCGGGCACCGTCTGGCCCTGCTCTCGCTCCGGCTGTTCGCGGAGCCGAACCCCACGGTGATCAAGGCCGTGCTGCACGCGCGGGGCGACATCCCCACCCCTGCCGTGCGGCTGCCGCTGCTCGCCGCCTCCCCGGACACGGTGGCGGCGGCGCTGGAGTCTCAGACCGAGTCGAAGGCCGCCTGACACCCGCAGGACCGCTGAGCATCAACCCGAGTCACCGGCATGTCCGCCGGCGGGAGGTTCGCCGGTGAAGTGGTGAGATGCACCCCTGGGCCGTGTACTGAAGGGAGCCATCCGGTTGTAGCCTCGGTGAGCGTGAGCAACGACGCTTATTCACTGGCCGCGGAGGCCGCAGGGACGCTGAAGGCCCTCACCGGCGTGGAGTCCTTCGATGTCGCGCTGGTCATGGGGTCCGGGTGGGTTCCGGCCGCCGACGCCATCGGGACGACGATCGCCGAACACGCGGTGACCGACCTGCCGGGGTTCGCCGCGCCGGCCGTGGCCGGGCACTCAGGGAAGATCCGGGCGGTGGAGACCGAGTCGGGCCGGAAGGCCCTCATCTTCCTCGGCCGCACCCACTTGTACGAGGGCCGGGGCGTGGAGCCCGTGGTGCACGGGGTGCGGACGGCCGTCGCGGCCGGGGCGAGCACGGTGGTGCTGACCAACGCGGCCGGCGGGCTGCGGCCCGAGACGCAGGACGTCGGCGACCCGGTGCTGATCAGCGACCACATCAACCTGACCGGCGCCAACCCCATCACCGGCGCGACCTTCATCGACCTGACCGAGGTCTACTCCAAGCGGCTGCGCGCGCTGGCCCGCGAGGCCGACCCGTCGCTCGCCGAGGGCGTCTACGTCGCCTTCCGGGGGCCGACGTACGAGACGCCGGCCGAGATTCGCATGCTGCGCACGCTGGGCGGCGACCTGGTCGGCATGTCCACCGTCCTTGAGGCCATCGCCGCGCGCGAAGCCGGGGCCGAGGTGCTCGGCATCTCGCTGGTGACCAACCCCGGCGCGGGGCTGGCCGGCGAGCCGCTGAACCACGAGGAGGTCCTTGAGGTCGGCAGGGCCACGGCGGCCCGCATGGGCGTCCTGCTGGCCAAGGTCGTCAACAAGCTTTAGCACGCCGAGGCCGGCCCGGTGGCGGTGTCGTCGCGGGGGGTCGGGTACAGCTCCGCGTTAGAGGTATCTGAGCAGAATGCGAAACAAAGGGCTGTGATGTCTGATCTCGTGCGGCGGGCGGAAGAGTGGCTGGCGCAGGATCCCGATCCTGAGACCCGGGACGAGCTGGGAAGGATCCTCGACGCCGGCGACGCCGCGGCGCTCATGGACAGGTTCGGGGCCAAGCTGGAGTTCGGCACGGCCGGGCTGCGCGGCGAGCTCGGCGCGGGGCCCAACCGCATGAACCGCGTGACCGTCATGCGGGCGGCGGCCGGGCTGGCCAGGCGGCTCGGGCCCGGCAAGCACGTGGTGATCGGGTACGACGCCCGGCACAACTCGGACGTCTTCGCCCGCGACTCGGCGGCGGTGCTGAACGGAGCGGGCCTGCGCGTCTCGCTGATGGCGCACCACTGGCCGACGCCCGTGCTGGCCTTCGCCGTACGGCATCTCGGCGCCGACGCGGGCGTCATGGTCACGGCCTCGCACAACCCGCCCCGGGACAACGGCTACAAGGTCTACTGGGGGGACGGCGCCCAGATCGTCCCGCCGCTGGACGCGGAGATCTCGGCGGCGATCGACGCGACCGGGCCGGTGGACCGGCTGCCGCTCGGCGACGAGTGGGAGACGCTGAGCGACGCGGCCATCGTCGAGCCGTACCTGGCGGCCGTGACCGCGCTGCCGACCGGGGACGACCGCGACCTGCGCATCGTCTACACGCCGATGCACGGCGTGGGCGGAGAGATCCTGCTGCGGGCCCTCGCCGCCGCCGGGTTCGCACCGCCCGCCGTGGTGGACGCCCAGTTCACGCCGGACCCCGACTTCCCGACGGTGGCCTTCCCCAACCCGGAGGAGCCGGGTGCGATGGACCTGTCGTTGCGGCTCGCCGAGAAGGTCGGCGCCGACCTGGTGATCGCCAACGACCCGGACGCCGACCGCTGCGCCGTGGGCGTGCCCACGCGGGACGGCGGCTTCCGCATGCTGACCGGCGACGAGGTCGGCGGCCTGCTGGGCGAGTACGTCATCGAGCACACCTCGGCGCCCGGCCGCCTGGTGGCCGAGTCGATCGTGTCCTCATCCCTGCTCGGCAAGATCGCCAAGGCGCACGGGGTGCGGCACGCCGAGACGCTGACCGGCTTCAAGTGGATCGTGAAGGCCGGGGACGGGCTGGTCTACGGGTACGAGGAGGCGCTCGGCCACAGCGTCGGCTCCGACCTCGGCCTGCCCGTGCGCGACAAGGACGGCATCGGCGCGGCCCTCACCGTCGCCGGGATGGCGGCGGCCGCCAAGCGCGAGGGCCGGACGCTGCTGGACCTGCTGGACGAGCAGGCGGAGCGTTATGGCCTGCACGCCACGGCGCAGGCGTCTTTCCGGGTCGCCGACCTTTCTCTGATCACCGCGGCGATGGAACGGCTGCGTTCCCACCCGCCGCAGGCGCTCGGCGGCCGGGCCGTGCGCTCGGTGGACGACCTGAGCGCGGGCGTGGACGGCCTGCCGCCCACGGAAGGGCTGCGCTATCGCCTCGACGGCGACGCCCGCGTGGTGGTCCGCCCCTCGGGCACCGAGCCGAAGCTGAAGTGCTACCTGGAGGTCGTCGTCCCGGTCACCGAGCCGGGCGCGGTCCCTGCCGCCAGGACGAAGGCCGCCGATGACCTGGAGTCCCTCAAAGCCGACCTCACCACCGCCCTCGGCCTCTGAACAGGCGAATCAAGCGGCTGAGTCAGCGCGTACGAGCTGTCGGCACCCTTCCGGGGTGGGGTGACCGGTGCTCCGCCGCACCGAGGCGCCGGAACCGCCGTACCACGACCCGCCGCCTCGGCGCCTGACAAGGCAGGCGACTGGCGGGAGGGAAGGGTGATGGCCGTGGAGAGGCGACGCGGTCCGCTGGGCGCGCGAGGGGGGACAGAGCTGCCGACGAGGCAGGAGACGAGCAGGGGCAGAAGGACTACCGCCCCATCCGCGCCGAACTCGGGACAGAGCTGCCGACGAGACAGGAGACGAGCAGGGGCAGAAGGACTACCGCCCCATCCGCGCCGAACTCGGGACAGGGCTTGCCGACGAATCAGGAGACGAGCAGGGGCAGGAGGACTACCGCTCCGTCCGCGGCTAACTGGGGCAGGGCTTGCCGATGAGTCAGGAGACGATGAGGGCGGCTATCACGAGGATGAGGGCGGCGGCCAGGACGCCGAGGGCCGAGGGGGACCAGGTGGCGGTGGCGGGCTGCTTCTCGCCGGTGGCGCGGGCCTTCTTCTCTGCCAGCTCGGTGAGCTGCTGAGCGACCCAGTCGGCGTGCGTGCGGCCGGCCATGGCCTCGGCGGCCGACTGCTCGGCCTTGGAGACCTGGGGCTGGGTGGCAGGGTAGCGCCCGGCCTTGGCGGGCACGCCGGCGGAGCCGCGCCGTACGGCCTTGGCCCGTTCGCGTGCCGACGCCTGGGGCGTCCAGCAGCGCACGCTGTCGTCGCCCGACTCGATGATGATCGCGTGCGAGACGTGGATGCCGTCCACGGCCTTCCACGGTACGAAGTGGTTGCGCAGCGGGTTGCGCACGAGGATGCCGTCCTCCCTGGCGAGGATCGCGGGGCGCAGGCAGCCGACGAAGACGGCGGCCGTGAGCACCGCGAGCACCGCGCCCGCGACCAGCGCGGTCGGGATCGTGCCGTGGGCGACCAGATCGGCCGTGTTGAGCGCGGCGAAAACAATCCACACCCAGCCGAGCACCCAGGCGATCTTGGACCGGAAGATCTGTGGCTTCACCGCTCGCTCACCGCTACCTCTCCGTTCAGCAGGCGGTCACCACGCTAACGCCTCCCGCGCACTGCTCACGCCTGCCACTTGAGCTGCGCGAAGCCCGGCTTGATGACACCGTTGATCAGCGCCAGCCGTTCGTCGAACGGGATGAACGCCGACTTCATGGCGTTGACCGTGAACCACTGCAGATCGTCCCACCCGTAGTCGAAGGTTTCGACGAGGTTGGCGAATTCCTGGGACACACTGGTGTCACTCATCAACCTGTTGTCGGTGTTGACGGTGACCCGGAAGTACAGGCGGCGCAGCAGGCCGATCGGGTGCTCGGCGAGCGAGGAGGCCGCACCCGTCTGCAGGTTCGACGTCGGGGCCATCTCCAGCGGGATGCGCTTGTCGCGCACGTAGGCGGCGAGACGGCCGAGCTTGGCGGTGCCGTCCTCGGCGACCTGGATGTCGTCGATGATGCGCACGCCGTGGCCGAGCCGGTCGGCGCCGCACCACTGGATGGCCTGCCAGATGGACGGGAGCCCGAACGCCTCGCCGGCGTGGATGGTGAAGTGGGCGTTCTCCCGCTGGAGGTACTCGAAGGCGTCCAGATGGCGGGTGGGAGGGTACCCCGCCTCGGCGCCGGCGATGTCGAAGCCGGCCACGCCGACGTCGCGGTAGCGCACGGCCAGCTCGGCGATCTCCATGGACCTCGCCTGGTGGCGCATCGCGGTGAGCAGCGTGCCGACGCGGATGCCACGTCCTTCGGAGCCGCGCCGGAAGCCTTCGAGGACCGCCTCGACCACCTCGTCGAGGGTGAGCCCGTTGGAGGTGTGCTGCTCCGGCGCGAACCGGACCTCGGCGTAGACGACGCCGTCGTCCGCGAGGTCCTCCGCGCACTCGGCGGCGACCCGCGCCAGGGACTCGCGCGTCTGCATGACGCCGACGGTGTGGTCGAAGGTCTCCAGGTAACGTTCCAGCGACCCGGAGTCGGACGCCTCGCGGAACCAGGTGCGCAGGTTGTCGGCGTCCCCGCTCGGCAGCCTGTCGTAGCCGGTCTCGCGGGCCAGGTCGATGATCGTCTGCGGCCGCAGGCCACCGTCGAGGTGGTCGTGGAGGAGGACCTTGGGGGCCTTGCGGATGCCGTCTCGTGTGGGCTGCTGAGTCATCGCAACATCCTAGGCAGTCGTGCGCCGGAGCCCTGGCTCATTCGTCACGGTTCACGGTTTCCGGTGAGAAGGCGGGCAGGCAGACGGCGACGTACTCGGCGCCCTCCGGGCCCACGGTGTAGCGGATCTTCTCGCCGGGGAGGGTCGTGATCGCCTCGCCGGCGCGCACCTCGGTCGTGCCCTCTTCGTGCTCGACGACGACGGTGCCGCGCAGCACGAGGGTGTACTCGGTGAACTCGGGGGTCTGGGCCGGTTCCTCCCAGCCCGCGGGAGCCGCCATGTGGGCGATGGACACCTGGTCGTCGCCGGTGTTGACCCGCCCGACGTACTCGTCGATGACCTTGCCGCCCGGGACGGGGATGCGGGTCGCGCCCGCGATTTTGCGTACCACATCGGCCAGTCTAGGAGCCGCTCATGAGAAGTATGTCCCGGTTCTCCCAAATCGGCCGCTCCCGGACACCCCGGCAGCCGCAGGGAATGGGCCGGTCGGCGGGTTCAGTGGGCGATGTCGATGACCAGGCGGGTGGGTTCCGACTGCTCCGTGACGCGGAACCCGGCCCGCTCGCGGAGCGCCAAGGCCACGGTGACGACGCCCTCGAAGTCGCCGGTGCGCGCGATGCCGACGAGGTTGGGCAGGCCGGGCCGCAGGACGGGCCTCCTGGGGTAGGTCGGCTTGCCGTCCTCGGTGTGGGCGTTCGCGGGCTTGAGCGTCACCTGCAGGAACGCCCCGCCCTTGAGGTCGACGAGCTTGCCCGAGCCGTCTTCGTACAATTTGCGCACCCAGTCGACGCTGTAGCCCGTCTTCGCGCCCTGGAGGTCGATGACCACCCGGTCGAAACCGGCATGCCCTGCGAACCGCACCCCCTTGACCAGGGGCGGGCGTTCGGGGTCGCGGGCCACCGCGACCCGCCTGGTGCTCGTGGGCAGGGGCGGGTCGCTCGGGCCGGCGGTCGGCGTCCGGGTGACCCACGGCGAGGACGGCGCCGCGCTGCCCTGGCCGGACGGCGTTCCGGCGGGCGAGGGCGCCCCGGAGGACGTGTCGGGCTCCGGAGAGGCGGCCGTGGGGCCGGAAACGGCCGGCGACGCGGAGGACGCCGCGGGGGTGCCGCTCACGGAGGCGCCCGAGCCGGGCGCCGTGCCGCAGGCGGCCGCGAGCAGGGCCAGAGGGACGAGGGCGGCTGCGACTCTCTTCATGGCCTCGGCCCCCTCCACTCGTTCCTATCTCTATTTGACCCGACAATGCCTCACAGGTCCGCCGGGAAACTCGTTAAGCCGAAAATGTGTCCGATGTGTCCCCGTGAGCACACCGGCGGGACGCGGCCGAGGGAGGCGCCGGCACATGAGGAAGCCCTCGGCGCGCGCACGCGCCGAGGGCTGGAGGCGGTCGGCGGAAGGCCGGCCGTCGCGGGTCAGGCGTTTTCGAGGACGGGCAGCTCGTCGCCCTCGCGAGTCGCCGGCTCCGCGGCCGGGGAGGTCGCGCGGCGGGCGAACAGGCCGGTCAGGGCGATGCCCAGCCCGACGAGGGCGATGACGGCGCAGACCACGAACGAGGACCGGATCGCCGGCATGGTGACCGCGCCCCCGTTGGCGGTCACCACGGCGGTCACGATGGCGAGCACGAGGGCCCCGCCGACCTGGCCGGAGGTGTTCAGCAGGCCGGAGGCCAGGCCCTGCTCGTCGTCGGGCACGCCCGCGGTGGCCTGGATGTTCAGCGAGGGGAACATGAGCGCGAACGCGACACCCAGCAGCAGCATCCCCGGGATGATCATCGTGACCAGGCTCGGGTGCTCCCCGGCGCCGAGGAAGAGGCCGTATCCGCCGACCAGGGCCACCGACCCGATGGCGATCAGGCGGGCGGTGCCGAACCGGTCGGCGAAGTCGCCCATCTTGGTGGAGGTGAGCGCGACCAGCAGGCCCGCGGGCAGGAAGGCCAGCGCGGTGTGCAGGGCGGACCAGCCCAGGAGGTTCTGGAAGTACTGCATGGCGACGAACTGGAAGCTGACGTAGGAGCCGAACAGGATCACCAGGCCGAGGTTGGCCCGCACGAGCGGCCCGGAGCGCAGGATGGACAGCCGGACCAGCGGGTGCCTCACCCGCAGCTCGGTGACGATGAACACCGCGAGCAGCGCGGCGGCCACGGCGAGGGTGCCGAGCGTCCGCGCCGAGCTCCAGCCGGCCTCCGGCGCCTGGACGACGGCGAAGACGAACAGCAGCATCGAGAAGGTGATGGTGGCGGCCCCGACGAGATCGTGGCCTCCGTGGCCGCGCTCCTCGCCCGAGTGGCGCGGCAGGAGCTTGAAGCCCGCCGCGAGCGCGATGATCGCGACCGGCACCGGCATCAGGAACGTCCAGCGCCAGCCGAGCTCGGTCAGGAACCCGGACAGGACCAGGCCGAGAGAGAAGCCGCTCGCGCCGCAGGCGGTGAAGATGCTCAGCGCCCTGTTGCGCGCCGGGCCCTCGGCGAAGGTGGTGGTGATGATCGACAGCGCGGCAGGCGCGGTGAACGCGGCGCTGATGCCCTTGATGAACCGGGCGACGATGAGCAGGGAGCCGTTGTCCACCAGGCCGCCGAGCAGCGAGGCGACGGCGAAGACGGCGAGGGCCGTGAGGAAGACCCTGCGGCGGCCGAGCAGGTCGGCGGTGCGCCCGCCGAGCAGGAGCAGTCCGCCGTAGCCGAGGACGTACCCGCTGACGACCCACTGGAGGGTCGAGGTGGACAGGCCGAGGTCGGCCTGGATGGAAGGCAGGGCCACTCCCACCATCGAGACATCGAGGGCATCGAGGAAGATGACGGCGCTGAGCACGGTCAGCGCTCCCCAGAGGCGCGCATCCCAACGCTGGTCATGTGAGGTGAGGGACATGGGACCCGACAGTACATGCACATGCATTCAATGCACAAGCAATAAATTCGCGTGCATTTAATGACCTCGCATGCTATGGTCAGGCCATGGACGACGACGTCGACGGCGATGTCGTGAGCTCATGGCGTGGGCTGCTGGCCTGCCATGCCACGACGTGGTGCGCGCTCGAGCGAGAACTCGGCGACAAGCATGGGCTGGGCGTCAGCGACTTCGAGGTCCTCGACCGCATGGCCGAGTCCGACCACGGCAAGTACCGCGTCCAGGAGCTCGCCGACGCCGTGCACCTCAGTCAGAGCGCTCTGTCGCGCCTGATCTCGCGGCTGGAGAAGGCGGGCCTGGTCTGCCGGAACATGTGCCAGGACGACCGGCGCGGCGTGTTCGTGCAGATCACCGAGGCGGGCGTCGAACGCCACCGCCAGGCGGTGCCCACCCACCGCGCCGTCCTCAACCAGTCGCTCACCCGGCAACCGATCCCTCACGACCTCCCCCGCTGACCGCGGGGAAGCCGAGGGGGCCGCTCGGACGGCGCAAAAGGCGATCACGCCGCTCAGGCGGCGCAAAAGGCGATCACGCCGCTCGGACGGCACCAAGGCGATCACGCCGCTCAGGCGGCGCCCAGGCGGTCGAGCGGTGACCCGGACGGGCCACCACGGGACCCGGCCGGATCAGCACCCGGCCGCCGCCCCGGCCAGGCCGGTCAGGCGGTGATGCGGTCGATGACCAGCGGCAGGAGCGGTTCGGCGAGGGCGCCGGTGACGGTGTAGGCGCCCTCCAGGGCCTCCAGGGCGCGGGCGAAGCGCGCGGGGTCGTCGGCGTGCAGCGTCATCAGCGACTGCCCCTCGCGGACGGCGTCGCCCGGCTTGGCGTGCAGGGTGATCCCCGCGCCGAAGGACACCGCGTCCTCCTTGCGAGCCCTTCCCGCGCCGAGACGCCAGGCCGCGAGCCCGACCCCGTAGGCGTCGAGGGTGGCGAGGACGCCGGAGGACGGCGCCGTCACCTCCAGGGTCTCGGCGGCCGTGGGCAGGGCGGCGTCCGGGTCGCCTCCCTGCGCGCCGATCATGCGCCGCCAGGCGTCCATGGCCGACCCGTCCGTGAGCGCGTCCGCCGGGTCCTTGCCGGTCACCCCGGCCGCGGCCAGCATCTCGCGGGCCAGGAGCACGGTCAGTTCGACCACGTCGGCCGGGCCACCCCCGGCGAGGACCTCCACCGACTCCTGGACCTCCAGCGCGTTGCCGACGGCGCGGCCGAGCGGGCGGTCCATCGCGGTCAGCAGCGCCACCGTGGTGACCCCGTGGTCGGTGCCGAGGTCGACCATCGTGCGGGCCAGCTCGCGGGCCGTCTCGACGCTCTTCATGAACGCGCCCGACCCGACCTTGACGTCGAGGACGAGCGCGCCGGTGCCCTCGGCGATCTTCTTGGACATGATGGACGACGCGATCAGCGGGATCGACTCGACGGTGCCGGTGACGTCGCGCAGCGCGTACAGCTTCTTGTCGGCGGGCGCGAGCCCGTCGCCGGCGGCGCACACGACCGCGCCGGCCTGCCGCAGGACGGCGAGCATCTCGTCGTTGGACAGCGACGCCCGCCAGCCGGGGATGGACTCCAGCTTGTCCAGGGTGCCGCCGGTGTGACCCAGCCCGCGCCCGGACAACTGCGGGACGTACGCCCCACAGGCGGCCACCAGCGGCGCCAACGGCAGCGTGATCTTGTCGCCCACGCCGCCGGTCGAGTGCTTGTCCGTGGTGGGCCGGTCGAGCCCGGACCAGTCCATGCGGGATCCCGACCGGATCATCGCCTCGGTCCACCGGCCGATCTCCCGCCGGTCCATCCCGTTGAGCAGGATCGCCATGGCGAGGGCCGACATCTGCTCGTCGGCGACCTCGCCGCGCGTGTAGGCGTCGACCACCCAGGCGATCTGATCGGCGGACAGCTCGCGGCGCTCCCGCTTGGTGACGATGACGTCGATCGCGTCCATGAAGGTCAGGCTCCCCGGAATGGTGATGGATCCGCCGGCGGCGACCCGGCCGCGGAGGCCGGGCGCCGCGCGCGGCGACGGTGGTGGCGGGCGGAGGTCAGGCGCCGCGGGACAGGTCGTCGGGGCCGAAGGCGTGCGGCAGCACCTCCGCCATCCGCCACGGCCCGTCGGGGGTCTCCACCAGCAGCTCGGGGCCGCCGTGCTCGAACAGCAGCTGGCGGCAGCGCCCGCACGGCATCAGCAGCTCGCCGTGGCCGTCCACGCAGGTGAAGGCCACCAGCCGGCCGCCGCCCGAGGAGTGCAGCGCCGACACAAGGCCGCACTCGGCGCACAGCCCGAGCCCGTAGGAGGCGTTCTCGACGTTGCACCCGGTGACGACGCGGCCGTCGTCCACGAGCGCGGCGGCGCCCACGGGGAACTTGGAGTAGGGCGCGTACGCGTTGGCCATCGCCTCGGTGGCGGCCTCGCGCAGCGCGTCCCAGTCGACGTGGGCGGTGGTGGTCTCGGTGTCGCTCACTTGGTGGTTCCCCCGTGGTGCTGATGGCGTCGATCGGGCCGCGGCGGCCTCACGTGGCCTGGCCCTTGCGGTACGGCAGGCCGTCGGCCGCCGGCATGCGCAGCCGCTGGGAGGCCAGCGACAGCACCAGCAGCGTCGTGAGGTGCGGTGTGAAGGAGGTGAACTGCTCGGGCACGGTGGTGGTGACGGCGAACACCGCGAAGACCAGGACGGCGAAGACGCCGCTGATCAGCGCCGCGCGGTTGCGGTGCTGCCGGACCAGCTGGTAGACGGCGAAGGCGGCGAGCAGCAGCGCGACCACGAGCAGCAGCGCGTGGACGGAGGTGCCGCCCTGGCGCAGTTGGAGGGCGTCGGTGTACCCGAACAGCAGCGCGCCGCCCGCCAGGCCACCGGGCCGCCAGTTGCCGAAGATCATGGCGGCCAGGCCGATGAAGCCGCGACCGCCGGTCTGGCCCTCGCGGTAGATGCCGGCGGCCACGATCGACAGGAACGCGCCGCCGAGCCCGGCCAGCGCGCCGGAGACCACGACGGCGAGGTACTTGTACAGGTACACGTTCACGCCGAGCGACTCGGCCGCCACCGGGCTCTCGCCGCACGAGCGCAGGCGCAGCCCGAAGGCCGTGCGCCAGAGCAGGTAGAAGCTGAGCGGCACGAGCAGGATGGCGAGGATGGTGAACAGCGACACGTTCTGCGTCACGCCGTAGAGCACGCCGGCCAGGTCCGACAGTAGGAACACGTGCGTGTTCGCCAGGTCGCGCAACGGCGCGCCGATGCCGGGAACGCTGATGGCCTCGATGGGCGGGATGCGCGGAGACTGCGTCTCGCCGCCGCCCTTCATGCCGACGAACACCAGCTTGGACAGGTACTGGGTGACGCCCTGGCCGAGCAGGGTGATCGCGACGCCGGAGATGATGTGGTCGACGCCGAAGGTGACGGTCGCGATGGCGTGCAGCAGGCCGCCCAGCGCCCCGCCGACGGCCCCCGCGACGACTCCGGCCCAGGGTGTGCCGAAGGTGATCGCGCCCCACGCTCCGCACCAGGTGCCGAGGATCATCATGCCTTCGAGGCCGATGTTGACCACGCCGGACCGCTCGGACCACAGTCCGCCGAGCGCGGCCAGGCCGATGGGCACGGCCAGGCCGATGGCGGCGCCGATGGTGCCGCCCGAGGTGATGTCGTTGGCGCCGGTGACGACCCGGGCGAGCGACATCATGATCAGCAGGGCCAGGACGCCCAGCAGGGCGATCTGCCAGTTCAGTTTGAACCGGCGGGCGGCCGGGGGCGCGGACGGCGCCTTCGCCGACACGTCGGTGACCGTCATGCGGCCGCTCCTTGGGCCTGCGCGGGGGTTCCGGTGGAGAGCTGCCGGCTGACCCGGCGTTGCTCGGCCGCCGCGCGGTATCGGTGGACCAGCTCGTAGGCGATGATGACCGAGAGCACGATGGTGCCCTGCATGATCGTCACGATCTCCTTGGGGATGCCGTTGAAGTCGAGGATGTCGTTGGAGTTGTCCAGGAAACTCCACAGCAGGGCGCCCACGGCGATGCCGACCGGGTTGTTGCGTCCCATCAGGGCGATCGCGATGCCGGTGAAGCCCAGCCCCGCGGGGAAGTCCAGGCTGTAGGAGTACGACGCGCCGAGCAGCTGCGGGATGCCGACCAGCCCGGCGACCGCGCCGGACAGGATCATCGTGTACAGCACCATCTTCTTGACGTTGATGCCGCTGGCGACGGCCGCCGTCTCCGATCCGCCGGTGGCCCGCAGGTCGAAGCCGAAGCGGGTGCGGTTCAGCAGGACGTGGTAGGCCACGCCGAGCACGGCCGCCACGATGATCATCCCGAACACCTTGGCCTGGGTTCCGGCGATGAGCGCGATGCCGGGGAAGTGCCCGGACGGGCCGATGGGCTTGGTGCCGATGTTGTTGCCGCTCAGGACGGCCAGCCGCTCGGGGGTGAGCAGCCAGGCGCCGAGGCCGGTGGCGATGGCGTTCAGCATGATCGTGGAGATGACCTCGCTGACGCCGCGCGCGGTCTTCAGCACGGCGGCGATCGAGGCCCACAGTCCGCCGACCAGCACCGCGACCAGCATGATCACGCCGATCTGCAGCGGCCCCGGCAGGGTCAGCGCGCCGCCGACCGCCGCGGCGATCAGCGCGGCCAGGCGGTACTGGCCGTCCACGCCGATGTTGAACAGGTTCATCCGGAACCCGATCGCGACGGCGAGCGCGGAGATGTAGTAGGTGGTGGCCCCGTTGAGGATGGTCACCTGCACCTGCGGGTTGGCGCTGAAGTCCAGCAGCAGCCCGAACGTCGGGAGCGGCTGGTTGCCGTTCAGCAGCAGGATGATCGAGGTGATGACGCCGGCGAAGACGATGGCCAGGACGGGGGCGGCCAGGGCGAGGACGCCGCCGAGCCTGACCCTGCCGAGAAGCCTGTCGGTGAAGGACGAACTCATGCTTCCTCCCCCGCCTCGGCCGCTGCCGAGCCGGGTCGCTCAAGGGGCGCGTCGGTGGGGCCGCCCGTCGCGGGCGGCCCGTCCACGGCGCCGGCCGTCACCGGACCCTGCGTACCCGCCGCCGCCGGGCTCTCCGCGACAGCGCCGGCGACGGCCCCGGCCGCCACCGGGCTCTCGGCGCCGGCCGCGGCGCCGGTCATCGCCGAGCCGAGCCGCTCCGGCGTCACGCCGCCGGGGTCCACGTCGGCCACCATGCGGCCGCGCAGGATGACCTTCAAAGAGTCCGACAGGCCGATCAGCTCGTCCAGGTCGGCCGAGATCAGCAGGACGGCCAGGCCCCTGGCGCGCGCGGCGCGCAGGTGGTCCCAGATGGCCGCCTGCGCGCCCACGTCCACGCCCCGCGTGGGGTGGGAGGCGATCAGGACGACCGGGTCGCCGCTCATCTCGCGGCCGACGATCAGCTTCTGCTGGTTGCCGCCGGACAGGGCCAGCGCGTCCACGTCGATGCCGGGCGTGCGCACGTCGTACGCCTTGACGATGCGCTCGGTGTCGGCGCGGGCGCCGGCCCGGTCGATCCACGGCCCCTTGACGTTGGGCCTGCGGGTCTGGTGGCCGAGGATGCGGTTCTCCCAGAGCGGGGAGCCCAGCAGCAGGCCGTGCCGGTGGCGGTCCTCGGGGACGTACCCGATGCCGCCCTCGCGCCTGCGCAGGGTCGGCCAGCCGGAGATGTCGGCGCCGCCGAGGGCGATCGTCCCCTCGGCGGGGCGCATGCCCATGATGGCCTCGACCAGTTCGGCCTGCCCGTTGCCCTCGACGCCCGCGATGCCGAGCACCTCGCCCTTGTGGATGTCGAAGGAGACGTCCTCGACGACCGTCCGCCCGTCGGCGCTGCGCACCGTCAGGCCGCGCACGGACAGCGCCACCTCGTCGGTGACCGTCGACTCGCGCGTCTCGGGGCTCGGCAGTTCGCTGCCCACCATCAGCTCGGCGAGTTGCCTGGCGGTGACGTCCTTGGGGTCGACGCTCGCCACGGTGGTGCCGCGCCGGATGACCGTGATGGCGTCGGCCACCCGGAGCACCTCGTCCAGCTTGTGGGAGATGAAGATGATGGTCAGGCCCTCGCGGACCAGCCCGCGCAGGTTGTCGAACAGCTCGTCGACCTCCTGGGGCACCAGCACGGCGGTCGGCTCGTCCAGGATGAGGATGCGCGCGCCGCGGTAGAGGACCTTGAGGATCTCGACCCGCTGCCGCGCGCCCACACCCAGGTCCTCGACCAGGACGTCGGGCGACACGCCGAGGCCGTAGGCGTCGGAGATCTTCTTGATCTTCCGGCGGGCGGCGGAGAAGTCGATGGCGATGCCGCCCTTGCGCGGCTCGCTGCCGAGCACGATGTTCTCAAGGACGGTGAGGTTGTCCGCGAGCATGAAGTGCTGGTGGACCATGCCGATGCCGGCCCCGATGGCGTCCGCCGGGTTGCGGAACGAGATGGGCGACCCGTTGACGCGGATCACGCCTTCGTCCGGCCGCTGCATGCCGTATAGGATCTTCATGAGCGTGGACTTGCCCGCGCCGTTCTCACCGACGATGGCGTGCACGTGCCCACGGAGCACGCTCAGGCGGATGTCACGGTTGGCGACGACGCCGGGGAACCTCTTGGTGATTCCCTCCAGCTCGACGGCGGGTTCGGTGGCGGTAGCCGAAGAAGTCGAGGTGCTGATGGCGGCCTCCTCCATGCGGACGGCCTCGGTGGCGCGACCGGCGTGCCCGGGGGCACGGCGGCGCGCCTTGTCGGCGGGGTCTGACGGGGTTCTCGTACTCGCGGCGCGCGCCGGGGCGGCGGGGAGCCTGGCCGACACGCTGGCAGGCCCCCGGACGGAACCGCGGGCCTGGGCAGAACGGTGAACCGACAGTAGCCCAAGGGGCCCGGTGCTCTGGCCGCCGGACCCCTCGCGCTTCAGCGGATCACTCGGCCGGAACCTTGATCTCGCCGTCGATGATCTTCTTCTTGTACTCGTCCAGCTTGAGCTTGATGTCGTCGACCTGACCACCGGTCGTCGAGTAGTCGACGCCGCCGGCCTTGAGGTCGTAGGTCGTCGGGCCGGCCTTGACCGTGCCGTCCACGAAGCTCTTGAGGAAGTCGAACACCGCGACGTCGACCTTCTTGAGCATGGAGGTCATGATCACGCCGCGGACGCTCTCGTCGGCCGTGAGGGCCTGGTCGGAGTCGACGCCGATGGCGAGGGCCTTGGACTCCTTGGCCGCCTCGAAGACGCCGCCGCCCGAGCCGCCCGCCGCCTGGTAGACGACGTCGGCCCCGGCGTCGTACATGCCCTGCGCCGCGGTCTTGCCCTTGGCCGGGTCGTTGAACCCGCCGAAGTCCGGCGGCTGGGTGAGGTACTTGACGTCGATCTTGATGTCCGGCTTCACGGCCTGCGCGCCCTTGGTGAAGCCGACCTCGAACTTCTTGATCAGCGGGACCTGCACGCCGCCGACGAAACCGATGTGCTCCTTCTTGGTCTTCAGCGCCGCGGCGGCGCCCACCAGGAACGAGCCCTCGTTCTCGGCGAAGACCAGGTTGGAGATGTTCGGGCCCTGGGCGGCGTCGTCGACGATGGCGAACTTGGTGTCGGGGAACTCGCCCGCGACCTTCTTGATCGCCTCGGAGTAGGCGAAGCCGACCGCGATGACCGGGTTGTAGCCGCTCTGGGCGAGCAGGCGGAGCCGCTGCTCCTTCTGGGCGCCGGTCTCGCCGGACCCGGCCTCGAGCTCCTTGACCTCGCCCAGCTTGAGCTCCGACGTGGCCTTCTCCAGGCCGGCGGCGGCGGCGTCGTTGAACGACTGGTCACCACGCCCGCCGATGTCGTAGGCCAGGCCGACCTTGGCGCCACTCGGCGCCGCGGCGGAGGACGCGCTCGACGCGCCGGGCGTCGCCGTGTCCGTGCCGCTGCTGCCCCCGCATGCCGCGACGGCCATGAGCATGGCGCTCACCGCGGTCGTGGCGGCCAACTTGCTTGCGTGATTGCGGAGCAAGATGACTCCTTCCGTGTTCTTCGCCGTCCAACTTGTGTGCACGCGCGAAGCAGACCGCACGGCAACCCTGCACGGAAGATAGTTGTTTGACCGGTGTTGGCCAAACCGCCGCCCGGCTCCGAAATAGGTCCGTTATGCAGCTCACGCCACCCTGTGACCTGCGAAACCGCGAGATAGGGGGACGGCGAGCCCCCTTTCGGACATCGCCGTCGGGCCTCGGACCGTCAGGCGGTCACGGGCTGAGCGTCGGATCGCTCGGCGGAGGCGGTGCAGCCGTCCCAGAGCGAGGTGAGGGCCGTGGCCGCCATGACGCGCACGCCGACGCCGATGCAGCGCTCGTCCACGTCGAAGGTGCCCTGGTGGATGTCCATCTGCCGGGTCTCCCCCGGCGCGCGCACCCCGAGCCGGGCGTAGGCCCCGGGGACCGACTCCAGGTACCACCCGAAGTCCTCGCCGCCGAGCGACTGCGGCGTCGGGACGGTGGACTCAAGGCCGAGCACCTGGTGGGCCGCCTCGCGCAGCATGTGCACGCTCTTGGCCTCGTTGATGGTCGGCGGGACGCCGCGCAGGTAGTTCATCTCGGCCTCCACCCCGTAGGCGATGGCGACGGAGTCCAGCAGCGACTTGAACAGGTCGGGGGCCTCGTGCCAGGCCTGCTCGTCCAGGCAGCGGATCGTGCCCTCGGCCACGCCGTCGTCGGGGATGGCGTTGGCGACCGAGCCCGCCTGGACCCTGCCCCAGACCAGCGACAACGACGAGCGCGGGTCGACGCGCCGGCTGAGGGCGGCCGGCAGCTCGGTGACGATCTTGGCGAGGGCGAATACGAGATCGGCGGTCAGGTGGGGGCGGGCGGTGTGGCCGCCGGGGCCGGCGACGCGGACGCTGACCTTGTCGCAGGCGCCGGTGATCGGGCCGACGCGCAGGCCGAGCTTGCCGACCTCCACGCGGGGGTCGCAGTGCAGGCCGAAGATGCGGTCGACGCCGCTGATGCCGCCGGCCTCCAGCACCTTGAGCGCGCCGCCGGGCATGACCTCCTCGGCGGGCTGGAAGATCAGGCGCACCCGTCCGGGCAGCAGCCCGGCCGCCGCCTGCTCGGCCAGGAACAGCCCCGTGCCGAGGACGATCGCGGTGTGCACGTCGTGGCCGCACGCGTGGCACACGCCCGGGACGGTCGAGCGGTAGGGGACGTCCTTCTCGTCGGGGAGCGGCAGGGCGTCGATGTCGGCGCGCAGCGCGACGGTGGTGCCGTCCCCGCTGCCGATGTCGCAGATCAGGCCGGTTCCCCGGGCCAGCGGAGTCGGGACGAGCCCGGCGGCGGCGAGCCGCTCGGCAATGCGCTCGGTCGTCCTGTGCTCGACGAACCCCAGCTCGGGGTGGGCGTGCAGATCACGCCGGAACCCGATCAGAGAGTCGTTGTGAGCGCCCAGGAACGCGTCGAGCTCGCCCCTTAGATCACTTGCCGGCATGGCCCATCGCCCCGTTCGACGTTCGCAGGTTGGTGGTGACGAAGCGGTCCTCCGCGAGCTCGACGATCGTCGCGTCGACGATGTCGTCGAGGGTGCCGCCTCCGGTCAGGATCGCACGCTGACGCTCGCAGGAATTGCCCTGCTCCACCACATCGGTGATGGTGGCGAGCTCCTCCGGGCAGCCGAGCCGCTCGGCGACCGGCGCCAGCTCGCGCGTCAGCTCGTAAAGCATGTCGCGCATCGGCGCGGTCGAGCCGTGGTCGTCGGTGATGACGAAGGCGTCCAGCCCATAGCGGGTGGCCCGCCACTTGTTGTCGCGCACGACCCATGGCGCGGGGTGCGGAAGGCGGTACCCGCGGTCGAGCTGCTGGTCGAACTGCTGTATGAGGCACTGCGACAACGCCGCCACCATCCCGACCTCCCGGAGGGTCGGTATACCGTCGAACATTCGAATCTCAATCGTGCCGAAGTCGGGATGCGGCCGGATGTCCCACCACACCTCTTTGATGCTCTTGATGGTCCCCGCGCGCTTGAGGGTGTCCATGTACTCTTCGAATTCGGCCCAGTTCGCCAGCATCTGCGGTGGTCCCGCTGTCGGCAGGGACCCGAAGACGATGGCCCTGCTGGAGGCCAGCCCGGTGTCTTGGCCGCCCCAGTAAGGGCTGGAGGCCGTCAGCGCGAGGAAATGCGGCAGGTAGGCCGCAAGTGCGTTGACGATGGGGATGACTTTATCCCTTTCCCGCACCCCCACGTGGACATGTACGCCAAATGTTTGGATCCGCCATGCCAGCCACTGCATCTCTTCGACCAGCTCGGTGTACCTCTGGACGGGCGCGTAGACCGCGTCGCGCCAGTCGCTGATGGCGTGCGTGCCCGTGCAGGCCAGCGCCATCCCTCGCGCGTCGACCACCTGGCGGAGGCGGTCGATGGTGGTCCGCAGGTCGCGCACGGCCTCCGACACCGTGTGGCAGACATCGGTGATCACTTCGAGCTGGGACTGCATCAGCTCGTGCATGACCTTCGGACGAGGGGTCTCACTCAGCTCGGGGACCGCGTCGAGCACCTGGCGCGCGTCCTGGCGGAGGCGGCGAGTGTGCTTGTCGACAAGCTGGAGTTCCCATTCGACGCCCAGTGTCGGGCCGCGCGAAGGATTGAACTCGATTGGCACAGCGCGCCTCCATGAGCAAAGGTCCCATGGCCGAGTTTCCGCCACGCGACGGATCCGGCCAACCCTACGGTCACCCCAGTACGCCCGGACTTACGGCTTTCCGCACTTGGTCGCCAAACCGGAGAAGGCACCCACTCATGCATGGTCAACCGCAAAACGGTCGTTAACCGTCTCTGCCCACGAAGGGGGTCTTATATGCGGGCATACACCGGCTCAGCGATCGGCGGGGCGCCAGGAACGCCAGGCGCGCCAGCCGACGACGCCGACCGCCGCCGCGAGCACCAGGTTGACGACGATCAGTATGCCGTGCACCACATAGAAGGCCGTGGGATGCCCGTCGGCGAGGTTGAAGCCGAGCATGACCCACTCGAGGACCATGAAGGCGGCCAGGACCAGCAGAAAGCCGGCCGTACGTCGTGTCATCTTCACCGCCTCCATGGTACCTCTACGGTTACTGACCAGGCACACTCGCGATCTTTGTCGTGTCTTGCCCCACTTGAAAAGCGACAAAGCTACTCTGAGTTCCCTATGGGGATGAAGTACGTATCAGCAGTCAGCGCGCTCGCGCTCGCAGGGGGGCTCACGCTCGTCACCCCTGCTCAGGCGCGTTCGGCGTCCGACGACACCGCGCCCGTCGGCGGCGGCCTCCTCGGGCGGCGAGGCGTGGTCGTCGATCCGGCGGCCAAGGCGCTGCCCAAGACCGACGCCTCGGCGTTCGTGGTGGCCGACGCCGACACCGGCGAGGTGCTGGCCGCCAAGGACCCGCACGGGCGCTATCTGCCCGCCAGCACCCTGAAGATGCTCACGGCCGTCACGCTCATCCCCCGGCTCGACAAGACCAAGTTGATCAAACCGAGCGCCGAGGCGTGCAACGTCGAGGGCAGCGCCGTCGGGCTCACCCCGCACAAGATCTACCGGGTGCGCGACCTGCTGCGCGCGCTGATGATGGTGTCCGGCAACGACGCCGCCGTGGCGCTCGCCGAGGCCAACGGCGGCCTCGCCCGCACCCTCGCCGACATGAACGCCGAGGCCAAGCGGCTCCAGGCGCTGGACACCGTCGCCAAGACGCCGAACGGCCTGGACAAGCCGGGCCAGAGCAGCTCGGCCTACGATTTGGCGCTCATCGCGCGCTCCGGCCTCGCCAACGCCGACTTCCGCGAGTACGTCGGCACCAAGGTGGCGAACTTCCCCGCCCCCGGCGGCAAGCACTACGAGATGGCCAACCACAACCGGCTGCTCGGCCGCTACCCCGGCATGATGGGCGTGAAGAACGGCTGGACGACCAAGGCCCTCGGCAGCTTCGTCGGAGCGGCCAAGCGCGGCGGCCACACCGTCATCGTCTCGGTCATGCACCACGAGGGGTCGTTCTGGGAGGAGGTCAAGCAGCTGCTCGACTGGGGGTTCGCCTCCCGGGGCCACGTGGCGGCGGTCGGCACCCTGGTCTCCCCCGTCCCCACGGTGAAGCCCACCAAGCCGGTCGGCGGCCCGCCCGCCGCCGCCCCTCCGGCCCCGCCCAAGCCCGCCGCGGCCGCGCAGGACTCCCCCCTGGTCGGCATCGGCGCGGGGGCCGTGGCCGCCGGTCTGCTCGGCGGCGTCGTGTGGGTCGTCTACGGAGTGCGCCGCCGTTCCCGGGCCCGGCGCGACGACGGCTTCGAGGTGTGAGCGGTCGACGGCCGCTCACTCGTACCCGCCGGCTGGAGCGGGGGTCGGCGCGGGAGGCGGGGCGCCGTTGGCGGTGGCGGTCCAGGCGGCCACGTACAGCGCCCAGCGGGCGGACAGGTTGAGCCACAGCAGGAGGCCGACGATCACCGCGAAGGTGCCGTAGATCGGGTTGCTCAGGGTGTGCCCGAGCAGCAGCGTGGCGACCTGCTTGAGCACCCCGAAACCGGCCGCGCCGAGCAGCGCCCCCTTGAGCATGGTCGCGACGGGCTTGCCGACCTTGCCCAGCCAGCCGAGGATCACCAGAAAGACCAGCATGTCCGCGGCGACGCTGATGAGCACGCCGGCCGTGCGCACGAGCGCCGCGGCCATCACCGAGTCGGCCAGCCCGAGCCATCCGAGTATCGTGCTGGTGGCCTGGACGGCGAACCCGCCGACCAGCACCGAGACCACGATCGTCAGGCCCATCAGCAGCAGGGCCACCAGGTCGCGCAGCTTGCCGACGAACCAGTTCATCGGCGGCTCACAGCTCACGCAGATCTCGTGCACCGCGTCCCGCAGGGCGTCCACGACGCCGAGGCCCGCGTAGAGCAGGCCCAGCAGGCCGATGACGCCCGCGCTCTGGCGGGCCGTGGCCAGGTCCTGGACGCGCAGCCGGCCGGCGAGGCCCGGGAGTTGCTGGTCGATGGCCTTCACCAGCGTGGTCAGCGCGTCCGGGCGCACCGTGAGCACGTACCCGAACAGGGCGAACCCCAGGGCCAGCAGCGGGAAGAACGACAGGAAGGCGAAGTAGGTCACCGCGCCCGCCAGCCGGTCGCCGCGCTGGCTCTGGTAGCGGTGGAACGTGCGGATCAGATGGTCGAGCCACGGCCAGCGCACGCGATAACGCTCGGTCCTGACGCTGCCCCACCGCTTGACGGCCTCGATGGTGCGCAGGATCAAGGCCCACGTGCTTTCCATGAGGAGCACCTACCCCGCAGGCGTGCCGTATGCGAACCGGCCGGAGACGACGATCTTCGCAGATCTTCGCATCCTTGCCGGTGGAACGCATGCGGCCACCCGCCGGTGAGACGCGTCCGGCCACCCGCCGATGAAGCGCTTTCGGCTACCGGCCGGCGAGGCGCGACCGGCCACTGAGGCGCTACCGGCCGGCGAGGCGCGACCGGCCGGTGAGGCGCGTGCGACCGCCGGCCGTACGAGGTGGCCGGGGCCGGGGCCGGAAGGCGGCGGTCAGAGCTTGGGGAGGAAGCCGATGCGCTCGCGGACGACCTCCATGGTCTCGCGGGCCACGGCCGCGGCGCGCGCGGCGCCCACCGCGAGCAGGCGGTCGAGCTCGGCCTCGTCGGCCAGGAGCTTCTCTGTGCGCTCGCGGATCGGCGCGAAGGCGTCGACGACCACCTCGGCGACGTCCTTCTTGAAGGCGCCGTAGCCGAGCCCGGCGTAGCGGGCCGAAAGCTCGGGGATCGGCGTGCCGCTCAGCACCGACTGGATGCGCAGCAGGTTGGTGACGCCCGGCTTGTTCTCGGGGTCGGCGACGACCTCGGAGCCGGTGTCGGTCACCGCGCGCATGACCTTCTTGCGCAGCGGCCCCGGCTCCTCCAGGACCTCGAGGATGCCCTGCGGACTGGAGGACGACTTGGACATCTTCGCCAGAGGATCCTGCAGGTCGGCGATCTTCTCGACCTCCTTCAGGATGTAGGGCGCGGGGACGTTGAAGGTCTCGCCGTACCTGCTGTTGAAGCGCTGGGCGAGGTCGCGGGTGAGTTCGAGGTGCTGCTTCTGGTCGCCGCCGACCGGTACGAAGTCGGCCTGGTACATCAGGATGTCGGCCGCCTGCAGGATCGGGTAGGTGAACAGGCCCACCCCGGCCGAGCTCTCGCCGTATTTGGCCGACTTGTCCTTGAACTGGGTCATGCGGGCGGCTTCGCCCATGCCCGTGTTGCACATGAGGATCCAGGCGAGCTCGCTGTGCTCGCGGATCTGGCTCTGCACGAACAGCGTGCTGCGCTCGGGGTCGAGGCCGGCGCCGAACAGCTGGGCGGCGGAGACGCGCGTGCGGCGGCGCAGGTCGGCGGCCGACGGGTTCACCGTGATCGCGTGCAGGTCGGCGATGAAGTAGAACGCGTCATGCGTCTCTTGCATGTCGACCCACTGGCGCACGGCGCCGAGGAAGTTGCCGAGGTGGAAGGACTCGGCGGTGGGCTGGATGCCGGAGAGCACGCGAGGTCTGGCCATAGCACTCAATTGTGTCAGGAGTCGGGGACCGTCCGCGACTCGCACAAGGGTGTGGCCTGGGTCGATCAGCCGGGATCCGGGGCCGCCTCCGGGTCGTCCGCCGCGATCGCGACGATCTTCCGCAGAACACGGACGCGGGCGACCCGGCGGCCGTCCATCTCGGTGACGACCAGGGTGCAGGAGGGCCTGTCCACCCGCTCGCCCACCTCCGGCAGGTGGCCGAGCGCGGCCATGACGTAGCCGCCGAGCGTCTCGTAGGGCCCCTCATCCAGCCGGATGCCCGTCTCGGCGGCGAAGTCCTCCAGGTTGACCAGGCCGTCGATCTCCATCTCGCCCGCGACCAGGCGCACGGCCTCTCCGTCGGCGTCGTACTCGTCGCGGATGTCGCCGGTGAGCTGCTCGACCAGGTCTTCCAGCGTGACGATGCCGGCGGTGCCCCCGTACTCGTCGACGACGATGGCCAGGTGGTGGCCGGCGTTGCGCATCTCGGTCAGCGTGGGCAGCACCCGCTTGGTCGCCGGCAGCAGCTTGACGGGCCTGATCGGCACCAGCTCGCCGATCGGCTCGATGCTCCCGGTGAGCACCGGATCGAGCAGATCGCGGACGTGGACGAACCCCACGATGTCGTCATAGGAGTCGCGGTAGACCGGGAACCGGGAGTGCGGCATCGCCGCCGCCAGGATCGCCGCCTCGGCCAGAGGGGTGTCCAGCGCCATGAACTCCACCTCGGTGCGCGGCAGCATCACTTCCCGGAGATGGCGCTTGCCGGCGGTGAACACCTCGTCGATCAGGTCGCGCTCGTCCTTGGTGAGCTCCTGGTGGCCGACGACCATGTCCCGCAGTTCCTCGGTCGTCATCTCGGCGCGGTCGGCCTGCGGGTTCCCACCGAGCAGCCTCACCACTCCGTCGGTGGACTTCGACAGCAGCCAGATCACCGGGCGCGACAGCGAGGCCAGCCGGTCCAGGAACGGCGCGACCACCATGGACAGCTCCTCGGCGCGTTGCAGCGCGAGGCGTTTGGGCGCCAGCTCGCCGAGGACCAGCGTCACGTAGGAGATCGCGAGGGTGACCGCCACCAGCGACAGCGGCCTGACGGCGCCCGCCGGCAGCCCGGACCGGGCGATGAGCGGCTGCAACTGGCCGGCCAGCGTGTCGGCGCCGACGGCGGCCGACAGCACGGTGGCCACCGTGACCCCGATCTGCACCGCGGACAGGAAGCGGTTGGGGTCGCGGGCCAGGCCGGCGACGCGCGCGCCTCGCCGCCCCTCCTCGGCCAGGCGGCGGATCTGGCTTTCGCGCAAGGAGACCAGGGCCATCTCGGCCGCGGCGAAGAATCCGCCGATCAGGACGAAGACCAGGACCAGGACGATGTTCGCGGCGACGTTGTGCACGTCGATGTCCGTTCGGGTGAGGATCACACGATGATCTGGTCAGCGTACCCGCCACCACTTCTCCCGCGACCGCCCAGATGCGCGTAAGCTAGACAGCAGACCTACAAAATCAAACACGATCGCACACGATCAAACGGAGGCAGGGCAAGTGAAGCTGCTGGTAACCGGAGGCGCCGGCTACGTCGGGAGCGCCGTGGCCGCACAGCTCGTCGAGGCGGGCCACGAGGTCACCGTGCTGGACGACCTATCCACGGGTCACGCCGACGCGGTGCCCCCCGGGGCTTCGTTCGCCCAGGCCTCCCTCACCGACGCGGCAGGCGTCCTCGACCCCTCCTTCGACGGCGTGCTGCACTTCGCGGCCCGCTCGCTCGTCGGCGAATCGGTGCAGAAGCCGTCCCTGTACTGGTCCAACAACCTCGGCGGCACCCTCGCGCTGCTGGAGGCCATGCGGACGCACGGCGTGCGCCGCATCGTCTTCTCCTCCACCGCGGCGACGTACGGCGAGCCCGAGAGCACCCCGATCACCGAGGCCGACCCGACGCGCCCCACCAACCCCTACGGCGCCTCCAAGCTGGCGGTGGACACCGCGCTGACCGCCTTCGCCGGCCTGCACGACCTCGGCGCCGTCAGCCTGCGCTACTTCAACGTGGCCGGCGCCTACACCGGCGCGGACGGGCGCGTGTACGCCGAGCGCCACGCGGTGGAGACCCACCTCATCCCCAACGTGCTCGCCGTCGCGCTCGGCCGGCGCGACGCGGTGAGCGTCTTCGGCACCGACTACCCCACCCCCGACGGCACCTGCGTGCGCGACTACGTCCACATCGCCGACCTCGCGCGCGCCCACCTTCTGGCGCTGGACGCCTGCCGGCCCGGCGACCACATGATCTACAACCTGGGCAGCGGCGCGGGGTTCTCGGTCCAGGAGGTCATCTCGGTGTGCCGGGAGGTCACCGGCCACCCCATCCCCACGGTGATCGGCGAGCGCCGTCCCGGCGACCCGGCGGTGCTGGTGGCCTCCTCCGAGCGCATCCAGCGCGAGCTGGGCTGGAAGGCCGAGCACGCCGACCTGCGCGCCATCGTCGCCGACGCCTGGGCGGCCCTCACCCGCTGAGCGCGAAGTGGAATCACGTTCTGCGAAAGTGGTGTCTCGCTCCGTCATCTTGTGGTGAGATCTTCCCTGTGAGGAAAGCCGGAAGCTTTTCACCTTTGACGCTCAAGGCGGCGCTCGCCGGTCTCATCCTGGTCAGCGCCACCACCGCCGCGGCCGGCGCGGTCTTCGCGACGACCTATCCAGGGGGACACCCGGCAGGCCCCGCCTGCCCCGCGCACGCGCGGTGAGAGAGATCCGGGCGATCAGCCGTGGCGCCGCGAGACGCGCACGCGGGCCAGGTTGTTGGCCGGCCGCCGGTCTCCGACGTGCGCGGAGTACACCGTGGCCTGCGGCCCGACGTCTCGCGCGTGGCCACGGGGCATCTGGAAGACCAGGTCGAACGTCTCGTGCGCCCCTGACTTGATCGGCCCGAGCGAGCAGCCCAGTTTCCCGTGCCGCTCGGCGCACCGCGCGCCCCGGGCCGACAGGAACCGCGCGCCGTTCCCGGCGAAGGAGACGCGCACGTCGCGCACCTCCCGGGGCCCGCTGTTGCGCACCGTCGCCCTGACCGGGAACCGCTCCCCCGGTTCGGCGCTCGTGGCGGCGGGCGACAGCCGCACGGCCAGGTCGGCGCCCTCGTCGACCTTCGTGACGAGCTCCGCGCGGTTGTCGGCCTCGTTGCCGTCGACCACCTCCGACGACAGACCGGCCGAGACGCGCAGCGGGCCGCGGGCGCCGGACCTGACCAGCCCGAGGACGGTCACGGCCCCCGAGTCGCCGGCCTGGATGTCCGTCGGAGAGGGGCACACCACCTCGTTCTTCGACGTCCCGGGGCGGCAGGAGGCCACGTTGACGGCGGCGATGTCCACCTCCGCCGGCAGGCGGATCGTCAGCACGGGCAGCACGGCCTCGCCCGGCCCGGCGTTGCGCACCTTCACCTCGTACGACAACCACTGGCCGGGCTGCGCGACCCGCGGCGAGGCGGCGACGCGCACCGACAGGTCCGCCCCTCCCCACCGCCCGGCCGGGCGTGCCGGCGCGGCGTTCACCGCCAACGGAGCGGCGACGAAGAAGACCAGACCGGCGGCGACTCCCGCCGTGAACAGACCCATTGACGTGCGACCCCCAAGCGTTCGGCACCAATTCAACGCCGCGGGGGCCGCGTCCCGCTCGCCCGACACGCGTCCCTCCGGTCCGGCGAACCCCACGGAACCGCAAAGCCTTGTCACGGCGTCCCACCGAGGCATCTACACCCGCTCTGACCTGGGCAGATGCCATGAAATACCGGCCGGTGGCCCTGCATGGCAGGCGACCGGCGAGCCGCGCCGCGGCTCCTAGCCGCAGGAGGCGGGGGCCGGCCTGGTGGTCTCGGGGATGAAGGCGACCTTGGAGAAGTACCTCTTCAGCAGCGACTGGGCCGTGCGGTCGGCGTACATCTGGGAGATCGCGCCGCGCACCGCCTGGCAGGCCCGCACGTCGCCCTTCTTCACCGCCACGGCGTAACGCTCGTCGGTCAGCCGCGCGCCCAGCACCTTGTAGCGGATGTTCTCGCGGTCGGCGAACCCCGCCAGAAGCAGGTCGTCCCCGGGAACGGCGTCCACCTTGCCCTGCCGCAGCAGGTCCATGCACGCGGCGTAGGTCGGGGCCGACTCGATCTGGACGCGCACGACGTCCTGCACGAGCCCGGTGGTCACGCTGGCCCCCGGAGCGCACATCTTGTGCCCCGCGAGGTCGGACAGCTTCTCGAACGGATCTCCGTCCCGCACGAGCACGTCCACGTGGCCGATGTAGTACGGCCCGGCGAACGTCACCGCGTCCTTGCGACCGGCGGAGATCGAGTAGCTGGCGATGACCAGGTCGGCCCCGCCGGAGGCCAGCACGGACGCCCGCTCGCCCAAGGCCACGGCCTTGAAGGAGATGCCACTCGCCGGCACCCCGAGCTGCTTGGCGATGTAGGTTCCGACCTCCACCTCGAACCCGCGCCACCCGTCCTGGCCGTGCAGGGCGATGCCGGGCACCAGGTCGCGTACGGCGATGGTGAGCTTGCCGGTCTCGGCCGCCTTGTCGACGACCGAAGAGAAGGACCGGGCAGGGGACGGGCTCGGCGACGGACTGCGCGCGGGCGTCGCGGTGGCCGGCGGCCCGCCGCCGATCGTGGACGACGGCCGCGGCCCGGAGCCGCCGAAGCCCAGGCCGAGGCTCGGCCCCCACTGCCGCACGGCCAGCGCGCCGCCCCCGGCCAGCACCAGGACCGCCGCGGCCGCCGCCACCCAGCGCCCCCTGCGCGGCCGTCCCGAGGCCGTCACACCGCTCGTGGGGACGCCGCCCACCGGTGACGGCACCGCCCCGCCCGTGCCCGCCATCGCGAACCGGGCGACCTGACCGGCCGGCACGCCGCCGTGCTGGGCGAGGGCGCCGTGCCAGGCCGTGGGCGCGCCGCCGGGGCCCGCCGCCCAGGGGTTCTCGCCGGTCTCCCTGCCCGCCAGTTCGGCGCCCTCGCTCAGCACGGCGGTGGACGCGCCGGTCGCGTCGGTGTGCCCGAGCAGCCGCAGCAGCACGCGGTCGGCCGTCGGGCGGGAGCGCGGATCTTTGCTGAGGCAGGCGCGGACGACGCCGCGCAGCGGCTCTGGCATGGCGCTCAGGTCGGCCTCGTGGTTGAGCACGCGGTTGAGGACGACGGCGATGGAGGTGCCGCCGAAGGGCGCCGCGCCCGTGGCGGCGAAGGCGATGGTCGAGCCCCACGCGAACACGTCGGCGGGCGGCCCCACCTCTCCCCCGGAGATCTGCTCGGGGGCCATGTACGCGGGCGTGCCGACGGCCCTGCTGGTGATCGTGCCGGTCGAGTCGAGGATGCGCGCGATGCCGAAGTCGACCACGCGCGGCCCGTCGACGGCCATGAGCACGTTGTCGGGCTTGAAGTCGCGGTGCACGATGCCGGCGCGGTGGATGGCGGTGAGCGCGGTGGCGGTGCCGACCGCGAGGCGCTCCAGCGCGCCCGCCTTGAACGGCCCGCCGGCTTCGACGGCCGCGCGCAGCGACCTGCCCTCGATGTACTCGCTGGCGATGAACGGAGTGTCCCCGTCGAGGTCGGCGGCGATCACGCGGGCCGTGCAGAACGAGGCGACGCGCTGGGCGGCCTTCAGCTCTCGCGCGAAGCGCGACCTGGCCGTGAGGTCGCCGGTGAACTTCACGTGCAGCAGCTTGATCGCCGCCCGCTCGCCGGTGCCGTCCTGGCCGAGGTAGACCACACCCTGGCCGCCCTCCCCGAGGCGGCCGGTCAGTCTGTAGGGGCCTATCTGCTCGGGATCTCCCCGTCCGAGCGGCCCGAGCTCCGGCATTCCCGTCCTCTGGTCTTGTCAGGTTCCGACCATGAGAACTTTACGGCCCTTCGACGGCTTCCCCGACAGCCGATACCACGCCGTGACCTCACCCCGCCTCAGGACACGCCGCGCCCCGCCGCGTCCACTCCCGTCGTCCTCCAGGGCCGGCGCGGCCGAGGCGGCGGAGATCAGCAGCCGCCGTCGCCGCCACCTCCCCCGCCTCCCCCGCCGTCGCAGGAGCCGCCGCCGTCCCAGCCCCCGGCGGAGGCCGGGCCGTATCCGATGCCGGCGTCGATCGAGCGGTCGAGAGGACCGGACGGGGAACGCCATCTGCGGGATCGGCCCGTCCCGATGTCCGCGCGCTCCTGTATGGCGAAGCTGTTGCGCAGCCCGACGTCGCCGATGGCCGTCATGCCGAGGACGGCGACGTTTCGCAGGGTGCCGCCGTCGCGGACTTCGGTCGCCAGGGCGCGCGACGACCGGCGGCCGCGGATGGAGGGGGTGCCCTTGCGCCGGGTCACCAGGCCGAGGTCGCGCAGGGCTTCGGCGATCGCGTCGACGGCCGGGGACCCCGCCACCACCGAGACCGCGTGACCGAGGTGCCGGCCCGCCTCGGGGACGGCGCCGATGACGGCGGCCTCCACCGGATCGCGGGATTCACGGCGCAGGATCGCCACCCGGTGCATTCCAGGGTGGATCTCGGCGCGCCCGTCCTCGCAGAGGGCGACCAGGGCCACCATGGCGACGCGGCGCGCCCCTCCGCACAAGTAGGCGGTCTCGTACAGGTCAAGATCGGTACGGGTGTCCACGTGCCCCCCTCATCCGAATGATGGCCCGATGATGCGCCACGGCAGGGCGCCCATCTGTGTCAAATGAGACCCGCGCGCCGGCCGCGGATGAGGCGAAGGACATCTGGCCCCTACCCGGACGGCGACGCCGCAGGTAGAGGCCAGAATCGTCTGGGCCGGGCCGCCTAGGCCGACATCTTCTTCTTGAGGTTCTCGTCCAGGGCCGCCAGGAAGTCCTGCGTGGTCAGCCACTTGGCGTCGGCGCCCACGATGAGGGCCAGGTCCTTGGTCATCTGGCCGCTCTCGACGGTCTCGATGCAGACCTGCTCCAGCGCCTCGGCGAACGCGGTCACCTCGGGGGTGTTGTCGAGCTTGCCGCGGTGGGCCAGGCCCCGGGTCCAGGCGAAGATCGAGGCGATCGGGTTGGTGGAGGTCGGGTTGCCCTTCTGGTGCTGCCGGTAGTGGCGCGTGACCGTGCCGTGCGCGGCCTCCGCCTCCACGGTGCGGCCGTCGGGGGTCATCAGGACCGAGGTCATCAGGCCGAGCGAGCCGAAGCCCTGGGCGACCGTGTCGGACTGCACGTCGCCGTCGTAGTTCTTGGCCGCCCAGACGTAGCCGCCCTCCCACTTCATCGCGGCGGCGACCATGTCGTCGATCAGCCGGTGCTCGTAGGTGATGCCGGCGGCCTCGAAGTCGGCCTTGAACTCGGTCTCGTAGATCTCGGCGAAGAGGTCCTTGAACCGGCCGTCGTAGGCCTTCAGGATCGTGTTCTTCGTCGACAGGTAGACCGGGTAGTTGCGGGCCAGGCCGTAGCGCATCGAGGCGCGGGCGAAGTCGCGGATCGACTCGTCGAGGTTGTACATGGCCAGCGCGACGCCGGGACCGGGGAAGTCGTAGACCTCGAACTCGAGGGGCTCCGAGCCGTCCTTGGGGGTGAAGGTCAGGGTCAGCTTGCCCTCGCCCGGCACCTTCAGGTCGGTGGCGCGGTACTGGTCGCCGAACGCGTGACGGCCGACGACGATCGGCTTGGTCCAGCCCGGGACGAGCCTCGGCACGTTGGACATGATGATCGGCTCGCGGAAGATCACGCCGCCGAGGATGTTGCGGATCGTGCCGTTCGGCGACTTCCACATCTTCTTGAGGCCGAACTCCTCGACCCTCGCCTCGTCGGGCGTGATGGTGGCGCACTTGACGCCGACGCCGTACTGCTTGATGGCGTTGGCCGCGTCGACCGTCACCTGGTCGTCCGTCGCGTCGCGGTGCTCGATCCCCAGGTCGTAGTACTTGAGGTCGACGTCGAGGTAGGGCAGGATCAGCTGGTCCTTGATGAACTTCCAGATGATCCGGGTCATCTCGTCGCCGTCGAGTTCGACGACGGGACCCGCTACCTTGATCTTGGGCATGCTAGAGGTTCCCCTTCTTACACTTCTTACGACTAGGCTGACCAAACCGGTCTTTCTACGCACGCAATCGTCGTGAGGCTACCCGACCGGGTGTGCCGGGTCGCTATCTGCCCGTCATCCACTGCACGGCGACGCTGGCGGCTACCCCGGCGAGCATGCAGCCGAGGACGCCATAGGTGACGACGTCGGTGCGCCGCCGGCGCACCGCGAGAAGGTTCTCGTCGCCACCGGGGACGACCAGTCGCAGCACGGCGCCCAGCAGGAGCGAGCCGGCCACGACCAATGAGCCCGCCCAAGCGGGCAGGCCCATCGCGATCGCCCCGAAGCCGATGGCCGCGCCCGCCAGGACCAGCAGGTACGGCCCCCAGCCCTTACCTCTCGTCAATCGCCACCCACTTCTGGTCGCGCTCCCCGATGTACTCGCTGTCGGGACGGATCAACCGGTTGTCGGCGTGCTGCTCGATCACGTGGGCCGTCCAGCCGGACATCCGGCTCACCGAGAAGACCGGGGTGAACAGGTCCGTCGGGATGCCGAGGTAGTGGTAGACCGTCGCGGCGTAGAAGTCGACGTTGGGATACAGCCCCTTCTCGGCGAAGACGACCTCCTCCATCTCCTTCGACATCCGATAGTAGGTGTCGTCCCCGCCGGCCTCGCCCAGCTCGCGCGACATCTTGCGCAGGTGCGTCGCGCGCGGGTCCTCGGTCTTGTACACGCGGTGGCCGAAGCCCATGATCTTCTCGCCGCGGCCCAGCTTGTCGCGCACCGCCCGCGCCACCCCGTCGGACGGGATGCTCTCGAGCGTGCGCATCACCTGCTCGTTCGCGCCGCCGTGCAGGGGGCCCTTGAGCGTGCCGATGGCGGCCACGATCGCCGAGTGCATGTCCGACAGCGTCGCCGCGCACACGCGGGCGGCGAAGGTCGAGGCGTTCATGGTGTGGTCGGCGTGCAGGACCAGGCAGGCGTCGAAGATGTCGACCGCGCGCTGGTCGGGGACGCGACCGGTGATCTGCAGCAGGAAGTTCGCCGCGATGCTCAGCTCCGGATCGGGCTCGCGCAGAGGAGCGCCGGTGCGGGCCGCGTGGTAGCGCGCGACGAGGATCGGCTGCTGCGCCGTCAGGCGTGCCGCCTTGCGGCAGTTGGCCTCCGGCTCGTTGGACTCCTTGTCGGGGTCCTCCGCGCTCGTCAGCGACACCAGCGTCCGCAGCGCCTCCATGGGGCCCTGCTTCTCGGCGATCTCGGCGACGTTGGCCTCGACGAGGGCGCCGAGCGTGCGGCCCCTGACGAGCTCGGCTCCGTAGTCGGCCAGCTGCTGACGCGTGGGGAGCGTGCCATGTTGCAGCAGGTGCGCGGTCTCTTCGAAGCTCGTGCGGCCGGCCAGCTCGTGGATGTCGTAGCCGCGGTAGAAGAGGCGACCGGCTTTGCCGTCGATGTCGCTCAGCGCTGTGGACGCGGCGACGACATCGGCGAGGCCTTTGGTGGGGTTGTCCGCCATGTGTTGTTTCCTCCGCTTATCTTCGCTCGAAGTCTACCTGTGAGCTGGTAAAACCAGCCGCGGAGGTCCAGACCAATTTCTGCATTGATTCTCGTTATGGCAAAGGAGATTCCCCAACCCCTCGTTTGGGTAAGCCGGAGCTGTAGCGGAAGTAACGGCGGGCTACCTGGGGAGGAACTGCCGTGGAGGGGCCGTTCATACGCGTCGAGGACACCGGTGAGGTCGTCCCACTGCGCCCCGAGATCACGACGATCGGCCGAGGCCGAGGCGTCGATGTCAGGCTGGCCGATCCGAGCGTGTCACGACTCCACGCCGAGTTCGTCCGCCGCGGACCTTACCTGTATGTCGTTGACCTGGGCCTGTCCCGCAACGGCACCCGGGTGAACGGCAGGCCGATCGCCCGGAGGGTGCTCGACGACGGCGACGTCGTCTCCTTCGGCGCGGCGCGCTGCCGGGTGGGCGGCATCCCGAGGGAGGACTTCGCGCCGGAGGTCGAGCTGCGCCGTGCGGCCGCACCCGAGCTGACCAGGCGAGAGGTCGACGTCCTGACCTCCCTGTGCAGGCCCGCGCTGTCGGACGAGGCGTTCGTCGCGCCGGCCACCGCCCGCGAGATCGCCGACGACCTGGTGGTGACCGAGGCCGCCGTCAAGCAGCACCTGCTGCGCCTGTACCAGAAGTTCCGCATTCCCGAGGGCATCAACCGGCGCACGAGGCTGGCGAACGAGGTCGTCGCCCTCGGCCTGGTGCGCCCCACGCCCGTGGTGCCCCCGCAGCGCACGTCCGGCCCCGGCGAGTCCCCACCCCCGCAGACCGCCAACCGCCGAGCCTCGTAACCCTAGGCCCGCCGGGGGCCTCCCGGCGTCGGGCTGTACTACATCGGGCGGTTCAGCGGGGGTGGCGCTCGGCGGCCTCGACGACGTTGGTGATGAGCATCGCGCGGGTCATCGGGCCGACGCCGCCCGGGTTGGGCGCCACGAACCCGGCGACCTCGCGGACCTCCGGCGCGACGTCGCCGGCCAGTTTGCCGTCGACGCGTGAGACGCCCACGTCCAGCACGGCGGCGCCGGGCTTCACCATGCCGGGTGTGATCAGGCCGGGGACGCCCGCTGCCGCCACCACGATGTCGGCCTCGCGCACCCGCGCCGGGAGGTCGTGGGTGCCGGTGTGGCACAGGGTAACGGTGGCGTTCTCGGTGCGGCGGGTCAGCAGGAGGCCCAGCGGACGGCCCACGGTGATGCCGCGGCCGATGACGGTGACGTCGGCGCCCTTGATCGGCACCCCGTACTCCTGCAGGAGCGCCACGATGCCCCGGGGCGTGCACGGCAGCGGGGCGTCGACCATGTGCACGAGCCGGCCGAGGTTGACCGGGTGCAGGCCGTCGGCGTCCTTGCCCGGGTCCATGCGCTCGATCAGCGACTGGGTGTCGAGGTGGCGGGGCAGCGGGAGCTGGACGATGTACCCCGTGCAGGCGGGGTCGGCGTTCAGCTCGTCGATGGCGGCCTCCACCTCGGCCTGCGAGGCGGTCTCGGGGAGATCTTTGCGGATCGAGGCGATGCCGACCTCGGCACAGTCGCGGTGCTTGCCGGCGACGTAGATCTGGCTGCCCGGATCGTCGCCGACGAGGATCGTGCCGAGGCCGGGGGTGACGCCCCGCGCGGCGAGCCTGCTCACCCGCTGGGCCAGCTCTGCCTTGATCTTCGCCGCGGTGGCCTTGCCGTCGAGAATCTGCGCGCTCACAACTCGCCATCTTCCCATGCCGGGCGCGGGGAAGGTGTCAGTGGTGGTGCGAGCAGCAGGCGCCGGGCTCGCCGTCGTAGCTGTCGTGGTGGGGGAATTCGCTGACGTGCTTCTGCCGGCCGAGGGGCGTGAAGTCGAGGTAGTTGTAGGTGTTCAGCAGCACCTCGGGGCCCCGGCCGTAGGTCGAGTAGGTGTGGAACACGCGCTCGCCGTCACGCAGGAACACGCTCAGGCCGTGCCCGTCCTGCCCGTTCTGGGCGAAGAAGTGCAGGCCCTTGCCCTCCAGGGTGGCCTTGTCCATGTAGTTGTACTCGACCGGGGCGACCGCCTCGTCGTTGCTGGCGTGGAAGTCGTAGTTGAAGTCGCCGCCGTGGGAGGAGTACCACGGCACGGTCCAGCCCATGCGGTGCCGGAACCGCTCGATGGAGGCGAGCGGCGCGCGGGACACCAGGGCGAGAGTGGTGTCGCACCCGTGCAGGTGGCGCAGGTCCGCGATGTGGTCGACCAGGAACGAGCAGCTCGTGCACCCCTGGTCCGCGTCGGGCACCCACATGAAGTGGTAGATGATCAGCTGGCGGCGCCCTTCGAACAGGTCGGCGAGGCCGGTCTCGCCGTCCGGGCCCTGGAAGACGTACGGCTTGCCGATCTCGACCATGGGCAGCGCCCGGCGCTCGGCGTTGAGCGCGTCCCGCGCCCGGGTCAGCTCCTTCTCCCTCACCAGCAGCTCTTTGCGCGCCTTCAACCACTCTTCGCGCGACACGATCGGAGGTGACTCCACCGGTCCTCCCTGAGATGCGACGACTGACCGGTGTCCACGGTAGACCGGGCCACGCCGGTCGTCCCGCCGTCCGGCGAACCTCAGGGGTCGGGGTGTGGTCGCTCCGCACGCGCGCCGCGCGGCTCCCCTCACAGAGGGAACCGCGCGGCGCGGTGGCGCGCGTTGGACGGCGGGCCGTGCGGGCCCGCCGGGCGGAGAACCGGCCGGCGCCGGTCAGTGGAAGAAGTGGCGGGTGCCGGTGAAGTACAGCGTGATGCCGGCCTTGGCGGCGGCCTCGACCACCTCTTCGTCCCTGATGGACCCGCCGGGCTCGACGACGGCCTTCACGCCGGCGTCGATGAGCACCTGGAGACCGTCCGCGAACGGGAAGTAGGCGTCGGAGGCCGCCACGGCGCCCTCGGCGCGGTCTCCGGCGCGCGACACCGCCAGGCGGGCGGAGTCGACCCGGTTGACCTGCCCCATGCCGACGCCGACGGTCGCCCGGCCCGAGGCGAGCAGGATGGCGTTGGACTTGACCGAGCGGCACGCCTTCCAGGCGAACGCCAGGTCGGCCAGCACCTCGGGCGAGGCCGCCGAGCCGGCCTTGAGCTCCCAGGCGGCCGGGTCGTCGCCGGGCGCGTCCACCCGGTCGACCGTCTGGACGAGCAGGCCGCCGTCGATGCGGCGGTACTCGGCGGGGTTGGCCGGGCCGGCGGAGCAGCGCAGCAGCCGGAGGTTCTTCTTCTTGGTCAGCACGGCCAGCGCGGCCTCGGTGAACGACGGCGCGACCACGACCTCGGTGAAGATCGGCGCGATCTGCTCGGCGAGCTCCTCGGTCACCTCGCCGTTCACCGCGATGACCCCGCCGTAGGCGGACACCGGGTCGCAGGCGTGCGCCTTGCGGTGCGCCTCGGCCACGTCGTCGCCCACGGCCACGCCGCACGGGTTGGCGTGCTTGATGATCGCGACGGCGGGGTCGGCGAAGTCCCACGCAGCGCGCCAGGCGGCGTCGGCGTCCACGTAGTTGTTGTACGACATCTCTTTGCCGTGCAACTGCTCGGCGTTGGCCAGGCCGTCCTGCCCGCCGGAGTAGAGCGCGGCCCCCTGGTGGGGGTTCTCGCCGTACCTCAGCACGGCCCGGCGCTGCCAGGCCGCGCCCATGAAGGACGGCCAGGCGGTGTCCTCCTCGGGGGCGTAGACGCCCGCGAACCACGAGGCCACCATCGTGTCGTACGCGGCGGTGTGGGCGTAGGCGACGGCGGCGAGGCGACGGCGCTCGGGCTCGGTGAAGCCGCCCTGCTCGACGGCGCTCAGCACCTCGCCGTAGCGCGCCGGGTCGGTCACCACGGCGACCGTGCCGTGGTTCTTCGCCGCCGCGCGGATCATCGCCGGGCCGCCGATGTCGATCTGCTCGACGCATTCCTCCTCGGAGGCCCCCGAGGCGACCGTCTGCTGGAAGGGGTACAGGTTGACCACGACGAGCTGGAACGGCTCGATCTCCAGCTCTTCGAGCTGCTTGACGTGGGAGGGGTTGGACCCGTCGGCCAGCAGGCCGGCGTGCACGCGCGGGTGCAGGGTCTTGACCCGTCCGCCCAGGCACTCGGGGAAGCCGGTCAGCGACTCCACCGGAGTCACCGGCACGCCGAACGAGGCGATCTTCGACGCCGTGCCCCCCGTGGACACGATCTCGACGCCGGCGGCGTCCAGGGCCCGGGCCAGGTCCTCCAGGCCGGACTTGTCGTATACCGTGATCAGCGCGCGCCGGATGGCGATGCGGGTCACTTCGTGCTCCTCCCTGTGTCCAGGCGGTCCGGAATTCCCGGACTGCCCGGAGGTTGCGACTGGTTCGGACGGTCTCGGTCGCCCAGGCGGACGTGGCGGCCGGTGACCGTCCAGCCGTCCCGGGCCATGCGGCCCACGACCTCGACGAGCAGGCGGCGCTCGACGATCTTGATGCGCTCGTGGAGCGAGCCCTCGTCGTCCCCGTCGTGGACGGCCACCGCCTCCTGGGCGATCACGGGACCGGTGTCCACGCCGGCGTCGACCAGGTGCACGGTGCAGCCGGTCACCCGGACGCCGTAGGCGAGGGCGTCGGGGACGGCGTGCGCGCCGGGGAAGGACGGCAGCAGGGCGGGATGGGTGTTGACCACCGAGAACCCGCCGAGGACCTCCGGGCCGAGGATCTTCATGAATCCCGCGGAGACGACGAGGTCCGGCTCGTGGGCGGCGATCGCCGCGCGCAGAGCCTGGTCCCAGCCCGATCGGGTGGGGTGGTCGGCCAGTTTGACGACGAAGGCGGGCAGGCCGGCGCGCCGGGCGCGGGCGAGGCCCTCGATGCCGTCTCGGTCGGCGCCGACCGCGACGATACGGGCTCCGTATGCGTCATCAGTGGCGGCGTCCATGAGGGCCTGTAGGTTGGTCCCGGAACCGGAGACGAGGACCACGAGCCGAGCCGACAGGGCTGCACTCCTTCGAAGGTGACGTTGTAGGTATGGCGTCAGCGTATCGGCCCGTCCGTTCCGCGACGCAGAGGAGGTCACGTGCAACCACCCGCGGTGACGTCGGAGAGCGAGCTCGGGCGCCGGGCGCTGCTGCTCTCCATCGGCGCCCTGGCGCTCACTTTCGTGGTGCCGATGTTCGGCCTGGCCCTGGGCGTATTCTCGGCCGTCGTGTGCTTCCGGACGTGGCGGTCGCTGTCCGGCAAGCAGCGGCCCGTCGTGCTCGCCGTGGTGGGGATGCTGCTCTCGCTCGTGTCCCTGTGCCTGGCCGCCGCGGTGCTGTGGGTGCAGATGTACTTCGACACGCCGCTGACGGCGTACAACGAGTGCATGAAGGGCGCGGGCACGTCGACCTCGCAGCAGGGGTGCGTCGTCGAGCTCGAGCGGGCCGTCGAGAGCCGGCTGCCGTTCATGCCGAAGGGGAGCGTAAAGCTTCCCTTCCCTCCGTGACGCCGTCCGCAAGGCCCGACATGTCGCCGTCTATCGTGAGACATGTAGCCAGTTTTTCCGGGCGCTCTTCTCGAGCGTCCGGGACGGGACGCTCGCGTGTCCACGCGTTCCTCTGATCCGAGGAGAACAGTGAACGACTGCACCCACCTCAGCTTCGTCAAGGACATCGAGCCGAACACTCCTCAGGGTTGCGAAGAGTGCCTGGCCTCCGGCGGACGCTGGGTCCACCTGCGCACGTGCCTGACCTGCGGGCACGTCGGCTGCTGTGACTCCTCCCCCAACCGCCACGCCAGCCGCCACTACGCGGACGTCACGCATCCGATCGCCGAGTCGTTCGAGCCCGGTGAGAACTGGGCCTGGTGCTACGCCGACGAACTGCTGTTCGAGCCGTCCCCGAGCGGCAAGGGCGACCGCTCGCACACCACGCGCTTCCGTCTCTGACGGGGCCGGGCTTCACGAGGGTCAGGAGTCGCGGTCCCACGCGTAGGGGTCGACGTAGATGATGTGGCCGCCGCGGTCGTCCGACTCGTCAACGATGTCGCGGCGCGGCGGCCGCGGCTCCTCGCGCCTGGCGCCGCGCGCCTTGCTCGCGGCGGCCCCGGCGCCGGGGCCGCCTCCGCCTGTGGCCCCCTTGCCGGAGCGCGGGGCCTTCGCCGCGGGCCCGCCTGACAGGACGGGGTCGAAGGGCTCCGCGGCCGCCGAGGCGTGCTCGTCCGACCAGTCGGCCCTGATCACCGGGATCGGCTGGGTGTCGGCCTCCGTGGCGTCCATCCAGTGGCCCGGCAGCTCGCCGGTGACCACCGGCGCGGCCAGTTTGACCTTGCCGGCCACCTTGGCGATGGCGTCCCCCGCCCTGCGGACCGGCGCGGCCTCGACCCGGGCGCCGTGGAACACCAGCCACCAGTTGGCCAGCCCCGCCGAGATGCCCGCCGCCACGCCGACCTCCAGGGTCACCGAGAGCGCCACCTCCCAGGCCGAGGGGCCGACGGCGGACAGACGGGCGCCCCCGAGCGGACCGCCCGCGAGCGCCGCCAGCAGCCCCGCCGACAGGCCGGCGCCCAGGCCGCAGACGAAGCCCCAGAGCGGCGCCGACTCGAAGTGCGGGGTCGGGGAGATGCGCGCCACCATCACGCCGGCGACCGCGCCCGCGATGAACGGGACAGCGAGCACACCCATGATCCACGGCGACATGGTGCCGGAGTCGGGCAGCGCGCCGAGGAGGGGCAGCGCCGGCACCGCGCCCAGCTGCACGCCCGTGGGCGCGACCAGCGTGCCCGTGCCGAGGGCGAACCCCGGCCCGCTGATGTAGGCCAGGCCCCAGATGACGAAGTTGAACAGGTAGAGCGTCTCGACCAGCAGCAGGAGCGCCCCTCCGACGAAGCCGGGCGCCAGCAGCTCCGACAGCCGCCGGATCTGCCCGAAGTCGGCCACGATCGCCGCGAGCACGAGCACGAGCCCCGCCGCCATCAGGATCGACAGCGCGACGGCCGTGCCGACGACGACCGACCGCGCGCGCTCGGGCAGCAGGCGGAGCATGGAGCGCCACGGGCCGATCGTGCGGGCGGTCGCCAGCGAGCCGGCGACGAAGGCCAGCACGAGGTGGCTCAGCAGGGCCTCGCCGACGAACGGCTGGGTGAGGTTGTTCTGGGCGGCCAGCGCGATCACCCCTGCCAGCAGGGCGTACGGCGCGGCCAGCGAGATGCCGGCCTGGGCGATCAGCACGAGCTGGGCGCGGCGGCGGGCGTTGGCCAGGTCCTTGGTGCTGCCCTTGGGCAGCCGGGCGGGCAGCCGCAGCCGCAGGTCGGCGTCCCGCGCCATCCACATCGCGGCGCGGTACAGCAGGGCGGCGGGCAGCACCGTCAGGCCGAGGGGCAGCAGGCCGACGCGGCCGCCCGGGATGGCGAAACCCGCGTGGTGGGCGGCCAGCCAGACCTGGCAGGCGGCGCGGAACACCCCGGGGAGGCCCTGCCCGAACGCGCCGCGGGGCGCGGCGATCCACCCGATCAAGGTGAGCGTGGTCAGGACGGCGAGGCCGACGCCGAGGGTCCAGGCGGCGGCGAGCATCCCTGAGACGGGCAGCGGACGGCGCGCCTCGTCGTCGTCGCCACCGCTTCCCGCCAGGGGGATGCGGTTGAGGACGGTGCGGGGGGCCGCCCGGAGCTGGTCGAAAAGGGCCGTCACAGTCATCGATGTTCTCAGCATGTCCCGCCCGCACGGGCCTACCGCGCCCGCGTGTCGCCCCCTTTGTCCCCGGGACGATCAGCGGATCGCGCGCGACGTGCACCGCGGCGACCGGCCACCCGCGTCGCTACACGTGCTGAGGGCGACGAAAGAGGGACGCCCGGCCGGTGGCCGGGCGTCCCTGGGTCTCACCCATCGCGCTCACGCGGTACCCGAGATCCCGGAGGTACCGGGACCCCGCACGTGTCGGGACCCCCAGGCGCCGGGACCCCTCAGATACGGGGATCCCGGAGGTACCGGGTTCCGGAACCCCGCAGGCACCGGGACCCCTCAGATAAGGGATCCCGGAGATGCCGGGTTCCGGGATCCCGCAGGCACCGGGATCCTGGAGGTACCGGGATCCGCGGCAGCGCGGTCAGCGGTGGCGCGGTCAGCGGTGGCGCGGTCGTGTCAGCGGGAGCGCATGATGTCGCGCATGAGACGGGCGGTCTCGCTGGGGGTCTTGCCGACCCGCACGCCGACCTTCTCCAGCGCTTCCTTCTTCGCCTGCGCCGTGCCCGCCGAACCCGACACGATCGCCCCGGCGTGGCCCATCGTCTTGCCCTCGGGCGCGGTGAACCCCGCCACATAGGCGACCACCGGCTTGGTCACGTGCTGCTCGATGTAGGCCGCCGCACGCTCCTCGGCGTCGCCGCCGATCTCGCCGATCATCACGATCGCCTCGGTCTCCGGATCGGCCTGGAAGGCCTCCAGCGCGTCGATGTGCGTCGTGCCGATCACCGGGTCGCCGCCGATGCCCACCGCCGTGGAGAACCCGATGTCACGCAACTCGTACATCAGCTGGTAGGTCAGCGTCCCCGACTTGCTCACCAGGCCGATGCGACCCGAGGAGGTGATGTCGGCCGGGATGATGCCCGCGTTGGAGGCGCCGGGCGAGGCGATGCCGGGGCAGTTCGGGCCGATGATGCGGGTCTTGCCGCCCTTGGCGATGGCGTACGCCCAGAACTCGGTGGAGTCGTGGACCGGCACGCCCTCGGTGATGACGACGGCGAGCGGGATCTCGGCGTCGATGGCCTCCTTGACGGCGGTCTTGGTGCCCGCCGGCGGCACGAAGATGACGGTGACGTCGGCGCCGGTGGCGGCCACGGCCTCGGCCACGGTCGCGAAGACCGGAAGCTCCACGCCGTCGAAGTCGACGGTGGTGCCCGCCTTGCGGGGGTTGGTACCGCCGACGACCTTCGCACCGGCCTTCAGCATGCGCCGGGTGTGCTTGGAGCCCTCGGAACCCGTGATGCCCTGGACGATGATCTTGCTGTTCTCGGTCAGCCAGATTGCCATTACGCACCTACCGCAGCGAGCTCGGCGGCGCGCTTGGCCGCTTCGTCCATAGTGTCCACGAGTTCGACGCGGGGCAGGCCCGCGTCGCTGAGAATCTGCCGCCCGAGGGTGGCGTTGTTGCCGTCCAGCCGGACGACCAGCGGGTGGGTGACCGACTCACCGCGCTCGGAGAGCAGCTTGAACGCCGAGACGATGCCGTTGGCGACGGCGTCGCAGGCGGTGATGCCGCCGAAGACGTTCACGAAGACCGACTTGACGGCCGGGTCGGACAGCACGATCTCAAGGCCGTTGGCCATGACCTCGGCCGAGGCCCCGCCGCCGATGTCGAGGAAGTTCGCCGGACGCTGGCCGCCAAACTGCTCGCCGGCGTAGGCGACGACGTCGAGGGTCGACATGACCAGGCCGGCGCCGTTGCCGATGATGCCCACGGAGCCGTCGAGCTTGACGTAGTTGAGGTCCTTCTCTTTCGCCCGGGCCTCCAGCGGGTCCTCGGCGGCCTTGTCGGCGTAGGACCCGTGCTCGCCCTGACGGAAGTCGGCGTTGTCGTCGAGGCTGACCTTGCCGTCGAGCGCCTTCACCTGGCCGTCGTCGGTCAGGATCATCGGGTTGACCTCGACCAGCGTGGCGTCCTCGTCCACGAAGACGGCCCAGAGCTTCTCGATGATCTCGGCGGCGCCGTCCAGCGCGACCTCGGGGAGACCGCCCGCCTGGGCGATCTCGCGAGCGCGCGCGCGGTCGACGCCGGTCAGCGGGGAGACCGGGATCTGGGCGACCTTGTCGGGCGAGGTGTGCGCGACCTCTTCGATCTCCATGCCGCCCGCGGCGGAGCAGATGGCGAGGAAGGTGCGGTTCGCGCGGTCGAGCAGGAAGGAGAAGTAGTACTCCTCGGCGATCGCACTGGCCTCTTCGACGAGGACCTTGTGGACCGTGTGCCCCTTGATGTCCATACCGAGGATGCCGGTGGCCTTGCTCTCGGCGTCGGCGGCGTCGTCGGCGACCTTGACGCCTCCCGCCTTGCCGCGGCCCCCGGTCTTGACCTGGGCCTTGACGACCACACGGCCGGTCAGCCGCTCGGCTGCCGCCCGTGCCTCCTCCACGGTGTGCGCGACGACGCCGCGCGGCACCGGGATGCCATACTCCGCGAAGAGCTCCTTCGCCTGATGTTCGAACAGGTCCACGAGGGTCCGTCCTTGCTTGTCCGGCTGTCTTCTTCTCTACGTTGAGGCCAGACCTCAAGGCACCCGCGATCCGCCGGAAGCCTGGCCTGAGAAGCCTAGCCGCCACCAGGACGTGGAGCGCTCGCCGGGGGGCCATTACCTCCACGCCTCGGGTAATGAGATACGCCACTTTTCCCAAGATTCCCGCATATCCGGCAGTGGCTCTGCATCACCATGCTTACCCACATTTCGGTGCATGTCGTGATTTCACCGTGATCTTGACTTACGAGAATGCCGAGGTCTCTCGACGACGGGGCGAGGGCATATAACGGGAGGAACCCCCCAAATGAGGCGATTGATCGCCCTGGTAGCGACCGCCGCGGTCGCACCCGCGCTCACGCTGGCCGCGACTCCGGCCACCGCGCGATCGGCGCCCGCCGCCGCCGCGAAGGCGGCGCCCGCCACTCCGAAGCCCGTCCCGGGCAGCCCTGCCGACGCCCTGCGCCTGCAGTTCGCGAAGAAGAGCAGCGTACGGGTCGACGAGTACACGCGCATGGGCATCGACGGCGAGGACCTGTTCGCGTACCGGCAGACGGGCAGCCTGCGTTTCGGCAAGTCCGGCGTCGACGCCTACAGCCTTAAGACCACTCTCAAGGGCGACGCCGGCGACGGTGACACCACCGTCCGCACCGTCGTGATCGACGGCAAGATGTACCTGAAGAGCGCGCTGTACGACGAGCTGCTGCCCGCCGGCCGCACCTGGGTGCGCGTCGCGAAGGCCGCGCCCTACAGCAACTCGGTCGACATCCTCCAGCCGAAGACCCTGAAGGCCCTCCTCGCGACCACGAAGGCCGAGAGCCCCGGCGGCAAGGTCGGCGGCGCCAGGACCACGCTGCTCCGCGGCTCGATCGCCCTGTCCGCGCTCGCCAGGACCACTCCGAGCCTCGCGTCCCTGGCCACGGCGCGGAAGGGCCCAAAGATCATGGTGCCGTGGAAGCTGTGGGTCGGCGGCGACCGGCTGCCCCGCCGGTTCCAGACGAAGATCTCGCTGCCCGTCGGTCCGGGCATGGGCGACGTGTACATCGCCAACGACAACCGCTACGCATCCTGGGGCGGCAAGGCCGTCATCGCGGCGCCCCCGGCCGATCTGGTCATCGACGAGAAGGACCTCGGCGAAGACCTCCCGGTGATCCCCGACCTGACCACCAGGATCACCGGCATGGCCACGCGTGAGAACTGACCCCCGCCGCCGCCGATGAAGTGATCGGCTACGACGATCTCGGCTCCGACGTCCCGGACGGCTTCACCACGACGGTCCCGAGCGCGGCCTCTCGCGAACGCCGAACCGGAGAACCGGAGAACCGAAGGGACCGACCAGCACGAAGGCCCGGTGAGCACCGCCTGCTCACCGGGCCTCACGTTCTCGGGCCCTCACCCGTTGCGAGACTCACCCGTTCTCGCGCCCCGCTCCGGCCGCGGCCGGAGCGGGGATCGTCTGGATGCGGGGGGTTCAGAGCTTCTCGATGGGGGCGTAGGCGAGCAGGAGGGTCTTCTCGCCGCCCGAACCGAAGTCGACCTTCACCTTCGTCTTCTCGGCCATGCCGTCCACGGAGACCACGGTGCCGAGCCCGAACTGGTCGTGCGTCACGCGGTCGCCGGGGCTGAGGTTCGGGATCACCCTGCCGCCGGTCTTGCGCGACGCCGCCGCGGTGCGGCTCTCGGCGCGGGTCTCGCGCTTGGTGGCGGCGCCCCAGGCGTTCTTGGCCGGGTCGCCGCGCCAGTCGACCAGGTCGCCCGGCACCTCGGCCAGGAACCGCGACGCCGGGTTGAACGCCGGCGACCCCCACGAGCTGCGGACGGCGGCGCGCGAGATGTAGAGCCGCTGCTGGGCGCGGGTGATGCCGACATAGGCCAGGCGGCGTTCCTCCTCCAGCTCGCGGGGCTCGCCCAGGGAACGCATGTGCGGGAAGACGCCGTCCTCGAGGCCGGTGAGGAAGACCACGGGGAACTCGAGCCCCTTCGCGGTGTGCAGGGTCATCAGCGTGACGACGCCCTGGTGGTCCTCCCCCTCGGGGATCTGGTCGGCGTCGGCGACCAGGGAGACCTGCTCGAGGAAGTCGACCAGGGTGCCGTCGGGATTGGCCTCCTCGAACTCCTGGGCGACGGAGATGAGCTCGTTGAGGTTCTCGAGCCGGCTCTCGTCCTGCGGGTCGCCCGAGGTTTCCAGCTCGGTGCGGTAGCCGGTGCCGGCCAGGACCTCCTCGGCCAGCTCGGAGATCGGCAGCTCCTTGCCGCGGAGATCCTCCAGCAGGGCGACGAACTCCTTGATGGCGTTGAGCGACCGGGTGGCCAGGCCCGGCGCGTCCTCCGCCCGGCTCAGCGCCTCGTAGAAGGGGATGCGCTCGCGGATGGAGAAGGCCTCCACCATCGCCTCGGCGCGGTCGCCGATGCCGCGCTTGGGGACGTTCAGGACGCGGCGCAGCGAGACGGTGTCGCTGGGGTTGGCGAGCACGCGGAGGTAGGCCAGCAGGTCGCGGACCTCCTTGCGCTCGTAGAACCGCACGCCGCCGACGACCTTGTACGGCAGGCCGGTGCGGATGAAGATCTCTTCGAACACGCGGGAGGCGGCGTTGGTGCGGTAGAAGACGGCGACCTGGCCGGGCGTCACGTCGTCCTCGTCGGCGAGGCGGTCGACCTCCTGGGCGACGAACATGGCCTCGTCGTGCTCGTTGTCGGCCACGTACCCGACGATCTTGGGACCTGCGCCCTGGTCGGACCAGAGGTTCTTGGGCTTGCGGCTCTCGTTGCGCGAGATCACGGCGTTGGCGGCCGACAGGATGGTCTGCGTGGAGCGGTAGTTCTGCTCCAGCAAGATCGTGCGGGCGTTGGGATAGTCGCGCTCGAACTCGAGGATGTTGCGGATGGTGGCGCCGCGGAAGGCGTAGATCGACTGGTCGGCGTCGCCGACCACGCACAGCTCGGCGGGCTCGACCGAGCCCTCGCGCACCAGATCGCCGTCGGCGGTGCGCAGCTCGGGGTGGCCGACCAGCTCTCTGATCAGGATGTACTGGGCGTGGTTGGTGTCCTGGTACTCGTCGACCATCACGTGGCGGAAGCGGCGCCTGTAGTGCTCGGCCACGTCGGGGAAGAGCTGGAACAGGGTGACCGTCAGCATGATGATGTCGTCGAAGTCCATCGCGCCGGCCTCGGTGAGCCTGCGCTGATAGGAGGCGTAGGCCTCGGCGAGCGTGCGTTCGAGATGGGTCTGGGCCTTGCCCGCCGCCGTCTCGTAGTCGATCAGCTCGTTCTTGAGGTTGCTCACCTGCGCGGAGAACGAGCGCGGCGGGTAGCGCTTGGGGTCGAGGTCGAGCTCGCGGCACACCATCGCCATCAGCCGCTGGGAGTCGGCCTGGTCGTAGATCGAGAAGCTGGAGGTGAAGCCCAGCCGCTTGGCCTCCCTGCGCAGAATGCGGACGCAGGCGCTGTGGAAGGTCATCACCCACATGGCCTTGGACCTCGGGCCGATGAGCCGGTCGACCCGCTCTTTCATCTCTCTGGCGGCCTTGTTGGTGAAGGTGATCGCCAGGATCTCCTGAGGCTGCGCGTCCCGCTCGGACAGCAGGTAGGCGATGCGGTGGGTGAGCACGCGCGTCTTCCCCGACCCCGCCCCGGCGACGATCAGCAGCGGGCTGCCCTCGTGGACGACGGCGTCCCGCTGCTGCGGGTTGAGCCCGTCGAGCAAAGGATGATCAACAATGGGGTTCACGGCTCGGGTCGACACGCCCCTAGATTATGGCCGCCCACCGACAATGGGCACCGCTTCGGCTCCACTCAGGCCGCCGGACGGGTTTCCCGCCGCACGACATCCGCACGTCACGCGCCGGTCGGAAATATCACGGCCGCGCCGCTTGTTCAGCGCCCAGTGGAACCAAGGAGGACGATCGTGACCGCACTTGACGACGCCGAGATCGGCACGGTTCTGGTGGTGACCGCGCACCCCGACGACGTCGACTTCGGAGCGGCGGGCACCATCGCCGGCTTCACCGACAAGGGTATCCGCGTCGTGTACTGCGTCGTCACCGACGGTGACGCCGGAGGGTTCGACCGCGAGCTCGACAACGGCGGGATGGCCGCGCTGCGGCGCACCGAGCAGACCGAGGCGGCCAAGGTGGTCGGCGTCGAGGATCTGCGCTTCCTCGGCTACAAGGACGGCACGGTGGAGCCGACCCTGCCCCTGCGCCGCGACATCGCCCGGGTGATCCGCCAGGTGCGCCCCGACCGGGTCATCACCTCCCACCCCGAGCGCAACTACCTGCGCATGGGGCCGAGCCACCCCGACCACCGCGCCGTCGGCGGCGCGACGCTCGACGCGGTCTACCCCGACGCGCGCAACCCGTACGCCTTCCCCGAGCTGCTCGCCGAGGAGGGGCTTGCGGCGTGGAGCGCGCGCGAGGTGTGGCTGACCGGCGGCCAGGCCAACAACCACTACGTGGACGTCACCGCCACGCTCGACCGCAAGTTCCAGGCGCTGCGGGCGCACGTCAGCCAGACCTCCCACATGGACGACGCGCTCGAAGGCTTCGTCAAGGGCTGGCTCGCGATGAACGCCAAGGCCGCCGGCCTGCCGGAGGGCGCCTACGCCGAGGCGTTCCAGGTCGTCCCCACCGCCTGAACCCCTCACCGGCCGCCGCGACGCCCCCGGCGATCGAGGCGGCGGGTGGCGCGGGCGGCGAGGAATCCGAGGGTGTTGGTGGCCAGGTGCAGCATCGCGGGCGCCGCCAGCCCGCCGCGCCCGCGCAGTTCGAGGAAGAACGCCCCCGCGGCCGCGGTGAACACCACCGAGCCCGCCACCAGCGGCACGGCGCTCCTCCCGCCCGCCCGGTGCTCCACCCCCGCGTCGGCGGGCTGGACGAGGTGCCCGAGGGCGGGGTTGGCGTCCGCCATGTCCAGGGACGGCAGGATGTGCCAGAGCCCGAACAGGGCCGACGAGCCCGTGACGGCCGCGAACGGCCCGTGTGAACGGCGCAGCGCGGCGGGCAGCACGCCTCTGAACGCGATCTCCTCCAGCAGCACGGTGCCGAACGGCACCTGGAGCAGGACCTCCTCGGCCAGGCGGGCGCGGGACAGGCCGAGCGCCCGCTGGTCGCGGAAGTAACGCCGCGTCGGCGGCAGCAGGACACCCGCCGTGTACACCGCCGCCACGGCCGCGGCCAGGGACCCGCCGATGCGCGCGCCACGGCGCGCGTCCGCGAAGCCCAGCTCGGACCAGGACAGCCCGCCGCGCCGCGCCAGGAGCACGAGCGCGCCGGAGGCGGCGGCCGAGGTCAGCGGCGCCAGGCGCCGGGCGAGGCGGTTGTTGAGCACGTTGGCCGCCACCAGCACGCCGACCGCGGGCGCGAGGACACGATGAGCCGGAACGGCGTCGCCGTCCATGACCACCACCTCTCTGGCCGATGCCGCTCAGGCCACGTTACGGACGGGCGTCAGCAGGCGTTGACGCCGTCGTTGAATCCCTTGGCGAAGAACTGCTGGCGTTGGACCGGGGTGCCGTGGGCGTCCTCGCGCCACCAGATGTCGGTGGGGTCGCCGGCCGCCGCGAGATTGGCCAGCAGCTCTTCGTCGTCGCCGCTCTCGGCCTCCAGCTGCCCGCCGTCGATCAGGCCCTTCAGCGCGCCCCCGGCGTAGCAGTCGGCCTGCAGCTCGCGCTGGATGTTGAGGCTGAAGTCGCTCATGAGCTGCGCCTGCACGGCGTGGCCGATCTCGTGCGGGATGATCACGTACACCGCGCCGTCCCCCAGCTTGTCGTACAAGGAGCCCATCCACTGCTCGTCGTAGGCGACGAAGTGCCCGACGGGGCAGTAGAAGGCGTTCTCGGGCACCGACGGCTGGCCGCCGCAGTCGGGGCCGTTCTGGCCGGAGTAGGCCTCGAACCTGGTCAGCGGGCGGTAGGTGCGCCCGGCGGTCTCGAAGGTCTGCTGCCAGTAGCGCTCGGTGAGGGTGCGCGCGAGCTCGACGTCCTCTTCGAAGGTCTGGCCGACCGACGACGGGCTTGCGGACCCGGAACGGGTTGCGGCGGTGGGGTCGGGCGCGGAGTGCCCGTCTTTCGGTGATGGCGCGAAGGAGCAGCTCGTGGCCAGCACGGCCGCGAGCACGAGCGTCAGTGTTGCGCGAGGGGTCACACGTCCATCCTGGCCGACCCGTCATGCCATCGCGAACGATTCCGCGCGGGCCGGCGACGGCGGGGCGGGACGGACCAGGACCGGTCGCGGCCGGCGGCGGCCGGCCGGCGGCTCAGACGAGGCGCCGGGCGGTGGCCCAGCGGGAGAGCTCGTGCCGATTGGACAGCTGGAGTTTGCGCAGGACGGAGGAGACGTGGGTCTCGACCGTCTTCACCGAGATGAACAGCTCCTTCGCGATCTCCTTGTAGGCGTACCCGCGCGCGATGAGCCTCAGCACCTCGCGCTCGCGCGTCGTCAGGGAGTCGAGCTCGGGGTCGATGGAGGGCGCCTCGGTGGAGGAGAAGGCGTCCAGGACGAAGCCGGCCAGGCGGGGCGAGAACACCGCGTCGCCCTCCGACACCCGGACGATCGCGTCCGTGAGCTCCCTGCCGCTGATCGTCTTGGTGACGTACCCCCGGGCCCCGCCGCGGATGACGCCGATGACGTCCTCCGCGGCGTCCGACACCGACAGCGCCAGGAAGCGGACCGGCGACCCCGACCCGAGGACCCGGCGCAGGACCTCCTGCCCACCGCCGCCGGGCATGTGCACGTCGAGCAGGACGACGTCGGGCTTGAGCGTCTCGATGGCGCCGACCGCGGACTCGACGTCCTCGGCCTCGCCGATCACCTCGATCTGCGGGCCGAGCTCGGCGCGCACCCCCGACCGGAAGAGCCGGTGATCGTCCACGATCAGTACCTTGACCATATTCACGGCTTCCTCACCCCTGGGGGCAGATGGCGGATCACGACTGCTCCCGTTTCATCGTCAGCATCACCTCGGTGCCCTCGCCCGGCTCGGTCTTGACCCGGGCGGCGCCGCCGTGCCGCTCCATCCGGCCGATGATCGACTGGCGGATGCCCATGCGGTCGTCGGGCACTTCGTCCATATTGAAACCCTTACCGCGGTCTCTGACGAACACGGTGACCTCTCCGGGCTCGACCTCGGTGTAAACGGAGACCACCGGCGCCTCGGAGTACTTGGCCGCGTTCACCATCGCCTGCCGCACGGCCTGCAGCATCGCGCGCAGCCCGTCGTCCAGGTCGCAGTCGCCCACGCAGACGATCTCGATCGGCAGGCCGTGCTCGTCCTCGATCTCGGCGGCCACCCGGCGCACGGCGGCGGCCATGGTGGCGTCGGCGTCGGCCTTGGGCTGGTACAGCCAGTTGCGCAGCTCGCGCTCCTGGGAGCGGGCCAGGCGGGTCACCTCGAACGGGTCCTGCGCGTTGCGCTGGATCAGCGTCAGCGTGTGCAGCACCGAGTCGTGGACGTGCGCCGCCATCTCGGCGCGCTCCTCCTGCCGGATGCGCTCGCGCCGCTCTTTCTGCAGCTCCTTCCACAGGCCGGTCAGCCAGGGGGCCGTGATCAGCGCGAGGCCGCCGACGACGACGGCGGTGAACACCAGGCCGGGACGCGCCTCGGCGAGCTTGCCCTGCGCGGCCAGGAAGCCGATCGCGCCGGTGATCACGAGCAGCAACCCGATGCCGGTGCGGATCCACGAGCGCCGCACCTGGCGGACGGCGTCGGTCATCCAGCGCTGGCGGCGGCTCGGATCGGCCTGCTGGAACAGGATCAGCGTGCCGATGCCGCCGACCGCGATCGACCAGGTGCCGACGCCTCCGGTGGAGGCGCCGGTGAGCCAGCCGAAGGAGGTCAGCGCGATGCCGAGCACGGAGTACGCGGCCACCTGCCCCCAGTCGCGGCTCGGCGCCTCGCCTTCGTGCGGCTCCTGCGGGGTGAACATCCACAGCGCGGCGTAGGCGATGACGCCCAGCCCGTCAAGGACACTGAGCAGCACGAAGGCGAGCCTCAGCACGACCGGGTCGAGCTTCAGCTGGGCGGCGGCACCCTGGGCGACGCCCGCCACGAGCCGCCCGCGCAGCGGACGGAACAAGCGGGGGTATGCCTCGGGGGTGGTGGGGGTCTCGGACATCTCCCGAGCATCGTCACACGTCGAGGGGCAAGAACGCATCAGGGCGCTCCCTGAGATCTCCCCCTAGTCTGTGTATCCGGGAGCGGCAAAACACCAGTGATCCGCAGGCGTGGCCACTTGGCGTTGTCGACCACGGCCACCCGAACATCCAGCAGGTCAAGCACCTCACTGCGCCTGTGGGCAGGCAGCCGGGCCAGCCGCCGCCGCGCTCGGGCAACCAGCTCGCTGATCCGCTCGGGTTCGATCCGGCTCGCCTCGATCTCTGCCTTGCGCGACCTCAGCTCGTCCAGCTCGGCAGTGATGCGCTCGGTCGCGGCCTTCACCGCCTCGGCGGGCAGTCCGGCCTTCGCGTACTCAATCACCGTCTCGTTGAGGCTGCGCTCCAGCTTGGTGATCTGGGCCGCCACCCGCTCGGCCTCATCGGTCCCTGCTGGCGCTGGCCGCAGGCTCAGGTAATCGGACGCCATGGCCTCCAGCCGCTCGGGATCGCCCAGCAGCTCAGTCAGCGCTGCCCACACGCGAGCCTCGGTCGGCTCCACCTTGAGATTCACGCATCCGCACTTGGCTCGGCCCTGAGCGTTCCACCGCCTGCCCCTGCACTTGTAGATGCCGTCACGAGCGATGCCCCCGTAAGCCTGCCCGCACGGCGAGACCATCCGCCCCTGGTTCAGGGGAACGCACCTCGTTCGCCCGTCACCATGCTGTTGCGGCTGAGCGCACGCTGGAGAGCCTGCCACCTGGCCTCGCTCACGATCGGCTCGACCTGGATGCGCACCGGGTCGCCGTACTTGCCGCTGCCGCCCCAGGTCAGCTCGCCCTTCAAGCTGGGGTTGCGCAGAATGTCCCGCAGGTTGTCCTGGTGGAACGGCTTGCCGTTGCGCTGCCGGTAGCCCTGGGCGTTCAGCCGGATCGTGGCCTGCCCCCTGGTCAAGCCCTCATCGACGACCCAGCCCAGCACGGCGCGCAGCATCGCCGCCTCGCCCTGATGTATCACCACGCGGTTGGTTCGCCCCTGGCCCTCCAGCGTGTAGCCGTACGGCAGCGACGACGCTGAGCTTGGCCACTGCCCCCGCCGTGCCTTCGCGTGAAGCCCTCTGGCCATCTGCTCAACGACCATGTCCCGGTCCAGCTCCGCGACGGCCAGCATCTGGGTTCGCATGAAACGCCCCTGGCTGGTGGTCGTGTCGAGCTGCATCTCAGTGATGGCCAGGCCGACGCCTAGCTCCCCCAGCTCGAAGGATAGGTTCAGGCCGACTCGCACGCTCCGGGCGAATCGCTTCGTGTTCATGACAACCACCACGTCGAACAGCCCGGCTCGGGCGTCCCGCATCAGCCGGAGCCACTCCGGGCGGTCCTCGCGGGTGCCCGTGAACCCCTCCTCCCGGTACACGCGGGCCACGCGCCAGCCCTGCCGCTCGGCGTATTTCCGGCAGATGCGCTCCTGGTCCTCCAGGCTCGTGTTGTCGACTTGGTGTTCGGTGCTCACTCGGGCGTAGATCGCTGCGCGCATTAGCTGCTCCTGGGGGATAGCACGGCACCCCCGGTTGCCGCGTGGGCTCCGGGGGTGCCGTTGTGGGGGTGGGGGTCAGGCACTGACGTTCTCGGGGCTGCTGGGAGCAGCCGCAGCCGCCTTGGCGGCCTTGGCCTGGGCGCGAGCCACCGCCTTGGCGGCCTTGGCCTGGGCGCGAGCCACCGCCTTGTCGCCCTTCTCCTTGAACCGCTTGCCCTGGTTGTCGAGCATCGTCGCGAGCTTGTTGCGCAGGGCGTCGCTCGCCTTGCCCGCCTCGGCCAGCGCCTTGGCTCGGGTCAGCTCCTTGGCCTCGACCTTCTTGGCGAGGTTGGAGCAGTGACGCGCGTCGTGCCCGGGGCGGAACTTGCCCTTGCTGTTCTCGCCACAGCCGCACAGGCAGGGGGTGGGCTCGGTCGACTTCTTGGCGGGGGCGGCGGGGGCGGTGGTCTTGGCGGTCATTGCGAGCTCCTCTTGTCGGGGCGTTTCCGGCCTACGTGAAAATCAAATCATTCGCGAATAGCCCTGCATAAGATTTGCTTTAATCACGGCCTTGTCACGAGGTTGAAGATTCCGGCGTCAACGAACACACGACCGAACCCGGCGTATTCGCTGGGCAGTTCAACGAGCCACTCCCCGCGCTCGTCGGTCGCCTCGAATGGGGGGCAGCAGCCGAATAGCTCCTGCAGGGCTTCGCGGACGCCTTCGACGTCGCTTACTGGAATTCGGGTATAGCCCCAGGAGACCCGAACCCGCCTCTTTTCTGTCATATATCCAGCGAAACACCGTGATTTACCCGCCACAATTACTCCCGTAATAGGGCCTACTGCCCGGGGTGTGCCACCCCCCATGCCAGGGGTGAGCCCGGAGAGCCCCCGGGGGTTTTCGGAACGCCCCTGGCTCACCCCCTGGCTCACCCCCGGGCTCACCCCCCTGACCGGCCAGGGCGTGGTCTCCGTGGGCCACCGCTCGCCGTGCCCCCGTGGGTGTCTCCCGGGGTGTCTCCACCCCCGTCTCCCGTGCCTGCCCACGCAATTTCCGGAAAGGCACCAGGAGACGGGTAGAAGACACCCCGGGAGACACCCGCCTAGACCTTTTCGCGATAGCCTCCCCGACTCGTCAGCCCAGCGCTGCCTAACCTTGTAGCTCACCATTTACTGCCTCCTGGGCGTGGGCCGAGTACGTGACTCGTTGTCACGTACTGCGGGGGTAGTGCGGGCTAGGTATGGCAGATAGTGCGGCCTATATGTGGCGGATAGTGTGGCCGCATGCGTTGACCGGGTGTCACGTATTGCGGCCGAGTATGTGCCACCCGGTCACGCCCGGCGCTTGTCCGGACACCTGCACGTGCAGGTGTCCGGGTGTCCGGCATATGCCGGGCAGTGTCCGGACAACGGGTTTCCATGGGCCAGCCAGCACTTTTGATTTCTAATTACCTATTACGCCGTGCCCGCCGCTACCCCCACGCACCCCACGCTCCTATAGAGAGCGTGGGGGTGTGGAGTGGGCTGCACGTGGGGGGCCACGTGGGGGTGTGGACCCCCTCCGGCCTGCTGCGGCGTACTCCACGAGGGGTCACGTAGTACTCCACGCGTGGGCCCCTGTGGGGTGGAGTAGCCGCGTGGACTATTCGGGGTCGCTTTCATCGGCCTGAGACTTGATCGTGTAGACGATGGCCTTACCGGGGGACTCGTCGAATTCGAGGAGATCCGGGAGGTTCTCGCGGAGCCGTACCAGAGCCTGGCCGACCGCCTTAGCGTCCTTGAACGACTTGCGCTCGGGACGGTGCTTGTCCATCCAGGCGGTAATAGCCTTGACGGTCGCCTTGCCCGGCTCCATCGACGCGATGGCGTCATAAAGCATCTGCTGCCCGCCTGGCAACCTGGGCACGTCCTTAGCCGTCCGCTTACCGGCCACCCCGCCGACCGACACCTCGTAATACATCGGCTTGACGAGGCTCTTGGGGTCCTCGCTCCATACTTCGCGCGTAGTGCTGAATTCGTGCGGCGCGATCTCCGACCCGCTGAATTCCCAATTGAGAGTCACCCGCGTCCGCATGGTGGCCTCGGCATCAATCTCGCTCTTGTAGATGTTGGCGACCGCCAGCACGCGCCCCCATTCCTGGAGACCAACACCGGTCATTTGGTCGGTGCCGGACGCGCTGCCCTTCTTGAAGTGGTGCAGGATCGCCAGGGCGGCATTCCCGTTCGACACGACCACCTGAATTTCGCGCAGGGTCTCGCCCATCTCGGCAAGGTTGGTGCCGTTAGCCGCCCCCTGGCTCAGATAGAACGGGTCGATCACGACCAGCGCAGGCTTAACCTGGGTCATCCAGTCACGCACCAGCTTGAGGTGTTCGGCCTTGGTGATCTGCACTGGAACCGTGCAGAGCTGGATCGGCAACCCGGCAGGGTCGATGCCCTTGTGCCGCGCGATGGCCCTGATTCGGCGAATGGTGTTCCGCTTGCCGCCCTCACCGATGATGTAGATCACCGGACCCGTCTTGCACTGGAACTCGCCAAGCCACTTGCCGCCAGCCGACACCGACACGGCCAGGTCCAGACCCGACCAGGTCTTACCCGCCTTCTTCTGCGCGGCGATGACCCCGTAGGCGTCCTCGGGCCACAGACCCTCGATGAGCCACTGCGGGTCGTCCATCTCGTCGACCTCGGCCATGACGTCGGCCAGGCTGCCGATCGCGGGGTGGTAATCCGACTCGTCGGTCCGGCCTGCCAGGGTGTCGGCGGCCTTCTTGTCGGCGAGCTTGTTGAGCAGCTTGTCCCGGTACTTGTGCTCGAACTCGGCGTTGTCCTCCAGGGCCGCGATGACCTCAGCCGGGTCGGTACCCTCAGCCAGCTTGTCGAGCAGTTCCTTAACGCCCTGCTCTTTCTTGGCCTGCTCCCGGTTCCAGACCGACCGCGCGATCTTCTTGACCTCACGCTCCGTCAGGGGCGGGTTGCAACGGACGTCGTTGGTGGCCTTGAGGAGAGCGTGGAAGTCCTGGAACTTGGTGAACGACTTGGCGTAGTGGCCTGCGACCTTGGTCAGCCACTCGTCACGGCCACCCTGCTCTGCCCCTTCCTCAAGGAGATCGACCAGGGGGGTGCGATCGCCGTCCGGGGTGTCCCCGGACTTGCTGACGGCAAGCTTCTCGATCGCCTCCGGAAGGTACTCCGGAGCAGGGGCGGGCGTACGGTGCTCCTGGATCCGGTACGGCTTTCTCGTCTTCGGGTGGATCGACGTCGGCGCGACCAGGTACGACCCCTCGCCAGCCTTGACGTCGAGCTTCTCGCCCAGCGCCTCGTTCAGCGAGCGGAACTTGCCCTCGGGATCCTTGAAGATGATGTGCAGGCCACCGCTGCCCGTCTCGTGAACACGGGTCGGCGGGAGGTCCCCGTACTTCTCCTTGAGCGCAGCGAGCGACGCCCTGCCCTCGTCGCCGTCAGGGTCCAGGGCCACGAACCCAGGCAGCGCCATTCCGATGTTGGGAACCGTGTCATCGACGCCGTTGCCACCCCACCACTCCTTGACGACCTCGGGGTCGTAAGTCGCGTCGTGTGCGCCGTGGCCCTGCTCGCCGCACTCGCCCTTGCAGACGCCGTAGAGCGGGTCGTCCATGCCGTGAGGAGACTTGATCAACGGCTCCTTGCCGTTCGGCTTGAGCCGGAACACGGGGAACCCGTCGGCGACCAGCTCCAACGCCGCAGCGGTGGCCTCCTCACTGGAGAGTTTGGCTGGCCTTGACGGCACGTCACCCTGGGTGTTTCCCTGGTGGTGGAGATCGTTCTTAGGGGCGGGGTCGCGGGGTGTGGCAGTCACGCGGCTTCGCCCTCCTCCATGTCCGGGGCCTGCTCGGCCTCGTCGGCCTGCGGGTCGAACAGCAGCCGCATCAGGCGCTTGGCCCTGTCCGCGTCCGGCATGAAGGTCCACTGGATCTCGTCGGCGTTCACAGCTCGACCTCGTCGCAGATGTCCTCGACCGAGCAGCCGAGGCCCTTGGCCAGGCGCTCGATGTTGAGCCGACTCGGAACGCGGCGGCCCTTGGCCCACCAGGTGATCTGGTTTCTGTAGTTGGCCTCAGACCGCCTACCGTCGCCACCAAACGAACGGGCTAGCGCGCCCCTGCTGACGCCGGACTGCTCCAACAAGGTGGTGAACTTCGACGGGCTGAAAACGAGAGTCGTCGTTGGCACGACAGTCCTCCGGTGTCTTCACGGAGGAGGGGGTTGGCTGCCCGCCTTGCTGCTAGGGCGTGTCTGACAATTCGCGGTGGCGGAGCCAGAGCATCAGGCAGCCGATGGTGGCGCCGGCTAGGTAGCGGCTGGCGAGTTTGTCGAAGCGGGTGGCGATGGCTCGCCACTGCTTGAGCTTG